>JACQPT010000210.1 GCA_016207415.1 Ignavibacteriales bacterium
CTCCTATATTGTGTAAAGCAGACGTAGGAAAGGGGCAGGGTGAGGTCAAAAAACAATGACGACGAAGCTCGAACCCTGGCGGAGAAACCTGTACATCATCTGGGCCGCCCAATTCATTGCGATGATGGGCATGAGTCTTGTCGTGCCCTTTTTACCGTTTTACATCCGTTCGCTCGGCGTGACTTCACCTGAGGACGTTGCTCGCTGGAGCGGATTTGTTTTTGCCGGACCTTTCTTTATCTCGTTTTTCTCAACTCCAGTTTGGGGATATCTTGGAGACCGTTATGGCAGAAAACTCATGGCTGTGCGCGCAGTGTTTGGCCTCGGGATTTCTCAGCTCCTTATCGCCGTTGCTCCGAATGTTGAGATGCTGTTCGTTTTCCGGATGATTCAAGGAGCCATCAGCGGGTTCCTCGCTGCGGCGCTGGCTCTCGTGTCCGCTAACACCCCACGTGAAAAAGCCGGATATGCTGTCGGTCTCCTGCAGACAGCGCAATCGAGCGGAAATGTCATCGGTCCGCTTGTTGGCGGGTCCCTGGCCGATGCGGTTGGATTTCGGCCTGTTTTCTTCGTCGTGGCAGCTCTCTGCATCACCAGCGGATTTCTCATTGTCAGGTTTGTCCAGGAAACGCACGCCCCGACGATAGACAAACAGCCGGGACATTCGATCGCAAGCAACTACACATACGCGTTTCAGTCAAAACCAATCCGCATTGCGCTGGGCATCATGCTGATTTCGCAGGCTTCGGTTTTCATGATCCAACCCATTTTTGCGCTCTACGTGGAATCGCTTGTCTCGAACACAGCCTACCTCGCCACTCTGGCGGGTGCGATCTTTTCCGTCGTTGGCGTTTTCACGGTCATTTCGGCGCCGTGGTGGGGAAAAAGAAACGACGCCAAGAGTTACCGGAAAAACCTCTCTATCGCGTTGTTCGGAGCCGGCATTTCGTACGCCGCGCAAGGGTTGGTTACGAATCCATATCAATTAATCTTCTTTCGTGCAACTCTTGGCTTCTGTCTCGGAGGGATGCTTCCCACGCTGTATTCCTATGTCAGTAAGAACTCGACCCTCGAACGGCGCGGCGGCATTATGGGAATCGCGTCGAGCGTTAATATCCTGGCAAACATGGTCGGCCCTCCGGCAGGAGGTTACATAGCCGCGCATGTTGGGTTGAGGGAGAATTTTTTTGTCACGGGAGGCATTCTGATAATTGCTGTCGTGCTTGTTCGGTTGTTCTTCATCGACATGAAGGAGAATCGGGACCTGGCGGCGAGGACGATTGAACCGGCCGAACCTGCAGTCACTATGGATGAGTAGATTCAGCATGGACATTTCATCCTTTCTTCTCACGCTCCTTACAGCGTTCTTCATCAGTGTCATTACCCTGCTCACGGGCTTTGGCGTCGGTAGCGTCTTGACGCCGACGTTTACGCTGTTCTATAACGTCAAAACCGCCGTATTCCTCGTTTCCATCGTTCATCTAGCAAATAACTTGTTAAAACTCGGTTTGTTTGCGAGACATATCGACCGAACTGTTCTCATGAAATTCGGATTTGTCAGCGTTGCGGGCGCTTTGGCAGGATCACTGCTCCAAGGCTATGTTCAGCCACTGTGGGTCAAGATTGGCCTCGCTCTCTTTCTTCTTGTCACCGGCGTCTTCGAGTTTATTCCCCGTGAATCTTCTTTTCGTATTCCACGACGGTTCGATTCTCTCGGCGGATTTTTTTCCGGACTGATGGGCGGAGTCATCGGAAACCAGGGTGCAATCAGAAGCGCTTATTTGTTGAACTACAATCTCTCAAAAGAGGCCTTTATCGCCACCGCAACCTCCATCGCAATCTTGATTGACCTCACGCGAATTCCCATCTACATTTATCAGCAGTCGGAACTGTGGAAAGAGGCGGTGCTTCCAGTGGGGGCGACCATTCTTGTGGCCTTTGGCGGAACGCTTGTCGGAAAGCAATTGCTGAAACGAGTGTCGTTGGAACGTTTTCGGAAAATCGTGGCTGTGTTCCTGATCTTGTTTGGCATTTTCCTCCTTCTTGTTCACCGCTGAGACGCTGAGAACGCGGAGGATTCGTCGAAATTGTTGACGAGCCGCTTGAGCCCGTCTTTTAATACGGCAACATTGAAATTAATCAGCAGGCCAACCGAAAGCCTTGATAGCCTGAGATGCGTCACCAATTGTGCCTGATGGATCGGAAGCAAAGATTCAACAGACTTCAGTTCCAAAATGATCTTTTTCTCAACAATAACGTCGAGTCTGTACGCGCAATCGAGTTTAATTCCTTTGTAGACCACTGGCAACGGTTGTTGTCTATCAAAGTACAGGCCAAGAACAGAGAGCTCATAACACAGGACTTCCTCATAAGATGATTCCAGAAGTCCCGGTCCGAGAATTCTGTGCACCTCAATGGCAGCTCCAATAATCTTCCCTGTTAACCGGCTCTCGATTATCATACCTCAGTGTCCTCGGTGTCTCCGTTGTGTTCTTCCCCCTACTATAAGAAACGAAATGAGGTAACATCCCAATGGCTAAAATGACGATTTTCGGGTATTTTGAGTGAGGCATGGCAACGAGAGAAAACGAAAAAACACGACGCGAGTCGCTCTTCCTCATCGACGGCATGGCGATTGCTTACCGATCGTACTTCGCCTTCATCCAGCGGCCGCTTGTGAACTCGAGAGGCGAGAATACGAGTGCGATTTACGGATTCGTCACTTTTCTGAACAAGATTCTCGACGATGAAAACCCGGATTACATTGCTGTCGTTTTCGATACACACAAGCCGACTTTCCGTCACAAGGAGTTCAAGGAATACAAAGCTACCCGCCAGAAGATGCCGGAGGATCTGTTCTCTCAACTTGATACGCTGAAGGATGTTGTCAAAGCGTACAACATTCCGGTCGTCGAAGTTGACGGCTATGAAGCTGACGACGTCATGGGAACACTGGCCAAAAAAGCCGAGGAGGAATACGTCCAGACTTTCCTCGTCACTTCGGACAAAGACTTCATGCAGCTGGTTTCCGAGAAAACGAGAATCTACAAACCCGGCAAGGGAGGAACAGAGGTGGAAATCGTTGATGTGGATGGAGTTCTTCAAAAATTCGGCGTGCCTCCGGCTCTCGTAACGGACGTGCTCGGATTGACCGGTGACAGCTCAGACAACGTCCCTGGAGTTCCCGGCATCGGCGATAAAACTGCCATTCCCCTCGTCCAGCAATTCGGTTCTCTCGACGAGATTTATCAGAATCTTGAGAAGATTCCCCAGAAAGGAGTAAAGAAAAAGCTGTCGGAAAACCAGGATATGGCATTCATGTCGAAGCGACTCGTCACTATTCACACAGAAGTGCCTCTCAAACTCGACTTCCACACGATGAAGGCTGGCGGTCAGGACACGGTCGCTTTGTTGCGCCTTTTCGATTCACTTGAGTTTAAATCGCTTGCACGCAGATTGCGAGAAAGAGGCGTCGGCAAGAATGCAGAGGAAACATCAGTTTCCTTCCCACCGCCGGAAACTCCTGTGGACATCACAAAAGACCGGCATTTGTATGCGTTGATCACCAACCAGACTCAACTTTTCGATTTGTGTGGGCGGCTCAAGGTTGTAAAACAGTTGGTGCTCGACACCGAGACAACTTCGACCAATGAACTGCGGACTTCCCTCGTGGGAATTTCAATTTCGCTCAAGCCGCGCGAAGCATGGTTCATTTCGATCCTTTTAGAAACGCCCCGGGACACCGACCTTTTCGGCAATCCGGGAGTGACACCCCAACCTGGTAAAGGTTTGGCCGCTGATGCCGTCATGTCGCAACTTAGGCCTTTTTTGGAAGACACGAAGATCATCAAAATCGGCCACAACTTGAAATTCGACATGAATGTTTTGTCTCAATATGGCGTTTCAATTGACGGCCCTGTCTTCGACACGATGATTGCCAGCTACGTTCTGAGAGCCGATGGCCGGCATGGTTTGGATGATGTTGCCCGCGAATATTTGAATTACAAAATGGTCTCATATGAGGACCTGACGGGATCCGGCAGAGCTCAGAAAGACATTCGTGACGTGCAGGTCCAGGACCTCGGCGACTACTCTTGCGAGGATGCCGACATCACGCACCGTTTGTATGAGGTTTTCCAATCCAGGCTTGCAAAAGAGGAAATGAACCGTCTGTGCGAAGATATCGAATTTCCTCTCGTGCCTGTACTGGCGCGCATGGAACAGGCCGGGGTTGGCATTGATGTAGAGTTTCTGGCAGGCATGTCAAAAGACCTCGAGCATCAGCTGGACAACTTGACGCGCCAAATCCATTCGTTGGCGGGAGAACCCTTCAACGTCAATTCCACTCAGCAGCTCGCAGAAGTCCTTTTTAACCGATTGAAACTTCGTACCGTCAGAAAAACAAAGACGGGATTTTCAACAGATGTTGGTGTACTCGAAGAACTCGTCGACGAGCATCCCATTGTGGAGAAACTTCTCGAGTACCGTCAGCTGGCCAAACTGCAATCAACGTATGTCGAAGCCTTGCCGAAGCTCATTCATCCACGCACTGGGCGTGTGCATACCTCTTTCAACCAGACTGTTGCAGCAACTGGACGGCTCTCCAGCAGCGACCCCAACCTGCAAAACATTCCCATACGAACCGACATTGGGCGATCAATTCGTGAGGCATTTATCCCGGGCCACGTCGACGGCTTGATCATGTCTGCCGACTACTCGCAAATTGAGTTGAGAGTAATGGCCCATATCTCCGGAGATGATGGGCTGGCTGAAGCCTTTAGGAATCGCGAAGATGTCCACGCGACAACCGCAGCAAAAGTCTTCGGCGTCCCACTGAATGATGTTACGAGGGACATGCGCCGTAAGTCAAAAGAAGTAAATTTCGGCATTATGTACGGCATTGGACCGTTCGGACTGTCAACGAGGCTCGAAATCACACAAACCGAAGCCAAGGAGATCATAGCAAAATACTTCGAACGATTCCCCAAGGTGAAACAATACATCAACGATACTATCGACACAGCGCGAAAAAAAGGATACGTGGAAACACTGCTGGGCAGGCGGCGCCATTTGCCAGATATTAACAGCAGGAATCAGAATATCCGTGGAAACGCAGAGCGACAGGCCATCAACATGCCGATTCAGGGAAGCGCGGCGGACATGATCAAATTGGCGATGATCCGGATCGACGAGGCCATGAGAAGAACGCAACTAAAAAGCGCGATGATTCTCCAGGTTCACGACGAGCTCGTGTTTGAAATCCGAAAGAATGAAGAACAAAGCATGAGAAAACTCGTACTTGAATATATGGGAAAAGCACTGGAGCTTAGAGTTCCTGTTGAGGTTGAAATCGGTGTGGGGAAGAACTGGCTGGAAGCACATTGACGGTCCAAGGGCAGCTGTTGTAAGTGACGTGGCGCCACGTCGCTAGCCCTCAAGATTTTCAGAAGGTTTCCAAGAGACTTTTGAAAGGCCTAGCGGCCCGACCGGTGACGAAGCGCCATACCTAATCCCAACGCAATCAATAATAAGGGCCAGTAGGTGCGCGCAAAGGAGCGAAGATCAAACCAATCGATGTACTCCCACCACCAAAGATAAAACACCACACCAAACCCTGTAAAGATAGTCGCCGGAACGAGAATAACAAAGTTGCCCGGGTTGTACAAATAGCTCGTAAAAAATGAAAGGCCGAGTGCAATGGAAAAAAGCGGCAGGATATAAAAATCACCGCGCGGAATGACATGCCAGTGGTACAGAGCGACGCATCCTCCAAAAAACAAAAGCAGATTTCCCCAAAAAAGACTTTTGCGATTTCGACGTACAAACGCCAACACGATCAGCACCGCACCGAAAGCCGCAACTGCCGTCCACACAAACCTTCCCGAGCCGAAGGTCACCACATTGAGACGATCGAGGAACAGGGCCAGGCCGAGTACGATGAAGAGAATGCCGAGAAAAAGTACTGAGATCTCTTTTCTCGGTGTCGTGGCTGGCGTGGTCATGAGACAATCAGCCGTTCCTCAGGCATGATGAGGAAAAGGATAAAGTACAGAACAAACCCAAAACCGAATGACATCAAAACAAACATAACGAAGAGAATCCGCACAATGGTGGGGTCGATGCCAAGATAGTTGCCGAGCCCGCCGCACACACCGAGGAACTTGCGGTCCACGATTGATCGTTCCAATCTCCTCGCCGAGCCTGTCGAGCCTTGTCCCGATGCAGCCCCTCCTTCCTGGCCACCCGAAGGGGATTCAGAAGGTGGAGCACTCTCCTGACTTCGCCGCATGAGCATGTACACTCCAGCCGCAATGAGCATGACTGGGAGAAAAAACTCCCAGGAGACACGCATCCAGCGATGAAAATGGAAAAAATCCAAATTATCCAGAAGGATGACCGATCCGACGAAAACGAGGATACCTCCGATGATTCTCGCGGCCTGCAAATTTGCTCCCGAGGATTGCGCCGCCAAGGACTGGTCCGGATTCCGGGGAATGATGAAATACGCTATGATGTAGAGGATGATCCCCGAACCGCCAAAAACGGTCAGGAAAATCCAAAGCACGCGGATGAGCGTCGGGTCCAGGTTAAGGTATTCCGCAAAACCCCCGCAAATCCCGGCGAACACTCTGTTCGTTTGACTTCGATAAAGTCTTTTGGGCTGTTCAGACATGAGTTACTCCTTGGAAGGTTTCACTCATGATTACGACTCATTCGGTAGAAATGTTTCGTTAAACAAAAAATCCCGGACTCGCACCCGGGACATTTACAAAATCCACCGCTCCATTCATCCGTTCACCCAATTGCTCACACAACGCCTAGACTTCCATAATTTCCTTTTCTTTCATCGCCAGCAGGTTGTCGATGTCTTTTATGAATTTATCCGTCAGTTTCTGAGCTTCCTGTTCTCCGCGTTTCCGGTCGTCTTCCGAAAAATGCTCCTGCTTTTCTGATTTTTTTAAATGCTCGATCGCGTCCCTTCGGACGTTTCTCACAGCAACCTTGCCCTCCTCGCCGAATTTCTTTACGAGCTTGACCAGTTCCCTGCGCCGTTCCTCGTTCAGCGGCGGGATGGGCACGCGCACGAGGTTCCCGTCTGTGATAGGGTTGAGCCCGAGGTTCGCGTTCAGAATGGCCTTTTCAATCGGCTGGATCATGTTCTTTTCCCACGGCTGGACAACGATGGTATGAACGTCAGGGGTGCTGACGTTGGAGACCTGGTTCAATGGCGTCATCTGACCGTAGTATTCAACGCGGATGCCGTCCAGCAAAGCTGTTGTTGCTTTTCCCGTTCGAATCTTCACAAGTTCTTCCCGCACAACCTCAACCGCTTTCTTCATCCGGTCTTCACCGTTCTTCAAGATGTCTTTGACCACGATGTTGTCCGATTGTTGTTGGAGTGGTTAGTGAACCGTGATGGGGATATCGGCGACCTTCGAGCCCACGCGTTCCCCCATAACGACACGCTTGAGGTTCCCTTTGATGTTCATGTTGAAGACGACGAGCGGGAGCTTGTTTTCCTTGCTGAGTGTAATCGCCGTTAAATCCATCACCCGCAGATTCTTCTTGATGATGTCGGTATAGGAAATCTCCGAGAATTGGACGGCCCCGGCGTTTTTTTCCGGATCGCTATCGTAAATCCCGTCCACACGCGTTCCCTTCAGAATGACATTGGCTTCGATTTCAATCGCGCGCAAGACGGCAGCCGTATCTGTGGTAAAGTAGGGGTTTCCTGTACCTGCGGCAAAAATGACGACTCTTCCCTTTTCAAGGTGTCGAATGGCACGACGTCGAATAAATGGCTCGGCAACCTTCTCCATGTTGATGGCGGTGAGACATCGTGTTTTGACGCCGCGATGTTCAAGAGCGCTCTGTAATGCGAGGGCGTTGATGACAGTCGCAAGCATGCCCATATGGTCGCCCGTGACCTTGTCGATGCCGTCCGAGGAATTCTCTATTCCGCGATAAATGTTTCCTCCGCCAATGACGATACCGACCTCGACGCCGAGCTTTTGCGCTTCCCGTATCTCTTCGGCGTAATGTGTGAGGACGTGCGAGTCGATCCCGTAATCCTGATTCCCCAGAAGGGACTCACCGCTCAGCTTCAATAAAACGCGCTTATATTTCAGTTCTGGCATTCGCTTGTTTTCAAAAAAAATCCCGAATCGCTTCGGGATTTACTGACTCATGAATGGTTTTCCCCGAGATGGTATCGCTCGAACCTGCGAATGAAGATTTTCTCTCCCACTTTGGCCGTCGCTTCGTCGAGAAGGTCTTTGATGGTTTTGCCGGAATCTTTAATAAAGCTCTGCTCCAGCAGCACTGTTTCCTGGTAGAACTTTTCGAGTCTTCCCTGAGCAACTTTCTCCGCTATGGTCGCGGGGTTGCCTTCGTTCATCGCCTGAGATTTGTAGATCTCCAGCTCCTTGTCGAGGGTTGATTTTTCGATTTGGTCACGGGAGATGTACTCGGGGCTCATGGCGGCTATTTGCATGGCGATGTCGTGCGCAAGTTGCTTGAAGTCGGGGGTCTTTGCGACAAAATCCGTCTCGCAATTCAATTCCACCATTGAGCCGATGCGTCCGCCGGCGTGGATGTAGGCCTCGACCACACCCTGGTTCGTTTCCTTGTCGGCTCTTTTGGCTGCGGTCGCTGCTCCTTTTTTCCGAAGGTATTCAACAGCCTGTTCAAGATTTCCGTTCGTTTCCTCGAGCGCTCTCTTGCAATCCATCATGCCTGCGCCGGTTTTCTCGCGCAGTTGCTTTACCTGTTCTGCCGTAATCACTGCCATAGAAACTCGTACTCCTATGCTTTTACCGCTGCATCAGCTGCTTTTTCCGTTTCATGTGCCTCGAGTTCAGCGGCTCTTTTCGCCGAAGCTCTCTGCGTGCCCTCGACCACCGCGTCCGCCACCGACCTCGTAATTATCTGAATCGATTTTAATGCATCGTCGTTTGCAGGGACCGGGTAATCAACGATCTCGGGGTCTGTATTTGTATCGACAATTGCGACAACGGGTATGGAGAGTCGATGGGCCTCTTTCACTGCAATGGCTTCTTTCTTCAGGTCCACGACGAACAACAAGCCTGGGATCCTCGTCATCTCGACGACGCCGGCCAGCACATCCTGAAGTTTCTCGCGCTCACGGTTCAAGTGCAAACGCTCTTTCTTTGTTATGCTGTCGAACGTTCCATCGGTTTCCATTTTCTCAATGTTCGTCAGGCGTTTCACGCTCTTACGGATAGTAGTGAAGTTTGTCAGCATACCTCCAAGCCAGCGCTCGGTGACGTAGAATGCGTTACACCGTTGAGATTCTTCCTTTACAACGTCCTTGGCCTGCTGTTTTGTCCCAACAAACAGAGGTTTCTTGTTCTCTGCGACGATGTTCGCAACGGCATTGCACGCCGAGTCGAGCATTTCCTGGGTTTTTTTCAAGTCGATGATATGAATCCCGTTGCGTTCCATGAAAATATACGGCTTCATTTTGGGATTCCATCGGCGGGTCAAGTGCCCGAAGTGGGCGCCAGCTTGCAGAAGAGCTTCGAGCTCTACACGAGGCATGTGTTATCCTTTTTTAGTTGGTTTATCCGCTTGCGCGGACCCCGTAAATCGCGGGTCGACTATTCCCGTCGTCTTCTTCCGGAATCCTTGCCGCATCTTAGCGGCCGAGACACTGCCGGTTGAATCGGGGAATATGATTGATTTGTTTCAGCGTATCCGACCCTGAAGGTCGAACCATTAATTCTTAGGAGTAGATGTGCTTGTTACCGCAAGCATCATCGGCAACTCTTTCAGCTCGCGCCTGAGTGGATCCAGGCTCAATCCAAGGGCTTCAAGAGTGAGTGCCCCCAAAAGCACGCTATCTCCTTTTTCTCCAAAAATCACATCCGCCCCGCCAATTCGTTCTCCATACTTGAAGAACGCGAACCCTTTTTTCCGCACGATTCTTTCCCCATTGGCCAAGCGAAACTCTTCTTTCTTCACCGGCTTGATCTTCAGCTCCCTCAAAACAGATACTGAAACAACGGAATGGACGGCTCCGGAGTCGACCAAGAACTCAAGCTCTTTCAACTTCTTTGGGTTCGAGGGATTGCCAACCTGCACGTTCAACACTGTTAAACCCATGACAAGCACTTTGAGATCTGTTTGATTACCTCTTCGAGAACTGGAACCGCTTGCGCGCTTTTTTCTGGCCGTATTTTTTCCGTTCAACCATGCGCGGGTCGCGCGTCAGTAGTCCGGCATTTCTCAGGTTCGTTCGCAAATCCTCGTCAATCGTCACAAGCGACCTGGCGATACCCAGCGAAATAGCCCCGGCCTGGCCCGTCGGGCCGCCGCCTGCAACGCTGATTTTGGCATCATAGCGGCCGAGAGTCTCCGTAACGGCAAAGGGCTTCTTTACTTCTCCCCGCAGCACTTCGATGCCAAAATAGTTCTCGAGATCCCGATTGTTAATCGTGATCTTTCCCGATCCCTCGACGAGTTTTACTCGAGCAACCGCATTCTTACGACGACCTACTGTGATAAATGCAGGCATAATCTCCTTTTTCCTGACTTAGAGAGAGAGCGACTCGGGTTTCTGTGCTGAGTGCGGATGAGAAGAGCCCCGGTAGACTTTCAACTTCTGGATGATTCTCCGTCCGAGTCGGTTATGAGGTATCATTCCCTTCACCGCATGCTCAAACACCCACTCTGGCCGGGTTTCGATAAGTTCTTTGAACTTGGTGAAACGTGCCCCGCCGGGGTATCCCGTATTACGATAGAACTCTTTTAACTCCGTCCTCTTCCCGGTCACATGAACTTTATCAGCGTTCACGACAACGACGTAATCACCGACGTCGGCGTTGGGTGTGAAGGTCGGCTTGTGTTTTCCCCGGAGAATCCGCGCAACTTGTGAGGCGATGCGGCCGAGGGTTTTGCCCTGTGCATCCACGACAAACCATTTTTGCGGAACTTCCGATTGCTTGAAGAACTTTGTTTTCGGCGATGTTTCCAATGAAATCCTCAGTAAAACAAACTTTTCGATTTTTTAAAGCTTGGAAATATAGGGGAATTTGGCCGGAAAGTCAACGAGAATTGTTTCGTGGCAGGGAAAAGCAGCGCGAGCAGAAGCCCACCTCGGATTTCTCAGGTCCACTCCCTTACGCGTTTCCTCAAGGCTCTTCCCGGGTTGGGACCTTGGGTGAATCAGTTTGCTCGCGGAGTCTTCTTTGCTCCATCACACGCATCAAGCTGTCCAGTTTCGGCGGATAGCGTTTTTGATACCGCAGTGGCGGGTAATGCATCATCGAGTCGAACGAAGATTCGTCAAAGACCTTGACGTTAAGACTCTCTGTGCCGCCTGGGGCTACAAACTGGAATCCAAATCCTCTCATGGCGGGACGTGTTCTGGTTGCCGTCCGCATTCTGGGAAGTACTTCGATATGCATACGCCCTATTTCAGGGGTTGCCATTTCTTTTTCGATTTCAATGCTGAAAACCTGTGAATCGCCGTAAACTTGGAACGACCGTGGCATCGTTGGCGTGCGGGGAAACGCGGCAAGCTCTCGTTCAGCAAGCCTTCGGAGAATTCTATCGGCGCGGGGAATCATCGGCGGCATGTGGCGGAAGTGCATTTCAAACGACTGGCGAATGCTGTCGATATTCAGCTCGATGGCTGACACAAGCACCGTCTCCGGCGTCACGATCACAAATTTCTCAGAACGATGAGGGCGGTGAATATCCGGCAACAATTCACGTTTCCTCTCCCGCGGAGCTTTTTGTGTCGAGACCATATACGGAGCATCGCGCACTTCCAGGAAACGATTAAACCGGACGCGC
>JACQPT010000020.1 GCA_016207415.1 Ignavibacteriales bacterium
CCTTCCGTCAGAGCTTGCGAACAGGAGTTTTCAATGCCCGAACTAGATATAACTGATAAAATCGGCTACACCCTTCTCAAGAAAGGCATCATCGATTTTGAGACCCTTGAAAAATCTCTGAAGCTCAAGGATTCCGACGACAACAAGAAGAACCGGAAGAACCTTGGCCAGATCCTGGTGTCGGAATTCGGGGCCGACCATGATGCCGTGTTTCGCGAAGTTGCCAACCTCTATGCCTTCCGCGAATTGTACCTTGCCGACGAAAAAATCGACGACCCCAGAATCGCCTTTGTCAAGAAGTTTGTCGACCAGCTTTCGGACCAGCAGCGCGAAATGATGTCGATGGCGAAGATGTTGCCGTTCAAGTACGACGAACGTCAGACGGACAAGCTCATCATCATCGCAGCCGACCCGACCGACCGTAACCTCCCCGTTGTTGCGCGGAGCTTTAATGTCAAAAAATATGAGATCTGCTACGTTCGGCTGAAGGAACTGCAAAACCTTATGGAAAAGGTTGCGCCGAAGCAGAATGAATTCCTCAAGCTCCTGCAGGACGAGAAGGTGAACATCGATGAGGGCGCAGGCAAGGATGATAGCGAAGTCAACGAGGATGAGCTCAACGCTGAAATCAACAAGAGCGCTCTTGTGAACCTGTTCGAAGGAGCTCTCGTTGAAGCGGTTCGTCGGGACATAAGCGACATCCACATCGTAGCTGCAGAGGGCAACAAGACGAATTTCATGTTCCGTCTTGACGGTAACCTGCAGGTCTGGCATTGCCAGGAAAACACAGTGCCCGAAGCTGTCTTAGCGGTCGTGAAAGACCGTACAAAGAACGTCGACCGGTTCGAGCGCGAAATGTCGCAGGACGGGTTTATCCAGCGCGTTGTCGACGGGCACCAGCTACGGTTCCGTGTCTCGATCATGCCCATCGTCACGACAGAGTTCAAGCATAAATTTGAAAGCGTTGTCATCCGCGTGCTCGACGACCGCAAGGTCATCACCGATTTGGAGAAACTCGGTCTGCAGGGTCCAGCCCGTGGGTTTTTCTATAAGGCAATCGGGAAGCCGCAGGGTATCATCATTCTGACGGGCCCGACGGGTTCAGGGAAGTCAACAACGCTGATCGCAGCGCTGTATCAAGTCATCGATCCAACAGTAAACGTGTTGACGATCGAAGAGCCAGTGGAGTACATCATTAAGGGAGCGCGTCAATTAAAGATCGGGCCGAAGATGTCGTTCGAGCAATCCATCCGCGGTATTCTGCGTCACGACCCGGACATCGTGCTCGTTGGTGAGATGCGTGATAAGATCACGGCGGAAACGGCTATCAAGCTGGCCAACACAGGTCACTTAGTGTTCTCGACGCTTCACACGAACGATGCGCCCAGCGCCGTCGCGCGTTTGTACAAGATGGGCATCGAACCCTTCCTGATTGCCTACGCCATCAACATCATTGTTGCCCAGCGTTTGATCCGCACGCTCTGCAAAGTCTGCAAGCAACCTATTGACGACGGCGACAAGGAAGATTTACTGAAGTTTGGATTCACGGAAGACGATTTGAAGGAGCACACGATTTACAAGCCGAATGGGTGCGATAAATGCAACGGCGGATGGAAAGGCCGTGCTGCCATACATGAGGCGCTGTACTTCACCAAGGCCATCAAGGATATCATTCTGAATGCCGGCGATAAAGTCGACGAAAACCAAATACGAGAACAGGCTGCAAAGGATGGTATGTGGACATTGCGCCGCTCTGGCATGGAGCGCATGAAGGAGGGAATGACGGCGTTGGAAGAGGTTCTTGCCTCGACGGTGGAAGAAGAATAAGAGGCCTTCGGAAGGTTACATCGTTCTGTCTTGACCTTCCGAAGGTTTACACGTTACACAAAAAAGGCGCCAACGGCGCCTTTTGCGTTTTAGGCTCGACCTCCCCAGCGTAGATTCAAGCCAGACCCCTCCTGGCCAGGAGGGGAAAAAAGGTTTTCACTTCTTTTTTGTTTCTCTTTTTTGTCGTTGAGAGGGAGCTCTGCTCCCGAACAACGAGTAACCCGCCGTTGGAGAATTTCCAACGCCCCTGTAGCTCAGGAGCGGAACTCCTTCGCAACGCATCGTTCTGTCTTGACCTTCCGAAGGTTTACATGTTACACAAAAAAGGCGCCAACCGGCGCCTTTTGCGTTTCAGGCTCGACCACCCCAGCGGCGTTGAGGCCAGGGCCCTCCTGTCCAGGAGGGGA
>JACQPT010000216.1 GCA_016207415.1 Ignavibacteriales bacterium
ACATCAAGAGAAACCGGCTGCATCATCCCCTCAAACGCTTTCATTTCAGCTTTTCCCAGCCACACCCCAGGCGGTTTCACCTCTTGAATTCTTCTTCCCCGTCGTACAAGAAGAGGCAAGTGTCCGGCGCGCGCAACCTCGACAGTTGACCGTCGTCTGTCGAACACAGCCGCCACCGCTGTGATAAACGTTGCAGCCTCCAGGGTCGACCCCAGATGAGCCTGGAGATGATTCATGATTTCCCTGGCTGTCGAGAGCCGATCTTTAGACGACTGGAGAATTCCCTGCATCTTCTGCACATACAGCGCGGCAGGCATTCCTTTCCCGCTGACATCGGCAACGATGACGCCAAATTTGTCTTCCGGCAACCGCAGGTAGTCGAAATAATCGCCGCCGACCTGCAACGCCGGGATCATTTCACCATGAACATCGAGCCCTGGAACTTCGGGGTCTCGTTGCGGAAGAGAACGAAGCTGAATCTCCCTTGCTTTGCGAAGGTCTTCGTCCATTTGCTTCCCCCGGCTTCCGAGCTGCTCCGAGCGTTGGAGGGCATTTTTCACGCGCAGGATGACTTCCTCGACACTGAAAGGCTTTGTAATATAATCGTCCGCGCCGTGCTGGAGCCCTTGCAGCCTCTGCGCCTCGGCCGAAAGCCCGGTAAGAAGAAAAATCGGAAATGTGCAACCTGATTGCTTCAACGAGGTACAGATTTCAAAGCCATTCATGGTCGGCAGCATGACGTCCAGGATTGCAAGGTCGGGGTTTGCTTTGAGCGCCAACGCAAGTCCCTTCTTTCCGTCGCGTTCGGCAAGGACCCGGAACCCATGACGCCTGAGGTTTTCCTCCATCCCCAGACGAATCGCAGCGTCATCCTCAACGAGAAGAATCGTTTTCATTTGTACGAATTGGGAGTTCAACGGTGAAGATGCTGCCTTTGCCGACTTTGCTCTCGACGGAAATCGAACCGTGATGAGCGTCCACAATATGTTTCACAAGAGCAAGTCCCAAGCCTGTGCCCCCAGCATGTGGCACATTCGACCCTCTTGCCCGGTAAAACGGCTCGAAGATTTTTTCAACATCCGACTCGGCAATGCCAATGCCGTTATCCGAGATTTCGATAGCCACCGTTCCGTTTCTCCGCGTCAATCGCAGTGCTATCTTCTTCTTTTTTCCAGTCGAGTACTTAAGAGCATTTGAGAGCAAATTGAGCACGACTTCCTGGACGGCGTCAGCGTCGACGTGCATTGAAACGGGCTTTGAAGGAAGTTTCGAGCTGAACCTGACTCCTTCCACCGAGAATTGGTACTTCATTGCACGAATTGACCGTTGTACTGTTTCAACGATATTGTTGTCAGCAAACCGGTACTCTTTTACTCCCCTTTCAATTTTCGCGAAGTCCAGAATATTCTCGATCAAGCGAGACAACCGCTCCGTCTCGCCTTCAATAATCTCAAGATATTCCCTGCGCTTTCGCGGGTCCTTCTGTTTCAACAGCCTCAGGGTTTCGGCAAACATTTTAATCGACGTGAGGGGCGTGCGAAGCTCATGTGAGACACTCGAGACGAAATACGATTTCAACTTGTTGAGTTCTTCGATTTTTTTCCGCTCTTCTTGCTCCAGGATGATTTTTTCCTGAAGGCTGAGGCGATCGAGAATTTCGGCAGCCTGCATAGCGATAGTCAGGAGAAGGTCCACCTCTTCTTCGTTGAATTTCGACGTGGCTGAACTCGGCCGGGCTGCGATAACTCCCAAAAGCTCTCCCGATTCAGAAAGCAAGGGAACACAGATCGCACAGTCAAACCTCGTCAGGAAGCTTTCTTTCGACACATCGACGTCGTCTCGGCGAAAGTCTACGGATTGACGTGTCGCGAACACACGCGCAGACGTGAACAACGCGATGTGCTCCTTGCGCAGTGTTAACGTCTCGTTGAGGGGGTCGCCACGCGAATCCTGCATCACCAGTTTGCCCGGAACATGTTTGTACACTGCGATGGCGTTAAACGGCATAACACTATGCGCTGACTCCGTTAGAGAATGAAACAGTTGATCGCTGCTCAGTGTCCTTTGAAGGTCTCGGCTTATTCGCGTAATGACCTTTCGGAAATTCCCGCGAGCCGGGAAGAGTGTGCTGTCTACAAATTCCTGCAAACGTGCCCGCAGGGGGTTGAAGGCGAGCGCTATGACGAGCGTTACCACGACAGCAAACCCGTATTCGGCAAACACTCTCTCATCACCGAGAACGGAAACTAAGAGAAGAACAGAAAGAACATACAGCCCCACGATAAACACGGTAAGCATCGCGTACACGATGCTTCGGTTAATAAAGAGCTCAACGTCAAAAAGCCTGTATCGCAACAAGGAAACGGCGAGTGAAAGCGGCGCGGCAAGGAGAAAGAGCGTTGCGTACTCCTCAGGAACCAAGCCTGCCGGCCTGAAAAGCTGCGGCAGTACTATCAAAAACACAAACGGCGTCGCCCCGACGGCAAATCCCAGGAGAACCCACTGGATTCGGGCGCGGTCTTCTTTTCGCTCGGAAGTCTTGAAGGAGTGAAAGAGATTGATGAGCCCGCCGAGTGCACTGCCGGCAAGAACAATGTGGAACACATCGAATACACCCTGAAAAACAAAAAAATCTTCTCCGCCCAGCTTCGAAATGGCGCGCAGATAGGTGTAACTCAGGATGATGCTCAACACAAGCGCAGGCCCAAATATGATGGCCGCCTTGATGGGGGTTGAGCCAAACTTCGGCCGCGGGAAGATGGTCGTGAAAAACAGGAACAGCGCCCCCAGGAATGTGTATGACACAAAAAACAAGATTCTTTTCAGATGGGCAACGAATGTTCCCGCCTCAATCGGCCCCCATGTCATGAGAATGATTGTCGCCAGCGAGATCATCAGCCAATGAAGGACGGTGGCGACAAAAACCTTTTGGCGATTCAGAAGAACCAGAAGCCCCGTGCACCAGACAACAAGCGCAACAAAGATATTGACGACAACAAACCGCGATGTCGAATAAAAAGGTACGAGAGTCACCTCCGCCGACCTTCGCTCGCCCGCTCTGCGGAATTCAATATCCACGCTTTGGTCCACTGTCGAGAGGTCGCCGAGAATCTCCAACATTTCCGGATTGACGACACCCTTTCCGTTCCAGGACAGAATCTCGTCGCCCTCGGCCAGATCACTACTTGGCTTTTCGTCAAAGATATGGGCAACGATGACGGTTTGTTCGCTTGTGTAAGCGTCAAAGGGGACGCGCGCCCGTCGCGGCAGGGAAAGAATATTGATTAAACCAAAGATAAGCAGGGCGCTGTCGATGGCGAGATACAATGCCACCCACTTAGACAGGTGATTCATGCCTCCCCGGAAAGTGTCGTGATTGGTGCCGGTATTGTACCGAGTTCAACCATCAGAATCAACAGCGTGCGCGCAAACCTTGTAATTGCTTTAACTTTTGAGCTTTTTGTAGACGACGGAACACATGACTCTCAAGTTGTGAGGGAGCTCTGCTCCCGAACAACCCAACGAAGTGCAAACAAAACCCAAACCTCATATCCTTATTATCTGCACCGGCAATTGTTGCCGCAGTCATATTGCGGAGGGGCTTCTTCGTCACCTGAGTTGCGATGAATTGGAGGTCCATAGCGCCGGCACACATCCCACGGGCTTCGTGCACCCGCTTGCCATCGAGACAATGCTCGAGCACGGAATTGACATCACGGCACAAGAATCCAAATCGTTATCAAGATTCGACGGGGAGCCTTTTGATTACGTTATTACTCTCTGTGATGATGCCCTTCAGGAATGTCCGGTCTCTTTGGGCACTAAGAAACAGCTTCACTGGAGCACTGAAGACCCGAGTTTTGCGCCGGGCACAAATGAAGATCGAAAGAAGGCGTTTAGAAAAACGATTAGGCTTTTGGAGGAGAGGATAAAGATGTTGCTTGAAGAAATTGGCGGGAAAAACAAATTGTAACCAAAACAAAGGAGATTATGTTTTCGTCAGATCCTTCGCTCCGGATAAGTTCTCGGTTTTGTCAATCATCCGCTTGTATTGCCACACAATCGTCGCCGCGGCAACAAGCTTCACGGCGTCCCACCACGAAAAGATGAGGAACCCTGAGGAGAAGGCCGCATTCCAATCGTGAGTGTAAACGAAATTAAGCTGAACGGTTCCTAGAGTGAAGATGATGAGCAACCCCGCAAGCATCGACGCGAGTATCCAGCCGAAGTTCATTCGCAAATGCACGAGGTAGCCAACCACAAACGCCGCTAGCGGAAACGCAAGGAGGTAGCCGCCTGTAGGCCCGAGAATCCTTGCGAAGCCGAACCCTGCCCCCGAAAACACGGGCATCCCCATCAAACCAAGGCCGAGGTAGGCACACATGCTCAAGAACCCATTTCGTCTTCCAAGCATGCCTCCAGCCAACAACACAAACAGAGTTTGCATGGTGTACGGTACGGGCTGATGGGGGATCTCAACCTGCGCACCGATGGCAGTGAAAATTGCGAAGGCAAGAACCGAAAAAGCTTGTATGAGGGTTTTATCTGAGGCCAGAGTGAGAAATCGTGCGTTGGCAGCCTGCTGCATGGTTCTCCTTTGTTATTTCGGTTTCACGTTTGCCTGCGGCTTTCTCGTCAAGTCCGCGTTCTGGCGAATTTCCTGCTCTATTTCCCTGAGCATGGTGGAGCGTTCGGGCTCCAGAATCCCGGTTTGAATCAAAGCATTGTAGATTTG
>JACQPT010000214.1 GCA_016207415.1 Ignavibacteriales bacterium
GCTCATAGAGCCGCGAATGAAGCACCTCCAGGTCAATCGGCTGGCCCCACTCGATATCGTAGTCGACGTGAGGAATGCCAAAGGCCTCACAGATTTTTTCCATCCGCTCTCCGTACGCTCCATTGTTGATGATCAGAACCGATTTCCCGGGCGGAATCACGGACGTAAGGCATGACTCGACGGCGCCAGTTCCCGAGCTGCCAAACAGAACTGCCTCGTACTGCCCCTCTCCATGGACGACACGGACAAGATCCTTGCGAATCCCTTCGACCATCTCGCCAAATTCAACCTCACGGGGACAAATGTCCTCAGTGACCATTGCGTATTTTACAGAGTCGGTCGTCGTAGCAGGACCCGGATTGAGAAGTACCCCTCGATCCGTTTTTCGATGCAACGAAAGATGTAAATCTCGTTCGCGTACCGTTTGATATACGTCATTCTTTGCTCGTTCGAGATGTTTAGCGTCGTCGATTTCACACCAAGCAAGGTCTTCGACAAATTCGAACTCGATTTTCTCGACGTGTGAAATGTCGGAGAGGCAGTTTTCATAGTCGTATTTGCCGGTTGTGCCAACTTCCCGGGCAATCATTTCCTTGTACAGACCGAGCGAGATTCTCGAGATTCCCACCAATTCGCCCCCGATGTGCGCGATGTCAGCTTTGTTTTTCGAGAATTTCACAACCCTGTTGTTGCGCACGTCGGCATAGACTTCATCTCCCGAATGCGTCTCACCGGAAAGCAGAACACAATTCTTGCAGTCAGTGTTTTGCAGAATTTGCAATGCGTTGAATTCATAGACGAGGTCGGCCTCAAGAAGAAGAAAATCATCCTTTACGAAATCCTTGGCTTTTGAAAGCGATTTCATACTTCCTGTCGTTTCGTACTCATCGTTGGCGACAGTTTTCACAAATGGCCAACGACGGACAAGCTCTTGAAACCTGTCGCGCCGATATCCCGTTACGATAATGATTTCATCAATTCCGCTTCGGATGAGCTTTCCGATGGATTCTTCAACGATAGGTTTTTCTCCGAGGCACAAGAAACCCTTTGGAAGATCCTGCCACTGATCGCGCAGTCTGGTTCCCATCCCGGCCGCAAGGATGACCGCCTGTCGAACTCTGCTCATGCCGCCACCTCTTCTTTCTGTCCGAAATGTCGCATCAGGCGTTCCTTCACCTGGAATGGTTGAAGATGGGGCCGTCCGAGTTCTCCCGTGACTCCTTTTCGAATTTTGAAATGCACAAATACGGGACCCTCTTCCAAGAGGCTTGAATTCATCACCTCGCGAAAAACATCCAGTCGATCCGTCGAAATCACGTGTTTGTAGCCAAATGCTTTGGCGACCGCGGCGAAGGATACTCCACGAGAAACCGTCAGCTGACCACCAGTCGAATCGTGCGCTTCGTTATCGAGCAGGACGTGAATGAGGTTTCGAGGTTGATAGAATCCAACCGTTGCAAGATTTCCGGTTCTCATCAAGAGCGCACCGTCGCCGTCGACAACAACGATTCTTTTTTCCGGGCGCGCAAGCGATAGTCCGAATCCCAGCGGCACTGCACAACCCATGGAGCCAACCATGTAGAACTGGTTTTCCCTGTCCTCCAGATCATGTAATTCCCTCCCATTGTACCCCGTTGAAGCAATAACGATCGACTCCAGCCCGACTGCCGTTTGAATCTCCCGCAACGCTTCCTTTCGCGAATAACGGGATTCGCATGGCAGCGTGAATTGATCCCGATGGTTTACGCGAAACTCGAATTTCCCCGGTTGTGATTTCTTTACGAGCTCGTACCGGTCAACATCCTTTTTCCGCATAACGACAGCATAGGGCCGGCTTTCTGTAGCAAAATGTTTTTCTACTTCGTTGAGAACCTTCTCAACTTTGCCGGTTTCATCGGGAAAGTATGACCACTTGATCTGCATCGTGTCGAGGAGTCTGGTGGTTATTTGTCCCATCAATTCGTGCTGAGGTTCGTCCTTTTCGCCTCCCGCCTCCCCGCGAAGAGTGACAATAACGAGTAGCGGAATACGGAACGGGTAGGCGAGCGACGTCAAGGGGTTGACCGCGTTGCCGAGTCCGGAATTCTGGAACATCACGACCGCCCGGCCTCCGCCAATCGTGAACCCCGAAGCCATTGCAATGGCGTCACCCTCATTTACGGCATCGACAAACCTGTATTCTTCGTGGTCGATGACATAGTTAATAATCGGTTTCAGGTAAGAACAAGGTGTACCGGTAAAGAAATTGAATCTCCGATCAAGGCAAGGTCTCAAGAATTCGTCAGCTGTAATCATGATCTTTCCTTTATGATGAATATGCTGTTGTCTTTCCAATGTCTTCCAGAGTGTCCACGTCGAGCCAGTGCCCTTCAATGTAGAGAACTCGAATTTGGACTCCGGTTGCGAGCAGCTCATTGAGCAGGTCGGACATGTTGAGCCTGCAAAATTCTGATTTCTGCGATAGCTTCTCAAGTGCAGCGCGGACGGCTTCGGATCCCCGGGCGGTTGTTTTCATCAGCCCGATCCATTCGCCGTCGAATTTCTCACCGTTGAGTATTTCAAGGAACCTCACCTGTTTCAGATAGGCGGCTTCCTCATCGTAGCTTCTCGTGTAAGGTCTTGAACAGTGCACAAAGTCGCTTTTCCTGAGAATCTGTCGGCGCTCGGTCAACGCGTCAACAACAATGACGATGTCGCTTTCTTCATCCAGCAGGTTCCCTAAAACATGCTTACGGTAGATGATGTCTCCGTACGAGACAATGCACGTTCCTTCAATCTTGTTTTTGGCAAGCAACAATGATGAGAGCTCGTTTGTGTTTTCGTACTTGTCGTTGTCGAAATACGTCACGTTGGGAAACTGGATCGCCTCTTTCTTGTATCCGCGGATGACAGAGATATCCCTGATGCCGCGATCCTGAAGCATGCCGAGCATTTTTTCCAACAACGTTTTCCCGTTTACCTTGATCATCGATTTTGGAATGTCCCGCGTCATTTCCCGAAGCTCAGAGCCCCTCGAAGCCGCCAGAATTATGGCATGAATTCGCTCATGTTCTTTTTCCCTCAAGTAGATCTTTTCCGCCTCCTGCAATTCCTCATCCCGCTGCAGTCGAAAGACTTCTACCAGCGAAGCCACTTTATCTTCAACTTCGAGCAAAGACTCTGCATCGTGGACTTTCGATGCGGTTTTTTGCATCGCCGTCACCGCAGAACGCATCATATGATTTGCCCAAATGACGACGGAGATTCCGTGGTCCCTGAAAACCTGACTCGGGGTCGTATAATATTTTGTGGGTACGATAACCACCGGGCATCGGTTGCCCCACTGCTTCATAAAGGCAAGGATCTCGTCGGGTTTTGAGAGTTTGCTATGGATGAGGATTGCATCCGCTCCCGCCTCTTGATACGCCGACGCACGCTTCAACGCTTCCTGCAAACCCCAACCCGCAATGAAGGCTTCAACACGTGCGACGACACAGAAATCGTCGTCGCCCTGGCTGTCTTTTCCGGCCTTGATTTTTCCGCAGAACTCTTCCATATCCGCCAGGGGCTGCTGCGTTGACCTGAGGAAACTGTTTGTTTTGGGAAACAGTTTATCCTCGATGCATACACCGGCGACGTTGCGCTCTTCGAGTTTTTTCACCAGTCTGCGCATGTTATTGAAATTTCCGTAGCCCGTGTCTCCGTCGAGCAGAATTGGTATTGTGGTCGCATCGCTCATGAATTCAACAATGTCGAGGACTTCCGTCCAGCTGAGCTCATTGTTGTCACGTACTGCCTGCGATGCGCTGATGGACAATCCGCTACCCCAGATTCCCTTGAAGCCGGCTTCTTCGACAATGCGAGCAGAAAGGCCGTTGTGTGCCTCCATCAAAAACTCGAGCGTCGGACTCTGCAGAAGCCGTCGGAGTTGTGCTGTCTTTTTCATGTGCACATTCCTTATTTATGAATCCGCTTTTCCGTTCACCCTGCAGTGGTACACAATTGCCGGGGGGATGTTTGAAAAAACAAAATCTGACTGAATCGAGCCGAAATGTTTTGACAGCACACTCTCGAGGCTGAAGCCTTTCAAATAAGACAGCACGTGCATATATTGAACAAAGAGACCGTCCGGCTTCAGCCAGGAAATCACGGATTGCTCGAGAATCGTTTCGTAATCCAAATTTGAACACGGGAGCGTCGAAATAATGCAATCGACCGTACCCTTGGCAATTCCCTGAAAATATAAAAAGCGGTTTGACCGCTGTACATCCCCTCCAGAGAGAATGACATTCGTTCCCCTTACTCTTCTCTTAAGCGATTCATAGAAGTGCGGGTTCTTTTCGAAACAGACCAGCATTGTGTTTTCCCGTTTCCTTTTCATGATTTCTTCTGTTACTGCTCCGCTTGCTGAACCAAATTCCAATATGATTCGTGAAGAGTCGAATGGAACGTGTTTTAGAAGCGCCTTCACGCACGTCCGCGAATCGGGAACGACGGAACCGATTGCAAGAGGATCACGGATGTATTCTTTGAGAAACAGTGCATTCGTGCGGGGTGTCATGACGTTCTCCCGTGATAGTAAGTGATTGAATTTTGTTTTTGGCCGGAACGTCCGAAATAGACGTAGAGCGCGACAATGGCGAATACGTGAAAGCCAATCGTTGCCAGCCACTGGGCTGTCATTCGAACGTCCACCGTTTCCACTGCGATCGCGGACACTTCGCTGCGAGCGATTGTTCCGGAAAAATCAGTCCATGAATTCTTCTGCCTGTCGAATTTTTTTCCCGAGCCGCCGACAATGTGTTCACCGACCATCGCACGGTCGAGGCGATATACTTGAGAGTCCTTGCAGCATACGATGATGCTCTTCCCTTCCAGAGTTTGCAGATCTTCCGGGTTCCTCAGATCCGCATACTTTGTGCAACCCATGAACATGAGGACGACCAACAAAAACTCTTTCTTCAGATTTTCCGTTTTCATACAGTTTCCCTTCTCGTCATGCCGTTTTTGTTCTGAGCCCGAAATATCCTATGCGGTCCTTCAGATCCGACACAAGCTTTCCGAAAATGCCAATTCTGCTGTCATCGAGGTATTCGAGACTGAGGACAAACCGTTGGTCCCCTTTTCTGGAAGGGCTGACTGCGTGCCATACTTTGTCGCCGTTAAACACCACCAGCGAACCGGGTGTGGTGTTCACTTCGTGATGCTCAACCGTTCGTCCGGCCGATTTCTTGTAAAGGTCATACATCAACTTGCAGGATGACTCATTCGCTATGGTCAACAGCACTGTGTATCGATTCCCTTTGTAAAATGATGTGTCAAAATGGTAGTGGATGAAGTCACCCTCCTCAGTGTAGCTATACAACGCCATCGCATGTTCATCGTCCGAAGGGCAATTGGAGAGTGAACGGTCAACGATGCGCGATAGGAATCCCTTCAAATGTGGGGAATCGTAGATCGATTTTATGAGAGCCGTTTCCTTCCGCAGTTTCGTTGCACCAACGCTTCCTCCTTTCCGAACACCGGGGAGTTTCGTCCGATGGATGTGGCTTCGAACCTGGGGGAGCTCCTCTTGCAAAGGTTCCAGAAGCAAAGGCGAAAGAAAAGTTGGGACGTACAGGAATTCATCGCTCTTCCAGTACTCGCCCCGGAGTTTTTCGACATCATGCGTTGCCAGAATTGCCTGAAGCTCCGTCTGAAAAGTTTTTTCCGTCATAGCGTCCTCCTGTTGATCTGAAATGTTGAACGGGTTTTGATTAGAACCTCTCAACGATTGCATACCCGAGATAACCGCCAACAGCCAAAAGAAGAAGCCCGGCGACGCGCGCAATTCGCTGGACTCCAGCAACGCCAAAGGATTTTTGCATTCTCCCGACTCCCGAGACGAGGAGAAGAAGCCAGAGAAATGAGCCTGTGCCGGCTCCTACCGCAGCAACCGCATTATTCAGCGACGTGTTTTCGAAGAGACCATACGATTGAATCGTTGCGGCGACAAGAACATAAGCAGCCGCAATCGTTGGTGTCGTCAAGGATAGGACGAGGCCAAGCCACACTGAATTCTTCGCGCGCTGGGGAGACTTCGCTGGCTCCAGGTTGACCGCTTTTGTCATAATAGCA
>JACQPT010000018.1 GCA_016207415.1 Ignavibacteriales bacterium
AGCCATAGCGGCCTGACGGCAAATTTGCGTCGATGTAGCTGTACTCCCGTTGGGATGTGCTCGTTCCTGAGCCAGCCACAAAACCGATCGTCGTCCAATTGGGTTCAAGGATCAGGGTTGAAGGCACGTGATTTTCCGTGAACCCTGAACCCTGTATCCACCTGCGCTGTACCTCAAAGCCATAGTTATTCACTTCCGTGGCCGTTGACCATTTGAGCTCCGCAGCCGCTCTGTTCGCTGTGGCGCTGAAGGAGGCGAGTTGGACAGGAATGGCAGTGGTTGAAAGGCTCACATCGTCCAGGCCCAAGTTTGAGTTGCCAGTAGAACCAGATACCCGAAACCTGATTGCCGTTGATGTGTTGGTTACAGTGCAATAAAAATCTAAGTTTATTGTGTACTCGGTCCAGTCAAAGTCGTTCCCTCCCGTGCTTCCAGATCCGCCATAACCGTTTACATTTACACTTTTGTTCACAAAACCCTGACCACTGTCAACCCAGACCGTAACGTTGTCATCGCCGTCTTTGTTTCTAACATAGAAATGCAACGTAGCTGTAGCATATCCAGAGAAATCGATATTGCTTGCAATCAAGTCGACGGTAGCCCCAAAGATCTCGAAGGTGTTATGAACTGCGGAATGACCCGACTCTCCCCTACCGGGTTCCAAACCCGATGTATCATCGCTAAAAAATGTCGTGTCACTTCGATACCATCTACGCTCCCCCTCAGGTGTAAACCCGTCGGCGGATACAGGGGCGGACCAACCATTCGGTGGAAAGGGATAGTTATCAAATGTCTGAGGTAATTCTGCAGTCTGAGCAAGTACCACTAGTGGCAAACAGGCCGTAGTTATGAGGCTAAGAATTCCACTGAAGAGAAACCCTTTACCAGAAAGTCTCATGATGAACTCCTTGTTTGATAGGGGGATGGAGATTTCGTGATCATAAGCTATATCAAAACTATTTTGTCACTCCTGCAGATTTTAAGTCCGATTCGATGTTCACATCGAATCGAGATCTCGACTAAAGTCGGACAGGAGTCCAGGACTAAGCATGATCTGGATTCCGTCTTAAAATCCGACGGAATGACGTTTTCCTTAGAGAATACCGCCGGTTTCAATCAATGTAGGAACAAGGCGTGTGAGTGTCAAGAGAGGGTGTGATGGTTATCTCAGCGCCGGGCTCCGTCGTAATTCTCTAGCTCCACTCAAACTTTACCTCCCCTTACACAAGCCGAAACGTTGCCAAGGGGAGGATTCAGGAGGGGTCTTAAGACTGAGTGGAGCGTGCCAATATTAAGTGACGGAGTCCGGCGTCACAGTCGCTTATCCGCTGGACTCCGCCTCTGACGAAAAGCTGGGACGGCGGAGCCCATCGCGACGGGCTCCATCGTTAGAGCACAAACCATGAGATGGAGTCCGGCTTGTCCGCCAAGTTTTGTGCCGGACATAAGGTGAGCTCTTTACGATGGACTCCGCCTCTAAGAAACAGCCCGGACGGCGGAGCCCATCGCGATGGGCTCCATCGTTAGAGCACAAACCATGAGATGGAGTCCGGCATATGGTCGCTCATCTCAATTACTCGTACCACTCCAGAACCGAGTAATACCTCAGCTTTGAGATGTTGCGCGATTTGTAAATCGCTTCGCAACTGTAAGCCACCTTAGCGCCGACCGACCCTGTACCTTTCAAAACAAGCGATGCAGCCCGGCCGGACACAATCAGTCCGCCAACAATTTTTGGAGTCCCGGTTGAGGAAAAGTCTATAACATTGTTTTTGCCATCGACGACGACCAATCCGTGAAAGTCAATGCCGCCGGCGAACTGGACGTTGCCCCTCACGGCAAGGATGCCCCACCCGCTAAAGCTGCCTGTAAACTTAATGCTGAAGTTTGTGTCGTCTCCTGCGTTGACGACAGTGATCCAGGGGTGCGTCGATGTGCCGAATGTCCCGCCGGCGTGTGTGCCAGGCGTATCGATGATAGTGTCGGCGTTTGCCACGTATTCGTCCATGAACAGGTCGGGGTCTTGTGTTGAAGTATCCACCTTCGCTTTTGGGTTCCCGGCAATATAAGGGCTCGCGAGTGTGACGGTAACGGAGTCGATTGTGTTCATCACAGCGAACCCAGGTTTATTCGGGTTGGAGGAGTTGAAGTTCGGATCCGGGCAATCGGCATCCAGATTCGTCCCCGAAGAATCATAGTTTTTTCCGTCGACGCCGGCTTTGCCGGTCATCGTCAGCAGCAACGGCGACGCGCGTACGCTGATGGCCCCGTTGACAACCGGGAATGGCTTCGTCTGTCTAAAGAGTTTTGTTTTCATGAAGTAATTTGTGTCGGCAAATGTTCCGCGAACATCCAGCCACATGGTGTCGCCGCTCATGGAGGTTGATGCGGTGTAGGATCCTCCGTTGAAAGAGCCTGAAGAGGGCGGGCGGTAGTTTTCCACCGAGGGATTCAGGTCGATATAGCGTAGGCTTCGCTGAATGCCCGTACGCGCAATGTTGCGCGCCATGGTGTACTTGTAATAGCCAACCTGGGATTCCGTCAATGCGTTCGTCGCATTCCGGATGTTGATGGAAATGAACCCGAACGCAACCCCGAACCCCATAACTACAAGCATCGCTAATCGGCCCATCGTGCTCTCCTCGTTTTTGTGTTATCTCTGAGCAACCAGGTTTGAAATTCTGGTGCAGGTACAAATTTAGTTTCTTGCGTTTGTGAGTCTCGCAAGACGGATATGTCTAAGTTTGTTGCCGACCCCTTTTTCATTTCCCCCTTCGGAAGGGAAAAAAAAGGGGGTCGGTTTTCTCTCAGCACTCATAACGCACATGTTTGCGAAAATACGAGATTACTTTCTTCGAATTACACTAGTGTAAGGCAGAGATCCCTTTAGCAGCGGCAATGGTGAAAACCTTCTGTAGGCCACAATATCTTTGAGAACGATTTTTCCGGGAGAAGGACTATCATCCACAGCGAGGTCGGGATGTGTGACCGTCACCGTTACGCTTTTTTGAAACGTTGGAATTGTTGCGATGACATCCGGTTGTTCCTCGTGGACATAATGGACCGTCACCCAGGCATAGAAAGAGCCGTGCCTTGCGTCCCGCACTTTCCGGCGATATCCATGGAAATCGTCGATATCGTCATACAAGGACTTTGAGTGGAAGGCTCCGGAAGTCTCATGCTCTTCAAAGGGAGCAAAGCCCGCAGGGCCCAAGGGAGTGGCGCTGTCAGGCCACAGGATGTTCAATTCGCCCAAAGGTCCGCTTCCGACAAAGGATCCAGGCTCGGCGCCGACGTTTTGGGATGGAGTCAGGTCCGAGGCACGGTAGGCCTTTCTTCCCCCGGTGGTTGCTTCGTCAAATTCCTTCGATTCAATTTCGCGTAGCAAGTCTACGGCAATGGAGACTGCCCTTGCATCCACACCTCCTCCGCCCGATCTTGTCTCCGAGGGCAGCAGCGGTCCGGCGACGAAAAATGTCAGAACGGCGACAAATGTAAGTGTGCTCAGTGCGAGCGTCTTTCGGCCCATAATTCTTCCCTTTCTTTTTTCCGATGCCCTTACGAGCATAGATGTTGATGGTTTTTTCTCGAAGAATTGTTTACAGAGTAGGGAAGCAACGACGAATTTTCAATCGGCAAGGTGAAGTAAATTTTCGATTACAAAGAACTGAGGACACGTCCTACATAATGTGTCGGAGGAAATCTCACAGCACTCATCTGAAGGTGGGCCGTCAAGAGCTGCAAAAATACGATTTACAACGGGGTTTTACGCGGTGTGTTCTACTGTGTAGTTTTGAATCAGCAATCGGAGCAAAGTAGAAGCCTGTGTGATACAGACAAGAAGGTGTTAGGTAACGGCGAGATGAGCGCAGCGCAAGGTTGTCGGGAGCAGAGCTCCCTCAACAACGAGAGGGATCACTCCGGAGGCGTGACGAGTGACAACAAAAAAGGCGCTTTAAAGAGCGCCTTTTTTTTCAAACATGTTGAAGGTTGTCTTCTCCAATTGCCAAATGGACAAGAAGGCAACCTTCATCAGGTTACTCGTACCACTCAAGAACGCCGTAATATCTGAGTTTCGAGAGGTTTTTTGCTTTGTACAGGGCTTCGCAACTGAAGGCTATTTTTGCTCCCGTCGTGCCCGTTCCGTTGAGCGTCAAGGATGCAGCGTTGCCAGCAACGATCAAGCCCCCAACTATTTTTGGAGTTCCGGAGGCAGCAAAGTCTATGACATTATTCCTGCCATAACAGACAACAAGCCCATGGAAATCAATGCCGCCAGAAAACTTCACGTTTCCATTGATAGCCAGCACTCCCCACCCGGAGATGTTGCCTGAAAATTTTATGTTAAAGCTCGTGTCCTCACCGGCATTGACCACGGTGATCCAGGGATTGGTAGCCGTTCCGAATGTTCTATCGCCCCCATACGTTCCGGGAGTGTTAATGACCGTATCTGCGTTGGAAGCATATTCATCGATGAATTCTGACGGGTCAGCAGTGGAAGTGTCGACTTTTGCCTTCGGGTTACCCGCGATATAAGGGCTTGCACCCACGACCTCGATAGAGTCAGCTTTAGACTCGACAGCAAATCCTGGCTTGTTAGGGTTATCGGGGTCAAAACTCGAGTCAGGGCAATCGGCATCCAGGTTTGTCCCGGAAGAATCGTAATTCTTTCCGTCCACGCCGGCTTTACCCGTCATGGTGAGGTCAAGGGGCGACGCTTTAACGCTGATAGCCCCGGCCACAGTAGGGAATGGCTTGGTTAATTTTAAAAGTTTGGTTCTCATCACATAGTTCGTGTCGGCGTATACGCCTGTCACATTGAGCCTCATGGTGTCGCCGTTGGTCGTTGTAGAAACCGTGTAGCTGCCTCCATTGAACGAACCCGATGTTGGCGGCGTGTAATTCTCGACAGTTGGGTTCATGTCGATGTACCTCAGGCTGCGCTGAACCCCCGTGCGGGCAAGGTTGCGGGCCATGGTGTATTTGTAGTATCCCACCTGAGACTCGGTCAACCTATCGGTGGCGTTACGGATGTTGATGGAAATAAATCCGAACGCAACGCCGAATCCCATGACGACAAACATCGCTGCTCTACCCATAACTTGCCATCCTTATGTTTAATCTAAGTGGAAAATGCGAAATACCAATGCCGAAATGCTAAACAAATCCAAATGACAGAAATTCAGAATCCAAATTTAAAGAAACGGGAACGGAGTTTAGATTCATTATTTGAGTTTTGATATTGTTTAGGATTTCGCATTTAGTATTTCGAATTTCGGTCAGTTGTTTGATCACGGCCTAGTAATACAAATTATTCAAATTTCTCGGAAACATGAGTTTTTGCCAGGAGATCGATGCCCAGAGCGTATCGTTAGGTGTAATCGTTGGTTCCGAACTTTCCACTTTGAAATATAGATTGATGCCTCGGATTAGCACACACTGGTCTGTCGTCGTTATCGGCATGGGAATCAGTTTGTAGGCCGAGTCGATGTACGTCATTTTGAACTCAATGAGGCCGAAATTCTGTACGTTCAGAGAGCCTCCCTCATAGCGATACAAGGGGAAGTCTCGGGGGTTGAATGTGTGCGTGGCATTCTCCGTTGTCCCAACGGCATACGTAACGGAATCCTGAACAAAACGGTTTTCCAGGTCGCCCTTGAACACAAGCCGGGTGGAATCCGCATAGTAAATCTTCTGGCCGGAAGTCCGATGGCCAATCTTGAGAAAATCCCACTCGATCTGCTTGGCAAGCGACGTTGCGTAGCCCTGCGTGATGATACTCTGCGTGTTGAGATAGAGCGTGGTGTTGATGTTCGTCTGAATCCGCGCGATCGTGAGCGTCAGTATGCCGAAGATGATCATTGATGCAATATAGTCGAGTAAGACGTTCATGGTCCCGAGTTATTATTGGAAGAACCTTCTGTACACGGCCAGGTCTGTCAGAATAACCGGAAGCACTTCGCCTTCCAGGTTTTTTGACAGATTGAATTGCCTAACGCCAATCCAAATCGCCTTTTGATTTGTGCGCGAGGACGACGCGCTATCCGGAGTGTCTTCGTTGACATAATATACCCTGACTGCCACGTCGAAATATCCCATTCTGTTATCGTACATTTTCCTCCGGTAACCGTGATAGTCGTCGACATCGTCGTAATAAGTCTTGGATCTGAAGTCAAAGAGAACGCCGCCGTTGTCATAAGGGGCTGTCGCTCCGCCGTTGTTGTAATACGCGGAGTCTACCCACGTGATCTCTGTCTCTCCAACCTCCGGGCCGAGGCTGCCTATGGCCGTCATTTCATCCGGGGAGTAAATCTTCAGTCCAGTGGTTGTACGCTCGTCGAACTCCTTCGTGGTGATTTCATCCATAAGGCTCTGCGCAACGGAAAGAGCCGTCAAATTGGCCTCCATCTCAAGTCCGATCGTCTGGGTCATAAGCAAGGTCTGGTTCACGCTGAGTGTCAGCACTGAAAGAAGAGCAAAAGCTCCGAGTATGAGCATTGTCTGACCCATGACTCCTACCTACGTTTCCTCAAAAAGTCCATTTATGACCCTGCAGTAAGATTGCCAAAACCGAAGACATAGTCAAGCCGTGATATGTTGGTTCGAAAGGCCTTTTGTTCCGGGTCACAGAAGTTTTCCTTTAAGTAAATGAGAGTTCCTCTGATTTCACACGGCCAGACATGAAAAGCGGTCAATTTCTATGCCACTGAGATATCCCCTCATTTTCGAATGTGCTTAACCAGAATCTGTCAAGTCGGTCGGAAAGGTTTTACCCGGTCTGTCAAAAGTGCCTCAATTTGATGTCTCATGTTTCACAAAGCGAGAAGTGACAGAAGACAACCTGAAAAGATTCTCTGTACTCTGCTTTTGACCTATTCGGTTTTTAAAGCTTTGAAGGAAGCGCTCTAGAGAACGGCGTCGCGAAACATGCCGAGCTGAGGAAATGGTGTTAAAAACGTGACACATGCCGGACCATGCACCCTAGATTGATTGGACCATGCCGCTTAAAGTCCTTTTTTCGGGAAAGCCCTACTTTATGAACAAGTTCTTTGATCTAACGGATTTTTTGCGTTTCTCACTAAATTCAATGGGTTGGGTCGAACCTTCAAATAAATCCTTTAAGCGATTTGCATTTATCTCAGGAGTTTATTATAATCAATTCGCCGAGAGACCAAGTTATCCACATTCATGGCCGTTCAAACACAGCAAGCTCAGCAACCCCCGAAACCAGCCGCTCCGTCTGTTTCCTCGCCTTTGGAAACACCGCCACACGTTCCTGAAGCACAAAAAATCCTGAAGGAAGTCTCCACATCGTTGCCGGGCACCGTCACGGGGTTGGAGCGTCAGATGATGATTGGCGATACGATGACGCGCATGGATGAATCTCAGAAGCAAAAGCTTCTCGCACTCATGAATTATTTCCTCGCGAGGATGTTCCAACTCGGCGCATCGGACATCGACATGGGGGGATATGGATCGCAGGGCTCTATATGGTACAGAGTATTTGGCTCGAAAAAGCCTGATCCGACCATGGGCAAGTATACACCAGACGAGCTGAATATTCTCATCCAGAGCATCATCGGAGAACGGCAACGGTCATTTCTCTACGAAAATCGGAATCTCGATTTCTCCCATATGATTCATTATGAAACCGGTGAATTCAGAAGGTTCCGTGCCGATGCATACTTCGACCTTGACCAGATGGCTCTGAACATGCGTGCGATTAACAACACCATCCGGCCCTACAAGAACCTCGAGTTGCATCCCAACGCGACAAAGATGCTGAGTCTCGCAACGACGAAAGAAGGGATGTGCCTGGTCACCGGCATTACAGGCTCGGGTAAAAGCTCCACTCTCGACGCTATTATCGACGCGAACAACCAGACGGTCGAAGGCCACATTGTCATCGTCGCGTCTCCGATTGAGTACGTCCACAAATCCGCCCGTTGCATCGTTCGTCACAGGGAGGTAGGCCGCGATGTGCTCTCCTTCAAGGAAGGAGCGGTTCAGGCCTTGCGTCAGGATCCGGACATCATCATGATTGGGGAGTTGCGTGACCCGGAAACCATTTTAACGGCTCTCGAGATCACGGATTCCGGCCACAAAGTCTTTTCCACTCTGCACACAGCGTCCTCTGTTGAAAGTATCGACCGTATCATCGGTGAGACTCCGCCGGTGGAACAGGAGCGTGTCCGAAACCGGCTTGGCGACACATTGCGCTGCGTCATTTCTCAGAAACTCGTGCCCAGTCTGGACGGGAAACGCGTGCTGGCGAAGGAAGTCCTGCTGGCGACGCCTTCCGTCAAAGCTGCGATCAAGAACAACAACACTGGCGAAATTTATCAGATGATTTCGGAAGGGCTCGAGAGCGGGATGACGACCATGGAGCAGGACCTTCGGAAGCTGTATGTTTCGAAGAAAATCTCCCTGGAAAACGCGATGAATTATGCCAACAACAAGCGTCGTCTTCAGCAACTACTGCAAATGCAGCCCACGGATGCATAAGTCTGCGCCTCTTACAGCATCTCCATCCGCCCACAATAGAGGAAATAATCGTTAATGCCTTACCAGCCTGGTCAAGGTAAAACTGCGGTCGGCCTGTTTGTTGATGGACTCGAGCTGAAGATGGTTCAGCTCTCGTTGAAAGGCAGCCGGGTCATGCTGCGGGATTTCAAGGCTGTTTCCCTCGTGAAGAAATTCGAGGAAAAACAAGCGGCTGCTTCCGCGGCGGACGAGGCAAGTTTTGCCGAAGCGCCCGCTGCCGATGCCTTTGCCGCAGCGCCCTCCGCAGAAGCGCCCACCGAAGAGGGTAGCAGCAACGCTTCGGTCTTGCTCGGCGTCCTCGGTGATTTGCCTTCGGCGAAATACACCGTTTCTTTCGCGCTGTCCGAGCCGGCCGTTTCCTACCATGAATTCGACAGCGACTTTGGCCTCAGTGGAACGAAGCTTAAGAAACAGGTCATCCAGGAGCTTTCGGCGAACAGGCCGTCGCCGCCGGCGTTGGACGCAGTCGAAATCATTCCCACGGCGTCCGCTGGAATCCTCTCCGTTATCAGGGAAGATGGTCTGCAACTCTATGACCTGCTCACCGAACTGCGGTCTTTCCTCGGCGGCAGGATCCCGAATGTCAAGTCGATCGACAGCGCAGACGTTGCATTGATGGAGCTTGTAAGGTCGAACTATGAGCTTCAGGAAGAAGAAGTCACGGTCATCGTTTACGTCGGTCATGATTTCAGCCGCCTCATCTTCATGCAAAGCAACAATTTCCTCCATTTTGCACCGATCATCAGCGAGGGATTGGGCTCGGCCAACATTGAGAATACGCTCTACAGCCGCGTGTTGTTGGAGCAGGATAATATAGCACTCTCCCGTATCGACCGGATTCTTCTGGCTGGAGAGGGACATAAGCTGAACCTGAGGGATGCTCTGGCTCCCCAGTTTTCCAGCGCTCAGGTGGAGTACATCAAGGCGCCGAACCTCGACCTGAGTTTGTATGAAGGCTCTGTTGGTGAGGCCATTTCGGAGTATTCCATACCGATCATCACGGCGTGGAAGGCTCTCCTGGAAAAGCAACAGGGGTTTTATCCGACAAACCTTGTCCCCGTTTCGATTCTCGAGGGTCAGAAGGCGTTCAAGCTGGCCTGGCACGGGTGGCTGGCCGCGGCGCTCATTGTTGTGTCTATTGTCTTCTTCTACACATCGATCCTCAAACGGCACGGAGAGATCGTCAAGGCCGAGGTAGAGCTGAATCAGAAAAAATCCAGGCTTGGAGAACTGGAGGCACTTCGGGTCCAGCGGGACAAGCTCAAAGCGGATATTCAGCGTTATTCTGCGGCCGGCACGTTGTATGAAAAGATTGCGCCCGGCGGAGACCGTTGGAGCCGGATCCTGCATTATCTCGCCAACAGCGTTGAGGACCTGAACTCACTCTGGATACGAAACATCCGTCCTGTGCAAAACGCTCCTGGGGTTTTCATGATTACCGGCCGGTCCATTTACCGGACCAGGATTCCAAGGTTGGCGAACATCTTTGAGAAGGCGACGCTGAAAGAGGTCAGGACGACGGAAATCCGAAAAAAGATCATTTACGAATTCGATATCCAGGTCGACAAGGTAGATAAAACCGATGCACCCTACGTTCCGGAATCCCGTGGGAAGAAATAGCAAGGGCTGAGCATGTCTTTCAAGATCAGAAACTCGGTTGTTCTTGGTGCTTTCTGGCTCGTTGTGACGCTGGCGGGCGCAGGGTATTGGATGTGGTGGCAGCCGCGGCAGCTGAACAAAGTTAAAACTGAGCTCGACAAGGTCAACAAAGAGTTGGAACAGCTTCCTGGACTTATCCAGGACGTAGCTCGGCTGGCGAGTCAATTTCAGGATGTGAAGCGCAAATATGATTCAAGGAGCAAAGAAATTCCGCAAAGCGACTTTTCTTCGCAAACCTATGCGTATCTCAGCAGGGGTCTGGATGAAGCAGGATTTATGAGAATGGACATGAAGTTTGAAGGCGCGGAAAACCTGGGTCAGTATGGCTACAACAAGTATTCACTCGAATCCGGTGAGGGTCAGTTCGACAATCTGTACAAGTTCATTTACTACCTCGAAAACGGAAGAAGACTTTACAAGGTTGCGCAAATCAACTTCTTGCAGAGAGAAGAGATTGACAACGAGACCAAAGAGACGAAGAAGTGGATTCAGTTCACTCTGGATTTCCATGCGTATTTCACAACCATGGCGGAACTGGGCACCTCTCTCGCTGCTAAGGCGCTTCCCCTTCCTCCAGCACCGTATGATCCCTTTAATCCTCTTGTCCTTCAGGCACTGTCTCAGGAGGCCCCTCCGGGAGAGATTAACAGCGAGGGACTGGAATTGAAAGCGGTCATTCCGGGTAAGGCCTTTGCTCTCCACGGCGAAGAACTCATCGTCCTGCAGCTGGGCGACAAAGTCTGGCGCGGATACGTGAGCAAGATCGACCCCGTAAACGGCATGGTGGAATTCACGCTCGACGAGGGCGGTGTGATCCGGAAAACTTCCAGGAAAATTCAGTTCGAAAAGAAGAAGGCGAGGTAAACATGAAACCACGACACATGATTCTCCTGTGTTGTCTGTTCGGCGCGGGGGATCTTCAGGCTCAGATAAAAACGGAGAAGGATCTCCTGCGCGCGGCACAGGGTCAAGTGGTGAAACCCGAGGAACGCGTGTCGTTCAAATCCGACATGCCGTATCCCAGAGTGATCCAGGCGATCTCCGAGTTGACGAAGAAACTCATCAATAAGGAGATTCAGGACCAGTCTCTGCTGGCTGAAAAAGAGAATCAGCCTGTCAACGAAAACGTCGAAGGCTTGTACTGGCGTGACGCGCTGGAATTGGTGCTTCGCCGTCACGGGTTATGGTATCTTGAGACTTCGGACCGTCTCATCGTCAGCACGTTGGAGAACATTCAAAGGATGTCCGCTGCGATGCAGGAACCAGTTCCACAGCCGGCCGGACAACAGCAAACGCAGGTGCCGACCGGTGCGCCGTTGCCGATAAGAGCGATGGTGGATTCAGCGGAGATTATTGCCAGCATGAGGGAAATCACTATTTCGGCTATTTTCCTGGAGGTCAATCAGACGCGCCTGAGACAAAGTGGCATCAGCTTTTCTGTTTTTCGCGGTGCAGACATGAACCTCCTTGTCGAGTTCACTGGTGCGACCAGGGTTTCCGGCGGACTTTTGGCCTCGGCCGCCCCAACGCCGGGCAAGGTCGCCGTTGATGTGACAACGGCTCTCGGTTTCTTTGAGACGGAGCAGCTCGGGCAGATCCTCTCCCGGCCGCAAGTTACCGTTCGCGAGGGTTCGCAAGGCAAGGTTCAAATAGGCCAGAAACTGGGATTCGTCACAAGAGATTTCCAGGGAAACAGCGTCACGACATTCTACGATTTCGGGACCATTCTCGAGGTGACACCCAAGCTCTACAAGTTTGGCAAGAACCCGTTCATCGTCCTCAGCCTCAAGGTTCAGAAAAGTTCTGTCGTGCCGGGGTCCACGCCTCCCACAGTGAATACAACCGAAGCCACCAGCATCGTGACATTACTCAACGGCGAAGAAACGTATCTCGGTGGTCTTTATTCGGTGAACGAGGCAACTGTTCGAGAAGGAATCCCACTCCTCAAAGACCTTCCCTGGTGGTTTTTCGGACTGAGATATCTCTTCGGGTTTGACTCGAAAACCGAGACCAGGGACGAGCTTATCGTCCTTTTGAAAGCCGAGCTCGTCCCCTTGCTCGAGGAACGGGCGGCCCAACGTGCGCAGCGAGATGTCCTCCAGGAGAAGCTTAGAGAAACTCAGAGGGATATTGACAAGCGTCAAGGCAAAAAACAATGAGAGTGTTGATATTGGAGAAGAACATGACTCAGGGGAGGGTACTATGAGACTTGCAAGATTCATACTCTGGAGCGGAATTGTCGTTTTGTTGGTTCAATCCTCGTGCAAAAGCCCGACCGAGCCGACGACGGGGGTTTTTCTGGACACGCATGTCCGTGGCCGGGTGACTCGAAGTGACGGCTTGGGAGGCGAACCGGGAGTAACCGTTCGGGATCTCACTCTTTCGAGTGTTTCCTCGACAACCGATAGCAGCGGTAACTTCGATCTCCTTTACTCTATTGACGAGAGACTTGTCACGAGCATTCTTGCGATTAAGTCAGGTTTTGTGAATCACGCGAATGACACAATCGCCGTGACTATCGACCCCGGCGTTGATGTTACAGGAGCCGCCCTCGTGCTTGGCGTTGATAGCTCGAGCCCTCCTCCGGGTACATCATCCACGGGTATTGCCGCCAGTATCGTCTTGATTGGGTCGGGCGTTACCAATCTGTCGATCAAGGGAACCGGTTCGAATGAAACAACCGTCTTAACATTTGAAGTCCGAGACTCTCTCGGATTCCCGATTTCATCGGCGAACCAGGTCACCGTAACGTTCCAGATCCTCGGTGGGCCCGGCGGGGGAGAATATGTGAACCCGACATCTGCGCCGACGGATGGGAAAGGCAGAGTTACAACGCGAGTAAGCAGCGGAACGAGGACAGGTGTGTTGCAGGTCTACGCCTATGCCAGGAACGATTCGGTGTCAGCGAGCCCCGTCAGGGTCACTATTTCCGGCGGATTCCCCGATCCAAACCATATCACGCTCCAGCATGAGAAGGTGAACGTTGCAGCGGGGGTCGGCGTGTTAGCGGGAGACAACCTCAAAGTCGGTTTTCAGGTCTTAATTGGCGACCAGTTTGGAAATCCTGTGCCGAAAGATATAGCGGTGTCGTTTACAACGACGGGTGGACTGATCACGCCAACGGGTGCAACGAACGATCAAGGAATTGCAACGGCTCAATTGACCACAGGGAATCCCAGACCATCTGGAGGTAAAGCCGTCGTGACGGCCAGAACAGTTGGTGATAGCGGGACGGTCGTGAGCCAAAATGACACAATTATTTTCTCGGGGGCAACAACGATAGTCTCCCCCATTGTCGGCTTCTCTGTTCCGGACAGCGGTTCGTCGACGCCGTCCTCAATAACCTTTGAAGTTCAAGATCAGTTTGGCAACCCCCTCCAGGGAGGGTCGACGATCAACGTTTCATTGAAGGGAGATGCCGCTTCAGCTCTGACATTGGAAGGTGACATCAACGTTACTGTACCAGACACGAAAGATCCTAAGTATACGGACTTCTCTGTCAAGATCACGAAAAAAACCAAAGGGCCCCCGGGAGGACAGGTTGTTCTGCGCATCGAAGTCTCAAGTCCGAACAATCCGACGGCTTCGGTGGAATTCAAAGAAATCCCTGGTGTTGTGAGTACTGTTGGAGGAGGAGGTGGCGGCGGAGGTGGAGGAGGTTTTGGTGGAGGAAACGCCACGGCTGACAAAATGGAACTGGCAAGTGTTTCAAAACCATCCATTATTGTGAACGATGGGTCCAATAGTGATAAGTCAATATCGACTCTCACATTCCTCGTGAAGGACTCCGTGGGCAATCCGGTCATTAATGTGTTCAATCCAAGTCAAGCGAAAGTGTACGTTACTTTTGCGGTGCAGGGATTCTCGCCTCAGGGATTTCCGATTTCTGGAGGCGAACAACTGCTCATCCTGGCGGATTCGACGAACGAATTCTCCCAGGTGAGCACGAGACTTCTTGCCGGCACGAGGTCGGGTATTTTTAAGATCATTGCGACTGTCGTTGGCGGACCGGCTTATGACCCCTTGAAAGGTCCTATTACGGCAGTGGGGGAAGTCATCATCAAGGCGGGCCCTCCCGACGCTGCACATTTCGGAATTTTTGCAAACAAGTACAATTTCCCTGGGCTAGAAATTATAGCGGAGAGTGTAACAGACGGGATCACAGCCGCAGTGGGGGATAAGTTTGGGAATCCTGTGGAGCAGGGCACACGCGTCTACTTTGACGCAGTGCATGGATTCGTCACTCCCGAAGGCCAGACAAATGCCAACGGCTTCCTTACTGTAAATCTCTTTGCGGCTCTTCCTAAGCCAATCCCACCGTACTCGCAGGTGAGTTATGGAGGTCCCGGATGGGGACTCGTGCGGGCCAGGACGATCGGCGACGGCGGTGTGGAACTCAATGACTCAGTCCTCATACTGTGGACCGGGAAGCCCATTATCGACAGTGTGAGCGGCCCAACCTCATTCGCTGTGCCCGACAACGGCTCTGCTGGACCGTGGACATTCAAAGTGTATGACTATTTGTATCATCCTATGACAAGTGGAACGACAATCAGGGTGACTGCCGGCGATGCACTTGTTACAGGGAACGAGAGCACAACACTCATCGATTTCACATTCGGCGGCAATGGAATCACAGATTTCAGTTTTGGCATTGCCGACAACGATCCGTTTGATACTGATCCGGCGAAATTTACGTCAATACTTATCACGGTAACGCATCCTGTCTATGGCAGTAGATCTTACACGGTGGCAACCGGTACGGTTGACTGAGTCGGAAGGAAATAGAGAAAAAAACCCCGCCGCGGCGGGGTTTATTGTTTTGCGGATCATTTCTAAATTAGAGCAGTTGATTTTGCTGGCACCACGAGAAAGTTTTTTCAACCGCGTCCTTGAATGGCGTTACCGTGTAGCCCAGTTCGCGCTCAGCCTTTCCGCATGAGAACTTGTTTCCGACGCCAATACCGGCGACAAGTTCCCGAGATACCCATGGCCGCCTGCCCGCAACATTTGCCAGAGCTTCAACAATCGCGGCCACCACGTTCACGCCGACGGACGGCAGTTTAAACAGAGGTTTGATCCCGCCGACGATGCCCGCGACGATGGTGAATAACTCCCTGTACGTCATGTTTTCACCGCAGAGGATGTACCGTTCACCGATCCGTCCTCTCTCCGCCGCGGAGAGATGACCGCGGACGACATCGTCGATGTAAACGACGTTCATCCCGCCGACGGCATAATAGAAGATTCGCTTGCGGTAAATATCACGGAGGATCCGACCGCCGTGCATTCTCATATCGCCGGGACCGATGACGGTGGAGGGGTTTACGACAACGGCGGGAAGGCCGAGTCTGACGGCTCGCAACACTTCCTGCTCCGCCTCGAACTTGGAATTTCGGTACCCAATATCGTACGGTTGCCAGTTGAATGCGGTATCTTCGTCGGCCACAGCCCCGTCAGGTTCATACCCGACAGCTGCGACCGAGCTTGTGTAAACAAACTTTTGCACACCAGCCTCCAAAGTTGCGGTGACAACATTCCGAGTGCCAATGATATTCGTTTCGTACATCAGAGGCCGCTCCTTCCGCCAGTGGGAGATAACGGCTGTGGTGTGGAACACGGTATCGCAGCCCTGAACGGCGCCGCGCACCGCTGTCAGGTCGCGAACATCGCCCACAACATGCTCAACTTTTGCATCACCGATGGCGCGAAGGTTCGACTCACGCCTTCGGAGGATCCGCACGCTGCACCCGCGACGCAGGAGTTCCCTCGCCAACCGTGAGCCGATGAAGCCCGTTCCGCCCGTGACAAGCACGTTTCGCATGAAAGAAATCGGAGCAACTACTCTGATTGGGAAAAAAACTTCCTTGCCTCCACATTCGCGGAGTCCAGCTCAAGGAGGCGTTTGTAAGCATCGGCTGCCGCTCTGGTCTTATTCTTTCTGACGAAGAGGGCTCCGAGGTTCAACCAGGCCCGGGTGTTCTGCGCATGCTCGCCTATTGCACGCTCTGTCTCGTCGATGGCTTCTTCCATCAGCTCCATTTTGTCGTATTCCTGCGCGATCATCAATCGCAAACGACTTCGCTGCGAAGGAATCCTTGTTCGGCGCAGCGTATCGGCGAACGCGGTCATCGCAGTAAAGCTCCTTACCACCGCGTTATTCCTATCGATGCTGGTAAGGGTGCGAAGATAGGGCTTTGCGTCCATCGTGTCCGTTGTCTGGATTGCGAAATGCCAGGCCCACAGCAATCCGACAAAATACGAGGAGTCTGTTCTGACGGCTTCCCGGATCGTTCGGTAGGCCGCTTTCGGGTAGCCCAGATTCCAGTACAATCGGCCAACATCAAACAAGTAAGCAGATTTCTGGGCAATGGACCTCAGCGTAGGCACTCGCTTGACATGTTGCATGGCCATCAGATGAGTCTGGGCGGCCCAGATGTAAGGAGTCGCACGTGTGATCGTGAACATTCTCCGGACCCCTTCAATCGCCTTGGCGGAATCCCCGTGGAATGCGTGTGCAAGAAAAAGCTGGAACACAGGCTCTGGCTGGCGTGGTTGCATTTCTGAAGCGCGCTCAAGGCTCCGGATCGCCTCAGCATAATTCCCGGCGACGATTTCCAATCTGCCTTTTCGAAGCCATCCGGCAGCAGTGGTGTCGTTTCGAGAATCTTCTTGTCTTTCGTTGGTGCGTTGGCGGTACCGAGAACGGACATTGAAGACGCTCACATTGCCGATGGTTGCCACTTCTTCAAACCGAAAACGTTGGGACTCTCTCATGAGAAATTCGTAGGATTTAAAGTCGGCCCACAGATTGCTGGCCAGCAAAAAAGTCGTGTGATGGTCGCGCAACATGGTCTCGAAGGTGGGGAGGGGGATGCCGGTGTTCATTTCGATGATTCTCCGGTTCCCAATAAAGGTTGCCGGTTCCTTCAGTGAGCTCGCAATGACAATGTCTTCTGGTGTGTTGTCCTGAATCCAGGAGCCAACGTCGGCCCACGAGGCCGCAAAATAAGTTTTCTCCGGGTTGTTTTTCTTGATCCGGTCGTAAAACGTGGAGCGCGCGCTTCGGTACGAAAGGTTCGTATTCAGGACTTCAAAAATACCTGCGAAGTTTGGTAGCGTGACAACGAGAAGAGCCGCGAAGGCAACCCGCTGCGGTAACATGTTTTTCGTGAATTCAGTCCTTTCCGCCAACCACATCATGGACCGTGCGATGTAATAAATCATGAAAGGAAGCGCTGGAAGCAGGAACCGGATATCATGAATGGGGTAGGTAAGAATGACGGCAAAATAGAAAAGGAGAAACAAGACTCGAAGAAGAGCAGAAGGCGAGGCTTTGAAATCCAGGATAACGCCGGCCCCCATCAGAGGAATAGCCGCACCCATCACAATGAATTTTCCCCACACCATGTTGTTGACGATCGTGCGGAACAGATCCCCGGGCTCAACGATCAGGTTCGGCAGGATCGGGTACAGCAACATTCCGGCAAGCTGGATTCCAAAGCCGCCTGCGTTTGAGCGCAACCTTGCCCACAGCTCTTCGTGGAAAGCCGCATCGGGGGAAGTCAGCGCGTGCTGGAAAATAAAATGAATGTTTGAGCTCTGACCCGAGGCCGTTTCGCCGACCAGGACGAGATTCCGGAACATCCACACCGCAAGAAAAGACGCTGCACAGGCTATCATCAGAAAGGCGTATTTTGCCTTCCCTCGGACGATCATCGTGAGAAAGAGGGCGGCTAAGAGAGTGATGGCAACTTCGCGAAGGAGCACGGCGAGAGATGTAGAAAGGAGAAATGAAATGAGCAAACCGCGGGATGGCTCTTCTTCGCGCAACATTCTCTCGAAAAACAGAAACATCAGAAACACAAGGGCGAGGAAAGACGTTTCGGAGAGCACCTCGGTGGAAATGACGACGAAGAGAGGGTTGAAGGCTAGAACAATTGTCCCCAGGATCGCCGCATGATCCCCGAGCATTTTCGACAACCACAAAGAGAAAAGAAACAGCGCGCACGCGCCGAGAATCAACGTCCAGGTTTTTGCGGCCACAATGGACATCGGGAAGACGACCAGCGCGGGTGCAAGGACGATTGCATAGAGTGGGGCATTGACGACGTAACGGTCGGGTTCGGGATGCGTGTCGTCGACAAAACCTTTCAACTGGGCGAACGATGTTCCCCAGATGACATACCGGGTGCTGTCTGTGTACAGAGAGAGGTC
>JACQPT010000213.1 GCA_016207415.1 Ignavibacteriales bacterium
CAAGTGTCGTGCTGGCATCCACCTGGATATCGTAGATTGCGACGTAGGTCTTTGAAGTGATGGCTTGCGGAAATGTCGCCTTCAAAGTATCGGAAAGAGCACCTTGCCATAGTGCGATGGCGTTGTTGTACACGTTTCCACTTATCACATTCCCATCGTCGCCGCTGTTGTCGGTATAAATATTCCCGAGTTTCCGCCATACAGCAAGTGGAAATCTATTGCGCTGAATATTGTTGTCGATGAATTGTGCGCGCGAGCTAAGGATCCCGTCGCCCGTGTGATCCGTCACTATGTTTCCGATAAAAGAAAGTCCCGTCGCCGGGATATTGGGTGAATTGTTGTAAATTCCAGCGCCGTTGAACGATACGGTGTTTCCTGTGTAGGTCTGATTGATTGTGCCATTATCGACTCCGACACCCCAGCTGCTGTTGCGGCGTATGATGCAATTGGAAATTTCGCGGAATGCAGAGTTGTTCACGGCACGAAGCCCCTGTCCGTTGGCATTATCCTGAATCGTGCTCGTCCGTAGCGTAACATCTGATGGCCGGTTGCCTTCTATATACATTCCATAAGTAGCATTGCTGTCAATGGTGCAGTTTTCAAACACCATCTGTCCGTCGCCAACGCGAATGCCCATGGAACTCGATTTTCGACTTATGACATTTCGAATTGGCGTGGAGAGCGTGATTGTGCTCTCGAGCCACAAGTTGCCGACGCCATCCGTCCCGCCGTATTTGAAGACCACATTATTAAGAACTGAGGCATTCGCTCCGGCAGTTCTAATTCTGACATATCGCCAATCGCCAGGGGCAGGTGCGGCGTTGTCCGAGGCCAGGTTTGTTTTTCCACCATACGAGGCGTCCCGATAGGATGTGAATACAATCGGAAGTTCAACCGTGCCATTTGCAATCAGAGTTCCGTCCACGCGGAAGTATATACTTGGATCCATTTTCATGATCACGCCTGGCTCAATGAAGAGCGTCTCTCCGGCAGCTACTCCGACGCCTGTTGAGTTTTCGGTCAGCACATAGGTACCTGAGGTCATGCCAGCCGGAAAAACCGTTCTCAATGTGTCCGAGAGGTTCTCCCGATTCATTCGAAGAGCGATGGCATTGTTGAACTGGTTCCCACTAATGCTGTTGCCGCTGTAAGTCGTGCTTACCCTGCCGATCAGTGCGATGGGGTAACGGTTGCCTTGAATGACATTATTCGAGATCACGGCTTTTGAGGTAATAATTCCCTCCTGGCCATTGTTAGTTATCGTATCCCCCTCGATGATAACAGTGTTATCGACGTTATAGCACCAAAGTCCGTACGCGCCATTATTGGAAATACGATTGTGGGAGAACGTTTGAGGGCCCGTTCCGTACCACAAATAAAGACCGCCATTAACGTTGTTCGAGACATTGGAGCTGTCCAAGGAAACAAGAGTCGCTCCAGAACTCCCAGCGTCCGCCACAATACCATGGCTATTTCCTGTGAATTCGGATTTCCTTACCGTGAAATGAGGGCTACCGCTGTTTGCGAGTATACCGTAGCGGCCGTTGTCTTTAAATTTCGACCCGTAAAAATATGGATTCGAACTATAGATGAGAACGCCATCGTATGTGCTTGATCCAAACGTGGAGTACGAAACAGTTACGTTGGCATTGTTGTTAAGATACATCCCGTAGTATGAACTTTGTGTGCTGGAAATATTGGAAATTGTCGGAGTCGAATTATCAACTCGAAGATTCCCATTGCCCGATGATCCCCCAAAGCGAACCACGCAATTGTTCAGGACGCTGCTGCTATTTCCACCTGCGTTGAGCCACACCATGTCCCAAATGCCGCGACTTGGAATTGTGAGGGTGGAATCTTCGTTAGTGTCCCCTCCGTACGGATCGTCTCGATCACTCGTGAAAACAATGAGACTATCCATTTTTCCATTGGCGACGATCGTTCCGAGAACATAGAGCCGAGCGCTTGTTTGGAATTTCACAATGACGCCAGGATTTACTGTGAGAGTAATGCCGCTGTTCACCTGGAGGACATTTCCAGATGAAGGCTTTATCCAATAGACACTGTCCGCATACCAGGTCGTATTGGAAGTTATCTGAGTTGCAGTCTTCACAGCGACTGGTTTTGCCGCGGCAAGAATCGTCCATGGCTGGAAATCGACGTTGTTGCTGACATTATCTCCCAGTCCCGTTGGATTGAGGCTAGCGTGGAAGGGTCCAAAATCGGATCCCCAATAGTTGTTTCTCGCGATGACAATGCCAGTGCCTGAATTGAGGAATCCCCATGTCGCATTATTAGTAATTGTATTCTTTTCAATAATTGGTTGAGTGGTGCCCAGTGCAGTGAACTGAATACCCGTAGAATTATAGCGAATCAGGTTATTCTGGATCTTGGGAGCCGAACTGTTGTCGATGAAAACACCAATGCCATTCGAGTCAATCCTCGTATTTGTGACTTCCGGATTTGAATTGATCGGTATGCGAATGCCGCCAAGAGTATTCTCCGCCACAATGCTGGAATCAACCTTCATGGTTGTCACAAGGTCGCTGTAAATACCGTAGCCGGCGTTATCACGCACGTCAGAAGTAGAAATTCTCGGAGATGAAGCCCGCACATTGATCCCGTGTCCGCCGCTGAGCCGCACAACGGTGTTTGAAATGTTTATTGGCGGAGCGCCGGTGAAATAGAAGATCGTGGCTCCATTTGTCCCACTGCCCCCGAATTCAAAAACGCAATTATCGACATACGACATTGAAGAAGCAGTCGAAAGGAACGAGAGATTTCTCCAGCTGCCAGGAGTGGGAGACCCAAGGTTGGACGTAAAGGTAACCGGATTTCCGGCTGCCCCTCCTGCTATCAATGTTCCCGCAACAACCAGAATTCCGTTTGAG
>JACQPT010000209.1 GCA_016207415.1 Ignavibacteriales bacterium
AGCTAGTACAGGGATTTAATACGGAATACAGCGCCATGAAGTTCGCAATATTCTACTTATCGGAGTATGCGAACAAGTTATTGGTCTCTGCCGTGGCCACGTCGCTGTTTCTTGGCGGATGGTCGAGCCCATTCGGCAGTTTTATGTCGGGGCCGATTTGGGGTGTGTTCTGGTTCATTATGAAAGGAATGTTATTCGTCATCGTTCAGATCTGGATGAGGTGGACTCTTCCGCGATTGCGCGTCGATCAATTGATGTACACCTCGTGGAAGGTTATGACGCCGTTTTTGTTCGTTTGCATTTTCGCCGTGGGACTAATTTTGGTTTTATAGTGATTGTCTTATTTCATCATTCATAATTCCTTGTTCGATATTCAATATTCTCCTTGACCGCAGTCCAAACATACTTTAGAAACATCTGGTTGGCCATTTACACCGCCCTCGTCGGCATGCGGCTCACGTGGCGTCATTTGTTCACCACGGCCGTCACGATTCAGTACCCGGATGTCAAGCTGAAACTGCCCGAGCGAGCCAGGAACAGGCTCTACGTAAATATCGACGACTGCATCGGCTGCGACCAGTGTTCCATGGCGTGTCCGGTCGACTGCATCACCATTGAGACGATCAAAGGAACGCCGGACCAGGATTTGGGCACCACCTCGACGGGTAACAAGAAACGCCTGCACGTCCCGGTTTTCGACATTGACATAGCCAAATGCTGTTACTGTGGGTTGTGCGTGTACCCGTGTCCCACAGAGTGCATCGTTATGACGGACGTCTATGAGTTTTCCGAATTCGACCGCCGCAACCTGAATTATCATTACAGCAGCATGACTCCTGCAGAAATCGCAGTAGCGAAGGAAAAACTTCGAAAGTACGACGAAGAACAGGCGGCAAAGAAGGCAGCTGCGGCAGCGGCGCCCAAACCGGCTGTTCCTGCGACAATGGCTCCACCACCGCCGAAACCAGAAAGCCCGCCGAATTAGACAAGCTTGGACCTCTTCTCCGTTATATTCTACGTTTTTGCGGTCATCACACTCGGCGCGGCAGGGATTGTTGTGTTTTCCAGAAATATCGTCCACTCGGCATTTGCGCTTCTGTTTGCGTTTTTCGGCGTGGCAGGCATCTATGTTCTTCTGATGGCGGATTTTCTTGCCGTCGCACAGCTCATGATTTACGTGGGAGGAATTCTCGTCCTGCTCATATTTGGCGTCATGTTGACGCAACGCCAAATCGCCGTCGACATAAAAACCGGATCTGTCCAGGTCATTCCAGCCCTTATCATCGTGTCCGCTCTCGCCGGCACACTCATCGGAATGTTTTGGGTTACGACCTGGAGATCGAGTGGGATTCAGCCCGTCGAACCGACAGCTTCAAAAATAGGCGAAATGCTCCTGACGACGTATTTGCTTCCGTTCGAAGTCGCATCGGTGGTGCTGTTGGTTGCACTTATCGGCGCGGCCATGATCGCAAGAAGGGAGAAACAAACCTGACCATAGTAGAAGTCCTGCAGTGGCTCAAAACACCCGGCTTGAATCATTTCCTGATTCTCAGCGCACTGTTGTTTTCGCTTGGCGTCTATGCCATCCTCAGCCGGCGCAACGCCATTATGGTACTCATGGGAATCGAGCTCATCCTGAATGCGGCTAACATCAACTTCATCGCGTTTTCAAGATACTCAACGGGCACACTGGACGGCCAGATCGTGGCCATTTTCGTCATCATTCTCGCCGCCGCCGAAGTTGCGATCGCGCTCGCTATCGTGCTTAATATTTATCAGACGTTCAACACCGTCAACGTGGATGAAATCAATCAGCTCAAAGATTAATGATAGCTCAGTCTGCAATTTACAATCTACAATCTTCAATCTACAATTCTGATGACTGAGTCCACGCTCCTGAACTTATCTGTTGTCGTTCTGTTACTCCCATTGCTGGGGTTCACGATTCTGATCTTCTTGAGCAAGAGATTGCCCCGACAAGGTGATTGGCTTGAGACCGGATTCCTGTTTGTGGCGCTCGCCATTTCGTTTGCGATTCTCTTTACGAAACTCACTTCGTATCACGACCAGGTTCTGCAAGCAACGTTCGGCTGGGTTGACTTCGGAAATGTCCCCGGCTTTGGACCGATGCGCCTCGACCTCGGCATCATGATCGACAATGTTGCCGCCGTCATGCTTGTTGTGGTGTGCATCGTCAGTGCTCTGGTCCATTTGTTCTCCATCGATTATATGCACGGCGATGTTCGCTACGGCCGCTACTTCGCTTACCTTGGGATTTTCTCGTTCTCGATGCTGGGCATCGTCATTACGAACAATTTCTTCATGATGTACGTATTTTGGGAGCTTGTAGGATTGAGTTCTTACCTCCTCATCGGCCACTGGTTTGAAAAGAAATCGGCATCCGACGCGGCAAAGAAAGCGTTCATAGTCAATCGCGTGGGCGATATTGGCATGTTTACGGGAATTATGATCCTGTTTGCCACTTTCCACACTTTTACGTTCGATACGATTTTCGAAGCCATCAAGGCGGGCAATCTTCCTCTCGGAAGCGAGGGATGGTTAACGGCGGCCGGGATTCTTGTGTTTTGCGGAGCCATCGGTAAATCGGCACAATTCCCCCTCCATGTGTGGCTCCCGGATGCCATGGAAGGCCCGACACCTGTGAGTGCCTTGATCCATGCCGCAACGATGGTTGCCGCAGGCGTATATCTCGTGACACGAACGTTTGCGATGATGACCGCAGATGCGTTGATGTTTATCGCATACATCGGGGCCATCACTGCCTTTATTTCCGCGACAATTGCCATCGCTCAAAACGATATCAAAAAAGTTCTTGCGTATTCTACCGTCAGCCAGCTTGGATACATGGTCATGGGACTCGGGGTCGGTGCTTACACGGCAGGGTTCTTTCATCTGACCACGCACGCAATGTTCAAAGCCGGGCTCTTCCTTGGTTCGGGCTCGGTGATTCACGCTATGCATCACGCGCTCCATCACGCGAACGACCATCAGACTGATCCGCAGGACATCCGCAACATGGGCGGCTTGAAATCAAAAATGCCCATCACGTTCTGGACGTTTCTGATGTACACGCTTGCGATCTCCGGCGTCCCGCTGACGTCAGGATTTTTGAGCAAGGACGAAATTCTTGCCGGAACACTTGCTTACGGGAGTTTGACAGGACACACGATAATCCCGATTGTTGGCTTTCTTGTTGCGGGACTCACAGCATTTTACATGTTTCGCCTGGTCATTCTTACCTTCTTCGGTCAACACAAGGACGCTCACCGCCTCGAGGCCGTTCATGAATCTCCGAAGACGATGACGATTCCTCTCATTGTTTTTGCGATACTTTCATTCTTTGCGTTCTATAGTTTCAACCCGATCGGCGCTTCGAGCGGGTGGTTCTATGGCGCAGTGGAAAGGCCGGAATCGGTTGTGCCTGCAACGGTCGCCGCGGCTGGCGCCCAGCAGTTCGAAGAAGCTCTGCATCACGCCCATACTCCGGCGATGATTCTTTCCATCCTCATTGCGACATCTGGTATTCTTCTTGCCTTTGTTGTCTACTACTGGAACAAGATCAGCGCAGATGCAATTGCCGGAGCGCTCAAGCCCGTTCATCGATTCCTGCTGAACAAATGGTATTTTGATGAGTTGTACCAAGCGACAGCGGTGCGGGGGACAGATGCTGTGGCAGCAGCGTATCGTTGGTTCGACAACAACATCATTGATGGGATCGTCAACGGCACGGCTCGGTGGACACTCGGCGTCACAAAGGGTACGAAAGAAGCCTGGGAGGAAGGAAACATTGGGGCAATTTTCTATATGGTCGTCGCTGGTGCCGTGTCCCTTTATGCCGGCTGGTTGACCTCGATGCAACTCATTGAACCCGAGGCAGGCATCGGATCAACTGTGATTGATGGACTGGTTGGACTTGGTGTTGCAGGTCTCGCATTCTTCTTGTTCTACGTAGGTGTGGGAGGATTTGACAACAAGATTGTGGACGGCCTTGTGAATTTTGTGGCGTACCTTGCTGGATTTATCGGCATCGTCACCCGCAGGATACAGACGGGAAAAGTGCAAACGTATCTGGCGTTTGTCCTGTTGGGTGTCATGGTGTTCTTCCTCTGGTTTCGATAACGGACTGAATTTGAAGGAGTAAATAATGGAACTACATGTGCTCGGCGTTGGTGTCCTTACATGGCTGACATTTCTACCTGTCATCGGCATGGTTGCCGTCCTTCTTCTGCCGAAAAACAACGCCGCGGCAGTCAAGTGGACAGCTGCGGTCGCGACCTTCCTTCAGCTTGTGCTCGCCGCAATGGTGTTCATGATGTTCAATAAAAGCATGGTTGGCATCAATGACGCCGCAAGCATGCAGTTTGTGGAGAAATTCAAATGGATCGACATCCAGAGCCAATCGTGGTTTGGCCGGATTCAGATAGAATACTTCATGGGTATCGACGGCCTTAGCGGGCCGATGGTTCTGCTCACAGCACTCATCAGTTTTATTGCCGTGTTTGCTTCATGGAACATTGAGAAAGCCCTCAAAGGTTACATGGCAATGCTCCTTTTACTAGACACAGGTATGATGGGCGTTTTCGTTTCGCTCGATTTCTTCCTGTTCTACGTGTTTTGGGAAGTCATGCTTCTGCCGATGTATTTCCTCATCGGCATTTGGGGCGGGCCGAGGCGCGAATACGCAGCAATTAAATTCTTCCTTTACACGTTATTGGGCAGCGTTCTAATGTTGCTTGCGATGATAGCGTTGTATTTCAGCGTTGCGATTACTGATCCTGCAACGGGCGAGAAGATACATACCTTCAACATGCTGGCAATGATGAATCCGGCAAACTTTGAGCCCGGCTCTCTTTTATACGGGTTCGGAACATACTGGCGTTATCTCGCCTACATCGCGTTGTTCATCGGTTTTGCAATCAAAGTCCCCATCTTCCCGTTCCACACGTGGCTTCCGGATGCGCACGTTGAAGCTCCGACGGCCATCAGCGTTATTCTGGCGGGCGTTTTGCTCAAAATGGGCACCTATGGACTTCTCCGCGTGAGCTATCCGATGTTCCCTGAAATCGCGACCGCAACGACCTGGTACCTCGCCATTCTCGCGTTCATTAATATTGTGTATGGCGCTTTATGCGCAATGGCGCAGAAGGATTTCAAGAAACTTATTGCCTATTCCAGCATCAGCCACATGGGCATTGTGCTTCTGGGCATGGCAGCATTAAACACGCAGGGAATGCTCGGTGCCGTGTTTCAAATGTTTAATCACGGAACCATTACGGCTATGCTTTTCTTGATCGTCGGTGTGATTTACGACCGCGCACACACCCGCGACCTCGATGCTTTCGGAGGGCTTGCTTTGACGATGCCGAGATACACCGGCATCATGACCGTCGCATTTTTTGCGGCACTTGGATTACCGGGACTGAGCGGGTTTATTTCAGAGGCGTTTGCCTTCCTCGGCGCATTCCAGGTCGAAAAAATCCGGATCATTACCATCGCTTCAACTCTCGGCATCGTCCTGACAGCGGCCTACATGCTCTGGACATTGCAGCGCGTGTTCCTCGGCCAGCCGAATGAGAAATGGGCAAAACTTCCGGACATCAATCCCATAGAGACGTTCACCCTTGTGCCTCTTGCCGTGATAGTCCTCGTGCTCGGCATTTACCCGTCATTCATGCTGGACATGATGACGACATCCTTAAATCACCTTGTGGATGTTGTTGCGAAGGGTGGAGCAGCCGTAGCCATGATTCCGTAAGCCCATGGGTCAACAAGTACTCGAAAATCTTGCAAACTTCTGGCCGGAAACGGTCCTGACGATAACCGTCTGCGTGGCGATTGTTGCAAATCTGATCTTTGGAAAGAATCCGAATCTTATTTCCTACATTTCTCTCGCCGGGATTCTCACGGCGGGGTTTCTCGTAACGGGGCAAATCGGCATGTCGCAGTCGGTTTTTTCAGGCATGGCTGCCGTTGATCCGTTTGCGGTGTTTTTCAAATTGCTGATCGCAACGACGTCGGTTGTTATCATCCTGTTCTCGATGTATTCCGCTGAAGTTCAGGCAACGTTTAAAAGGGCGGGTGAGTACTATGCTCTCCTTGCTGCTCTCACGCTTGGGATGTTTCTCATGGCGGGAGCGACAAATCTGTTGATGATGGTATTGGCGATGGAGCTGACGAGTCTGAGCTCGTACATCCTCGCCGGTTACACGAAAGAAGCGCCGGATTCGAGCGAGGCGTCATTGAAATATATTATTTACGGCGCTCTCTCCTCAGGCCTGATGCTCTACGGCATTTCCATCATTTTCGGGCTCACCGGTGCCACCGATGTGTATGGAGTCAACCGGGCGCTTGTTAGCGGTCAAACAAGCTACATCGCTTTGCTCGTTGCGTCGATTCTGATCATAGCGGGGTTCGGTTACAAAATCTCAGCCGTTCCTTTCCATTTCTGGACGCCGGACGTCTACGAAGGCGCACCTGTCACCATCACCGCTTTTCTCTCCGTCGCTTCAAAAGCCGCCGGTTTCGCCATGATGATGAGGTTCTTCTTTATGACGTTCACAGTCGGCTCCCCTTTGTCGGATGGGACCTGGCTGGCGCTTCAGGGGTTTGAGTGGAACAAAATCCTTGCGATTCTCTCTGTTCTGACGATGACTCTCGGAAATCTCGTCGCGGTCTGGCAAAACAACCTGAAACGCCTCCTCGCGTATTCCAGCATTGCCCACGCCGGCTACATGCTGATGGGCGTGGTTGTCCTGAGCGACAAGGGACTTGCAGCAGTCCTGATTTACTTTGTCGTGTACCTCTTTATGAACCTCGGCGCTTTTTACGTCGTCATGCTTGTGGCAAACAAAACGGGGAGCGAGGACATCGACTCGTACAAAGGAATGGGTTACCGATCGCCGCTCATTGGCGTCGCGATGGTCATCTTCTTTATTTCTCTGACGGGGTTGCCGCCGACGGCAGGATTTATCGGGAAGCTGTTTTTGTTCGTTGCACTGCTCGACGCAAAGTGGATCTGGCTTGCGGTGGTAGGAGCGATTAACAGCGTTGTGTCGCTGTACTACTACGTGCGGGTGCTACGGAACATGTTCTTGCGTGATCCCGAAGGCGGTGCCGGTCCCATCAGATTTTCTCCAGCGCAAGTTGCACTTCTCCTGGTCTTACTTCTGCCAACACTACTTCTTGGAATCTACTACGCCCCGATCGTGGAGCTTGCCAACGCTTCTGTGCTGATGTTCCGCATTCCGTAGATTCACTTCCTTTTCGATTTCGAGTTCACGCGCTCATAAATCAGCCGTACTCCGTCGAGGACCAGCGACGGCTCCCACGCTTCTATAAGCTTCGACTGTTTGCTCATGAGTTGAGAGAATCCTCCAGTCGCAATAACCCTAGCCTTCTTGCCTTCGCGCTTTTTCAACTCGGTGAGAAGACGGTTCAATATTCCTTCCATCGCGTCCAGAGCGCCGAAGAGGATCCCGGCTTGCATACTTCCGACCGTGTCCGTGCCGATCATTTTTTGGGGAAAGTGGAGCTCGATCTTTGGAAGTTTTGCCGCCCGGCGGTGGAGGTCCATCGCCGATGTTTCGACCCCGGGTGAAATCACGCCTCCGAGATAGTCGCCATTCGTCGCAATCACATCGTATGTCGTTGCTGTCCCGAAATCGATGATGATGAGCGGCCCGCCATATTTTGCATAACCGGCCACGGCATTGCAGAGCCGGTCGGCGCCCACCGAAGACGGGTCGTCATAATGGATTTTGATCCCGAGAGGGAGGGAAGAATCGACGAGCATCGGTTCCGCACGAAAATACTTTCTTGCCATGGACGCGAAAATATCGGTCAGGTTCGGCACGACAGAGGAAATCCCGACACCGTCGATCTCTTTTGGCTGGATGTTCGCCTCACGAAGGAAGAGCTTCACCTGGGTCCCCGCCTCGTCCTCTGTCCTCTGGTGTGAACTCGTCACTCGCCAGTCCGAGATGAGCTTGGAGTTTTTGTAGACTCCGAAGACCGTGTGTGTATTACCGATGTCGATTGCAAGAAACATGAGGATGTCCTTTTCATCAGGTCCTTTCGAAGGATTTCAGGAATTTTGTTGTCCTTCGAAAGGATCTCAAGGCCGTCTATTGGAAGGTCATTGTAATACGGAGACGTCGCCGGCATACACGGTGGATGTCCCTTCCTGAGTTTCGATCATGAGCCCTCCGTCCGCGCTCAAACCGATCGCCTTGCCGGAAAATGTGGCGTGGGGACTCGTGACGGTAACGGGTTTTCCAAACATCGCGCATCGTGAATTCCACGTCTTCATGATACCCTTGAAATTGCCTGCCCGGACATCGCCAGAGAGTCGGTCCAAATGCGCGATGATGGCTTGAAACAACTCTCTGCGGTCAAGATCTTCCCCCAATTCAACGGATAATGAAGTCACCCGCTTGCCCACTTCGTCGTCAAAGGTTTTCTGGTTGACGTTGACTCCGATGCCGATGACAGAATAGGCAGGGAAGGCCTGTTGAAAGGAGCTTTCCAACAAAATGCCGCAGAATTTCTTTCCGCTCAACAACAAGTCGTTGGGCCATTTACATTCAACGGATTTCCCGATCATTGATTCAACGGCTTGCGTAACAGCAACCGCAGAATAGAAGGTCAAGAAAACCGTTTGCTCTTTGGGGAGGGGGGCTCGAAAAACAACGGAAAAGAGGAGGTTGCTTGCAGGTTCGGAAAGCCATGTCCTCCCGTTCCGTCCCCGTCCCGCAGTCTGATGCTCTGCAAAGACCACGGCGCCATCTTCAATCCCGGCCTCGGCCAGTGTTTTAGCGCAGATGTTTGTGGAATCGATGGAATCGAAAACAAAAAGCTTCTTGCCGACCGTTCTCGACGAAAGACCCTGGAGGAGTTCTTCTTTTGAGTACATTATCGGGTGTAGCCGGAGTGGGCGACATTCTTCACAAACATCCGGTCGAAGTCTGCTACTTTCCAACCGGTGTAAAATATCAATCGGGCAATACGCTCCATCTTGGGGAACATGATTTTGTCGACTGTGTCCGTCGGACGATGGTAATCGGGATGTACTCCCGTGAAGAAAAAGACGACCGGAATGCCATTTCGTGCGAAATTGAAATGGTCGCTCCTGCGATAAAACTGGTTGGGATCACGTTCGTCGTTGAAGGTGTAATCGAGCGTCAGGTTTTCGGACTCCTCGTTGGCTATCCTCAAAAGACTATCCAACTCGGTGCTGATTTTATCAGAACCGATGACATAGGTATAGTGAACTTCATTCAGGTCGTCATGCTTTTTGTCGGTTCGCCCGATCATATCGGTGTTGAGGTTCGCAATCGTTTTCTCCAAGGGGAAAATCGGATGCAAAACGTAATACCGTGACCCCAGCAAGCCCTTTTCTTCGCCTGCTACGGTCATGAACAGAATACTGCGCCGGGGCTTGGCGGTGTTCCTCGCGAAGGCCTCGGCGATTTCAAGAACTGTCGACGTCCCCGACGCGTCGTCATCGGCACCGTAGAAGATCGCACCCTCCGTCCCGACCCCAAGATGATCGTAATGCGCTGTAAAAACGAGAACTTCATCTTTAAGCTTTGCGTCACTTCCCCCGAGAAAGCCGACAACGTTTTCTGTCTGTTTCACCTGGACCGTCTTTCTTGCGTGGGCTGTAAGAATGACATCCTCAACGGAAATCTGAGAAAAAACGGAATCCTTCATTGCTTTTTCTCTCAGCTGCCGCATGCGGAGTTTTTGGTGTTGGAGGAGTTCGCGCGCAAAAGAGGGAGAGACGTAGAAGGTCAAAGGAAGCCTGACACGGGTCGGCCTCATTCCTCTGAGTGTCATTCGATCCCGTGATGCCGCCCGTTCTTTCACACGGGGCAGAACTCTTTCGAACGAAAACGCACCGGCTTCATCGGTGATCACCAGGACTGCGAGAAGAGCGCGTTCCTGACGGAAGGCGAAAAATTTCCGGTTGACCTGTTCGCGGGAAGTGTCGTTGGCGAACTGGCGCTGACCCGCGAAAGCGACAATAATCCTTCCCTCAAGCTTCGCCATGCTTTCTTCATCAAGCTGGGAGTCCATGAATCCAACGAAGGAGACAGGGCCGGAAACAGTCGTATCCTGCGCATCGGCAGAGATGAAGTCTTTCCCCCACACGTACGTCTTTGTCACGGATTTTGATTGCGCCACCAATCGAGTCTCGGGACTTGCATTTGCGACCTCGACGTCAAAATGCTGAAAAAAGGTGCCGTGATCCCCCACCGGCTTGAGTCCGAGACTCATAAAAACATTCGAGATATACTCCGCGGCTTTTTTCTGGCCCGCGAAAGAAGTCTCTCTTCCCTCCATGCTGTCGGATGCAAGGACAGTCAAATGTTTTTTGAGATCGGCTTGAGTGATAGAGTCGTAACCTTCTTTCGCGTCTCTTCGAATGCTCTTCGTCTCAAAAAAGAAAACAAAAACTGCTGCCGATAGTGATATCAGAATAAGTTTCATCAATTCCTTCCTCAGTTTCACGTTATGGATTAATGCAAGAATGCCAAAAGAATAGCTAAAACGGCATTCAAAATCAATGACGGAGCCTGCAAAATTGTCCGGCAAAATCATGCCAAATTTTCAATCAAAATTACATATGTCACACAAATACTGACAAAATGGCCGACAAAAGTGAATGGCATGTGTTTTGAAGAAGGCATGTGCAGAGGTTTCACAAACAATCAAAAAACAATCTCAAAACAAACAAGGAGTGAGCAATGCTAGTCCGATATAATCCCAACCCGTTTGACCGTCTTCTTGATACTTTTTTCCGGGGCGGCGTGCAATGGGATGGCGACTCCGACGTGTCTTTCTGGACACCGGCAGTCGATATCACAGAGCAGGACAATGAATACGTTGTCAAAGCCGAGCTTCCGGGTGTGCACAAGGACGACGTGAAGATTACGCTTGAGTCCAACATCCTGACAATCCGCGGTGAGAAGAAGCAGGAAGAGAACGTGAAAAGCGAGAACTACCATCGTTTCGAAAGGTCGTATGGATCTTTCCAACGGTCGTTCAAATTGCCGGCGACGGTAAAAGCAAGCGACATCGATGCAGTTTACAAAGACGGCATTTTGACGGTCACCCTGCCAAAAGCAGAGGAAGCAAAACCGAAACAGATTGAAGTAAAGGTGAAATAAAGCCTGTCGCACCGATTTGTGCCACGACTTTAAAGTCGTGGCACAATCACGCTTTTCTGCGAAACCTTTCGAAGGTCGTTTCAAAGCGAGAAAACCTTGGGAAGGTCTTGCAGTTTTATCGCGGCTTGCCGCATCATCTCAACAAAAGGAGTCCAACAATGTCAAAAACAGGAAAGATCATCGGCATCGACCTCGGCACGACGAACTCCGTTGTGGCGGTCATGGAAGGAAACGACCCCGTCGTCATTGCAAACTCGGAAGGTGCTCGAACGACGCCGTCCGTTGTTGCCTTTACGAAGTCGGGTGAACGACTCGTCGGCGCAGCCGCAAAAAGACAGGCAGTCACGAATTCTCAGAACACGGTTTATTCGATTAAGCGTTTCATGGGCCGGTTCCATAATGAGGTGAATGAGGAAATGAAGCTTGTTCCATACAAGGTCGTTCATGGAGAGAATAACACCGCGCGGGTGCAAGTCAGCGACCGTGTCTACTCGCCACCGGAGATTTCAGCGATGATTCTTCAGAAAATGAAACAAACGGCGGAGGATTATCTTGGCGCGAAGATTACCGATGCCGTGATAACAGTTCCTGCATATTTTAACGACGCTCAGCGGCAGGCGACGAAAGAAGCGGGCGAGGTTGCCGGCCTTAACGTCAAGCGGATCATCAATGAACCGACCGCCGCGGCGTTGGCCTATGGGTTGGACAAGAAGCATAAGGATATGAAGGTTGCGGTTTTCGATCTCGGCGGCGGAACATTCGACATTTCTGTGCTGGAGCTTGGCGAGGGAGTTTTCGAAGTGAAGTCCACGAACGGCGACACGCACCTCGGCGGCGATAATTTCGATATGAGAATCCTCGAGTATGTTGCCGACGAGTTCAAGAAGCAGGAAGGCATCGATTTGCGAAAGGACCCCATGGCCCTGCAAAGGCTACGGGAGGCGGCCGAGAAGGCCAAAATGGAGCTCTCCCAGCTGATGCAAACAGAAATCAACCTGCCGTTTATCACTGCAACGGCAGACGGCCCGAAACATTTGAACTTGACTCTCACGCGCGCAAAGTTTGAGCAACTGTGTGAAGACCTGATTCAACGCTGCGTGCCTCCGGTCGAAAAGGCGTTGAAAGATGCGGGGATCAACCCGCGAAACATAGATGAAGTGATACTTGTCGGCGGGATGACCCGTGTGCCTCGTATCCAACAACTCGTCAAAGAGATTTTTGGAAAAGAGGGACACAAAGGGGTCAACCCCGATGAGGTTGTTGCGGTCGGTGCGGCAATTCAAGGCGGAGTTCTCGCAGGCGACGTGACCGATGTGTTGTTGCTCGACGTTACGCCTCTGACACTCGGTATCGAGACTTTAGGCGGCGTTATGACGCCCATGATCCAGGCGAACACAACCATCCCGACGAAAAAGAGCGAAATCTTCTCCACGGCGTCGGACGGCCAGCCTTCGGTGGAGATTCATGTGCTCCAGGGCGAACGTCCGATGGCGGTCGATAACCGGACGCTCGGCCGGTTCCATCTCGACGGAATCCCGCCTGCTCCGCGCGGCGTGCCGCAAATCGAGGTTACGTTCGATATTGATGCGAACGGAATGCTTCATGTAGCAGCAAAAGACAAAGCGACGAACAAGGAACAATCGATCCGCATCACCTCTTCAAGCGGCTTGAGTAAAGAGGAAGTCGAAAAGATGAAATCGGATGCCCAGGCTCATGCTTCAGAAGACAAGAAGCGAAAAGACGAGATCGAACAGAAAAACCAGGCAGACAATCTCGTTTTCCAGACACGCCGTCAGTTAAAAGAACTGGGCGACAAGATGCCTGCGGAGACGAAGTCGAAGATCGAATCGGCGGCGAACGCCCTTGAGGAAGCAATCAAAGGCGGCAATACCGCTGACATCAAAGCGAAGACCGAAACTCTGAACAACGCCTGGAACGAGGCTTCGACGAAGATGTATGAATCCGTCAAAGGTCAGCAAGCTGCCGGCGGAGCTCAAGGTCAGCCCGGTCAGCAAGGTCCGGCAGACCAGGCTAAAGGCGGCGGCGACAAGAAAGTGGAAAATGCCGACTTCGAGGTCGTGGACGACAAGTAATGCGGTGAGTAATCCGGTTCGGCGATGATTGACGAAAGGCGAGGAAATACCTCGCCTTTTTTGTGTGAGACCACAAGTCAGACTGAGCGAAGTCGAAGTCTGCACAAGAGGGAAAAGGAAGAAATGACAACCGCGATTGTTGAGTTCCTTATCGTTGCTGCGATCATTGTCCTCTTGATTCTCGGTATTGTTAAGCTGATCAGGGGGCCTAAAGGAGCCGGCTTCGCATCTATGACGGCGTTTCACGATTTACAGGCGAAGGATAAACAGGCCGGCATCGAAGCAGTCATCGAACATCAGGCTGAAACGAAAATGAACGAACAAGAAAGCGGGAAAGATAAGTCATGAACTTCAATAAATTCACCATCAAATCCCAGGAAGCCGTCCAGAATGCCCAGGAAATTGCTTCGAGCTATAGCAATC
>JACQPT010000225.1 GCA_016207415.1 Ignavibacteriales bacterium
CCCCTCTGCCGATAGTCTGATCCTTGCGCAATCTCCACAAAAGGGTTTTGTCACTGATGCGATGACTCCTATTTCACCCTTCCCATCCATGTATCGATACCGCATCGCGACCTCGCTCGGATAACTTCGCTCCAAAGGTTCGAGCGGCAATTCTTTTTCGATACGTCGGATGATCTCATCAGCAGAAACGACATCCTCCATCTTCCAACCGTTCAGTGTCCCAACGTCCATGTACTCAATAAATCGTATAACATGTCCCAACCGTTTGAAAAATCTCGCGAGGTCAACCACCGTATGGCCATTGACCCCTTTTTGAACAACAACGTTGATTTTAAGCGGCGAGAATCCGACCCTCGCAGCCGTTTTAATTCCCTGGAGGACACGCTCAGTCGTGAATCCCTGTCCGTTCATCTTGCCGAAGACTTCATCATCGAGTGAATGGAGACTCACGGTTATTCTATGGAGTCCAGCGTCTTTCAGCGCCTGCGCTTTTTCTGATAACAGGAATCCATTCGTTGTGAGAGCAAGGTCTATAATTCCCTTGATCCCGGCCAGTTGGTATACCAACACCTCTATGTCGTTTCTGAGCAAAGGCTCGCCACCCGTGAGACGGACCTTGGACACCCCAAGATCAACAAAGATATTTGCGACGCGAAGGATCTCCTCGAATGTCAAGATTTCGGCTTTCGGAAGAAACTCGTATCGCTCGCCAAACGTTTCAGCAGGCATGCAAAAAGGGCACCGAAAATTACATCGGTCCGTGACCGAGACCCGAAGGTCGTTGAGCGGTCTGCCGAATTTATCTTTGAGTTCGGACATGGGTCCTAATGATGTTCTCTCTTGATGTATGTACCTGCCTAGTCCCGGACTTCCAAGTTTTGAAAAGTTTCGGAAATCTCATCGCCTGGCAGGAACCTCGATCTACTACCGTTTCGCACTTCGAAGCAGGGTATATTTCGATGCTCCCCACTTGAGCAAAAAGCTGCATGAAGCGATTCGGGGCGTTGACCTGGTTTCTCCACTGGGTCCACGACCCATCGTAAATTCCGCACGGTCGGATAAACCGAGGAAATACTTCAAAACAAACCAGGAGTGAGACGAACGCTCGCCAATCCTGCAGTACGCAATCACCTCCTGGTTTTCCTTGATTCCCTTTCCTTCGTGCCTTGCAAGTTCGAGTCTCAGTCCTACATCCGCTCTTGTGTGAACGTGAATAAAGATTCACACTTCAATCTTTATATCGGATCCTTCTACCGTGACGTTATATCGCGCAACTCCCTGCGTTGCCGGAGGACCAAGCACCTTCCCGGTCTTCACATCATACGTTGCGCCATGCCAGGGACAGGTCACCTTGAATTCCTCAATATCTCCCTCGGAGAGTGGTCCTCCGCGATGGGTACACGTATCATCAATCGCATAGAAACTGCCGTTGATGTTAAACAACGCTATTTTCTTCCCGTCGACGTTCACAGCCTTCGCTGTCCCGGCCGGTACGTCGGCAACCGTCGCAACTTTCTTCAGTTCTGCCATGGTTTTTCCCCATCTTCTTATCTGTTATCATAATTAAAGAATTTGTGTTTTAGTCTACCTAACAAGATCATTTTTCTGAAGGGAACCGTCGCCGCGTAATTCCTCGTCGATGCAAACATAGGACTTGTTTGTGGATGTCTCTGGCTCAATGCTCCCACCAGCTTTGAGCATTTGATGTGCCTTTAACCCGCGCCTTCCTGCCGGGTCATGAAACCGAACGAACTCCTTGGCCAGTCAGCATGAGCAAATACTTTTGAGCGCTCTGTTTCGAGGTAGCAGCACATGATTTTCAAGCAATTTCAGCACGAATAAGGTGCTTGTCTTTTTTCATTGAATGTAGGCAAGAGTTCCGACGGAGGCGCCATCCCTAGTTTACAACAAATCAAACCCGATTTCATTCGATAACAAATTCCAAGTTCTGATGTGCCTCACGAAGAGTTTCTTCTACCTCTGCAGGTAACACTGCGCGCGCAAAGATGAAACCCAAATATTTTCCGCCTTCCGGTAACGGAACAAGTTTCTCTCCTGGATGTATGGAAATAATAATATCTTCGACACCCCGAATAGCTTTTACCTTCTGTAATCCTTTGACCTCATATAAAACACCTGCTCGAGGAATCGGTATCATCATCACACCAGAGGCGTCAGGCTCGCGTTGAAACGAATCGGTCTCCATCCCGAGTGAATGGCGCAGAATCAATTCCTCTAACGATATATGGTTTCCGCTTGCGGATGCTTGATCAAATCGTAAAGCACGAGAACAAAATCCTCCAATTGACCTCGCAGCGATCTCGATAATCCAATGACCTCCTTCATTGATGCGAAGTTCTGCATGGATCGGACCCTCTTCAAGACCAAGAACTTTTGTCGCTTGGTAGGTACACGAAGCGATTTCCTCCTGAACATTAAGTGGAAGTTGCGACGGCGTGACATAGATTGTCTCTTCAAAAAAAGGTCCCTCGAGTGGATCAGGCTTGTCAAAGATGGCAAGTATCCGGAGCTTACCTTTCGAGAGAAGTCCCTCAAGTGCTACTTCCTCACCCGGGATGTAATTCTCAACAAGAAGCTGTCGATAAGCGCTATCGTCTCGACAGGTCGGGACAACATCCGGCATCTGGAGAATCGCCTTAATACTCCGAACTGCAGCGACGAACTGAGTCTCATCATTGGCGCGGATAACGCCGCGGCTGGCAGCCAGGCTGAGCGGTTTCACTACACATGGGAAGTTTACTCGACGAGCGATGGCTACAGGATCATCATCGATAGAGAAAAGAGCGTAATGTGCTTGGGGAATGCTCGACTTTTTAAGAAGTTCGTGCATCACATATTTATTACGGGCTGCCGAAACGGACACCACGGAGTTATGGGACAGAGAGAGCGCCTCTGAAATGGTAGCTGCGACTACCGTCGTTTGGTCATCAACACCTATAACACAGTGGATGGGATGCTTCTTGGAAAATTCAACGACTGTTTGGGCAGCTTTCTCAGGCTCAAGAAAATTGAGCGTCAGCAGATCGCTCGGGTTAGTTTTCTCGAGAACGTTCGGACGCTCGGAGCCGACCGATATTTCCACATCAAGCTGCTTTGCCGCATCGAGGAACGCCTGCGTGCGATAAGAGGTGGTTGGTATAAGCAAAAGAACGCGCTTCATATTCTGACAATGGTGTTTAACGTTTCTCCACACCACTACTTCTTCTCAGGCGAGTAATAGGGATTTCTGCCGCCAGCATGATCGGTCGCGTCGAGGATCTCACCGACCTCAGGAACAACTTCATGAATTGCCCGTTCAATCCCTTGCTTCAAGGTAACATCAGCCATACCACAACCCTGGCAACCTCCGCCCATCCGAAGATAGACCACATTGCCCCTAACGTCCACAAGATCGACTACTCCCCCGTGCATTGCAACGCCGGGATTGATCTCAGTGTCGAACAAATGCTGTACCTTCTCTCTGATTTCATCTTCGGAAGGAAGATTTTCTTTTACTCTCTCTGATATTGCGGGCACGCCTGATTGAAGTTGAGCCCTGATTATCGTCCCAATTTGTGCCGCGACCGGCATCCAGTCTTGGTAGCCTGCCTTTGTCACTTTCACAAGATTCTCCGAAACGAGGACTCCGACAATGTTTTCAATCTCGAAGAGAGCTTCGGCAAAGGGAGATCCCTTCGCTTTTTCTTTGTTTGCGAAATATACCGAGCCAGCAAAGTAGACGGGGCGATCGACCGTGAATTGACAGGTATCCTCGCTCACTATCTCAGCCTGGATCTTAATTTCTTGGTCCATTGTTCTTTTCCTTTCGCTTGCTGCCTAGCCCGGACTTCCAAAGTTTTGAAAAGTTTCGGAAGTCTCATCGCCTAGCAAGAACCTCGATCTACTACTGTTTCGCACTTCGAAGCAGGGTATATTTCGACGCTCCCCACTTGGGCAAAAAGCTGCATGAAGCGATCGACACTTTCCTTGTCCGAAGCTTCAA
>JACQPT010000220.1 GCA_016207415.1 Ignavibacteriales bacterium
AGCGAGGGTCACGATTGCCGCGATTGCCCCCCACAACACGCGCCCTTTCGAGCCCTGGCGGGGCTTTTGTGTGGGGACATAGCCGGAGATTACCTGCTGAACCGAGCGAAGGTCTGCAACGATCTGATCACAACTTCCATAGCGTTGATTTTTGTTTTTTTCGAGACACTTCAGAATAAGACGTTCCCACTCAGCAGGGATGGTCGGACGAAGTGTTCCGATGGAGATGGGGTCGTCATTCACGATCGAATACGTCAGGGCAGCTTCGTGTTCTCCGCGGAACGCTAGCCGGCCTGTCGTCAATTCGTACAACACGATACCGAAGGAAAAAATGTCGGAACGTTGGTCTATTTCCTCTCCGCGAATTTGCTCTGGCGACATGTAGGCAGGCGTCCCAACAGTACTCCCCGTTTTCGTGATCTCAACATCTCCGCGAAGCTTCGCCAAACCAAAATCGGTGATTTTCACCTTCCTGTCTTCAGTGAGAAGGAGGTTATCCGTTTTTACGTCCCGGTGTACTATATTACGCTTATGGGCATGGGAAAGCGCCTCGGCGATCTGAACTCCGTATTCGACAACTTGAGCAAGCGGCAGTTCCCGTCCGCCAGAGTGAAGGTCTTTCAGTTTCGATTTCACTGTGCCGCCGGGAAGATATTCAAGGGCGATGAAGCGCTTTCCATCTGCTTCATCGATGTCGTATATGGTGGCAATGTTGGGATGATTCAGGGCTGAAAGTGCACTGGCCTCCTGGTGGAACCGCTTGATCTCTTCTTGAGACGTGCGCAACTCGCCAGGCAGGAATTTGAGGGCAACGGTGCGATTGAGCTTGAGGTCTTGGGCTTTGTACACGACGCCCATGCCCCCCTCGCCAAGTTTTTCGAGAATCTTGTAGTGGGATACAACTTGTCCAATCACAACAGGGCCTCCCTGTTAAACAAGGACTGGTCAGGAGAGAAAGGAGTTGACGGGGCTCTGGAAAGTCAGGTCAAAGGTAGAGAAATCGAGAGTGAATATCAATTTATCGGCCCATAATGTCTTCGAGTGCACTTTCGAGTCGTGGGAATTTGAAAACGTAGCCACTTTCCTGGAGTTTCTTTGGAATCACCTTCTGTCCGCCGAGTAATAACGGCCCCGCCATTTCGCCTACCAAAATCTTCAATGCAAATCCCGGCACAGGCGCCCACGACGGTCTGTGCATTGCTTTGCCGAGAGCCGAGCAGAAATCCTTCATGGTAACAGGTTCTGGTGCGGTGAGATTTACAGGACCGGACAGTTTCGAATTTTCAAGCGCAAACACGAGTGCGCCAATCTCGTCCTCCAGATGAATCCACGGAAACCACTGCATCCCGGAACCGAGAGGACCGCCGACGAACATGCTAAACGGTAAGAGAAGTCTGGGCAGTGCACCGCCTTTCCTGTCCAAAACAACGCCTGTTCGCGGCGTTACAACACGGATTCCCAGAACCTCCGCTTTGCGTGCCTCATTCTCCCACTGAGAAGCAACATCTCCCAGGAAATCATTCCCCTTTGGGTGTGATTCGGTGACATCTCCCGCCGGCACGTCCCCGTAGAACCCAACTGCCGATTGATTAATCAATACCTTCGGTTTTGTTTTTGCGTTGCTCAACGCTTCGACAATGCCTCTGGTGGATTGAATGCGACTGGAAAGCAGAATCTCCTTCTGCTTTTTTGTCCAACGTTTGCCTCCGAGGGATTCGCCTGTCAGATTGATGATTGCCTCAGCGCCATCGACGTGTTGAATCCATGATCCGGAGGTCATCGCGTCCCAGTAATCGACATGAACATTGACGGGTAATTTTCCTTTTGCTTTTTGGGGATTGCGTGACAGGATAACAAGGGAATGATTCGTATCGGTGAGCCGTTTAACGAGAGCAGTTCCGAGAAATCCACTGCCTCCGGTAATGACGATTTTCATGAGATATCTCCTCTCTGACTTTTCAAAGTACAAAGAGTTGGGAACAAACGAAACTGATTGAAAGCCATTGGTGTTTACCTTGCTCTTCAGGCCATTTTCAGCTATATTTTTGTCGTTCAAGGAGTAAAGGGTCCTTGCGCTCTTTACTCTTTGCTGTTTTATCAAGCGGATGGAGCCCATCTCACTGGCTCCATCAAGGTTGATGGACTCCATCACACTGACTGCATATGAATCACATCAGAAACTTCTGCATCGTTGCACATATCGACCACGGCAAATCCACTCTGGCTGACAGACTGCTGGAAATCACTCATACGATTTCCGCGCGGGAGATGACCAAGCAGGTGTTGGACGACATGGAGTTGGAGCAGGAGCGTGGAATAACCATTAAGCTCCATGCCATCCCGATGAAATACAAATCGCTGGATGGAAAGGAGTACACGTTGAATCTCATAGATACCCCTGGGCATGTCGATTTCACGTATGAAGTCTCTCGTTCGCTCGCAGCCTGTGAAGGGGCGGTCCTTGTTGTCGATGCGACGCAAGGCGTGGAAGCCCAAACGATTTCCAACCTTTATCTTGCTGTCGACGCAGGCCTTGAGATCATTCCTTTTATCAACAAAATCGACCTCCCCAGCGCTAAGACCATGATCGAGACCGTTAAGAAACAGGTCGTGGACCTCGTGGGCTGTAAGGAGGAGGAGATTCTTTCGGGCAGCGCAAAATCTGGTGTGGGCACGACTGAGGTTCTGGAGGCGATTGTTCAAAGAATCCCGGCCCCGAAAGGCGACCCCGCTGCACCGCTGCGTGCGCTCATTTTCGATTCTGTCTTTGACGAGTACCGCGGCGCAGTCGCTTACGTCCGCATTTTCGACGGCACCGTGCGTGAGAAAGACAAAATCCGATTTTTCTCCAACGGTAAAGAGTTTCAGGCGGACGAAATTGGCGTGCTGGAAATGCAGAGAAAACGCACCGGCGTGCTGTCGGCGGGCGATGTTGGCTACGTCATTGCCAGCGTGAAAGACGTCCACGATACGAAAGTAGGGGACACCATTACGCTTGTAAGCAATCCTGCTCCCGAGCCGCTCGCCGGTTACCGGGAGCCCAAGCCGATGGTGTTTAGCGGGTTATATCCTTCAAACAGCGACGACTTTGCCGAGCTGCGCGACGCTCTGGAAAAGCTCCGCTTAAACGATGCGGCGGTGGTGTTTGAACCAGAGACCTCGGTGGCTCTTGGGTTTGGATTTCGTGCGGGTTTCCTCGGCTTACTCCACATGGAGATCGTGCAAGAACGCCTCGAGCGGGAGTACGATCAGTCTCTCATCAACACCGTCCCCAACGTTGAATACCGCGTGACGAGAACCAACGCTGAGGTGCTGACGATCGACAACCCGTCCTTCATGCCCGAAGCCGGCGTCGTAGAAAAAATCGGGGAGCCGTTTGTTAAGGCGCAGATCATTGCGCCGTCTGAATACATCGGCGGGATTATGAAGCTGTGCATGGATCGTCGCGGCATACACAAAAACACCACCTATCTGAGCCCGGAACGTGCCGACATCCAATATGAACTACCGCTTGCAGAAATCATTTTCGATTTCTACGACAAATTGAAATCCCTCTCGCGTGGATATGCGTCGTTTGATTACGATTTTCTGGAATACCGCGAGTCCGACCTTGTCAAACTGGACATTCTTCTCAACGGGGAGCCTGTCGATGCGTTGTCCACGATCGTCCATCGATCCAAGGCGTATGAATGGGGACGTAAACTCTGCTCGAAACTCCGTGAGCTTATTCCACGTCAAATGTTTGAAGTGGCCATCCAGGCTGCGATTGGCAGCAAGGTGATTGCCCGCGAGACGCTGAGCGCTATGCGAAAGAACGTTTTGGCAAAATGTTACGGCGGCGATATTACGCGAAAAAGAAAGCTCCTTGAAAAGCAGCGCGAAGGGAAAAAAAGGATGAAGCAGGTCGGACGCGTCGAGGTGCCTCAAGAGGCGTTTTTGGCGGTGTTGTCGATGGAAGAGTAAATTGGTGTGCCACGACTTTAAAGTCGTGGCACAATCCACAAAACAAAGGATGAACCAATGCCAAAAGAAAAAGAACAAGACAAACATACAGAAAAACCGAAAACTCTGAAGGAAAAGGCAAAAGCCTTCCTGAAAGAGTTCGGGATTGTCTTCGGGATGTTTCTTGTCATCAACAATTTTGTCGTTGCCTCTTTTCTGGTACCGACGGGCTCGATGGAGAATGAAGTAATGACCGGAGAGCTGCTTTTTGTGAATAAGTTCATTTATGGAGGTACATCGCCGCGCAACGTCATGTTTACCAATATCCGGCTACCGTGGTTCCGGTTGCCGCAGCTGGCAGATGTCGACCGGGGAGATGTTATTGTCTTCGTGTTTCCCGGCATGCGCGACGAGATCAACCCGGAAGAATTTGTTTTCTATCTGAAAAGGTGTGTGGGTTTGCCGGGCGACACCATCCTTGTAAAAAACAGAGTCTTATATGTCAACGGTCAGATGATGCCTTTCCCGCGCGATACCAAGTTTGATTATCCCCGGCCACTCACTCCGGACCAGGTGGAACAAGGGATGTTTCCGCGGGGTGCGCAATGGAATCAGGATCATTATGGTCCGCTCGTTGTCCCGAAAAAGGGAATGGTGATCACCCTGAACGCCGACAATTTCGCTGCGTGGGAGGTCTTTATTCGTCGGGAAGGACACTCTGCCCAACTCCAAGGAAATTATGTGCTCATTGACGAAAAAAGCGCGACTGATTACACAGTTGAACGGGATTATCTTTTCGGCATGGGAGACCACAGGGACAACAGTCTTGACAGCCGATACTGGGGATTTATCCCGAAGGAGAACCTTGTCGGCTCCCCACTGATTGTGTACTGGTCATGGAATTCCGACCTTCCCATTTACGACATTTTTGGCCGCATCGCTTCTGTCCGATGGGGCCGCATAGGGTCTCTTATTAAGTAATGGCGCCGGATACGGTCAAGAGCGACTCTGGGACTGCTTCGATTCCTGCAACGAATGAATCGGAATCCTTTGTCCAAAAACTCGCGGGGCACACAAAGACGGTTTTCGTCACCATCGTCGTGGCGCTGCTCCTGAAAACGTTCGTGGTCGAGGCTTATCGGATTCCGACCGCCTCCATGGAGAACACCTTGCTCGTCGGTGATTTCCTGCTCGTCAACAAGCTGACGTACGGATTTCGAACACCCCGCTATCTGCCGCTGACAAACGTCGTGGTCCCTTCTTTCACGGTTGGGTTGTGGGGACGTGTAGAACGCGGAGACGTGGTCGTGTTTGAATATCCCGCCGATGGAGACCCGAAGGAACAAGCCGAGCCGGTGTATTTTGTCAAGCGGTGTGTCGGCTTGCCCGGCGATGAAGTTGAAATTCGGAAAGGACGCGTCTCCGTCAACGGGAAAGTTCTGATTTTGCGGGGAGTTTCGGCTTCAGCCGCGTTTGGCTCTGACTCGTACGGGCCCGTGACCGTACCAGCAAAGGGACAGCGCATCGAACTCAACAAGAAAAACATTGAACAGTGGAGAATGCTCATCAGGCGCGAGGGCCACGAGGTGGAATCCACTCGGAATGGCGAAGTCCTGATCGATGGGGAAGTGCAGAAAGAATATGTTGTGCAAAAAGACCACTACTTTGTCATGGGCGATAACCGGAACAACAGCATGGACAGCCGCTCCTGGGGGTTTGTGCCAGACAGATACCTTGTCGGAAAGGCAATCCTGGTCTACTGGTCCTGGGATCCGGATATCCCGGTGAATAGTCTTGAAGAGAAGCTGAGGAGTGTGCGATGGGGGAGAGTGGGAAAGGTCATAAAATGAATAAGAATGTCAAATCATGAAGTTCGAACGATGAATATTTGATTGTCGGTAACGATCAAAAGTAATATGGCGAGTCTCTACCTCCACATACCTTTTTGCGAACACAAGTGCATCTATTGCGATTTCTATTCGGTAGCTCCAACTGAAACGGGCGGGAATTACGAATCGCTGACCGGTCGATTTCTCTCCGCCCTCAGGAAGGAAATCGACGTACGCAGCGCTGATGCACGGTTTCAAGTGGTCTACGATACGGTTTTCTTCGGCGGTGGAACGCCGTCGCTTCTCTCACCGTCTAATATCGGCGAGATTCTCGAGACCCTCAACCGGAATTTTTCGATTCGCAAGAATGCAGAAATCACGCTGGAAACAAACCCTGGCACCGTGGACCTCCGTAAGTTAAGCGAATTCCGCCAAGTCGGTGTCAATCGAATCAGTTTTGGCGTGCAATCATTCTATGAAGACGACCTCAGGTTTCTCACGCGCATTCACACATCAAAAGAGGCAGTGGAGAATGTCAGAAACGCCTACCATGCAGGATTTGACAACGTGAGTATCGACCTCATTTTCTCGCTCCCTGGCCAGAATATCGAGCGATGGGCGTCAAACCTTCGGCAGGCAGTGGCACTGGAACCGGCTCACCTTTCGTGTTATAGTCTTATCGTGGAGCCAAACACGCAATTACACCGGATGGTGCAAGCAAAACAAGTGTCAACTTTGCCGGCTGAGGAAGACGCAAATCTCTATGAGTTCACCATGGAGTACCTGTCGGCTCAAGGGTTCGAGCAGTATGAGGTTTCGAATTTCGCGAAGTTCGGGTATCGGTCACGCCACAACAGCAACTACTGGAATCACAGCAATTATCTGGGGTTTGGACCTTCAGCACATTCTTTTTGGTCGCACGATGAAGCCGTTGGGTGTTCGAGTCGTTGGTGGAATATTGCGAACGTCGTTGAGTATGCACACAGACTCGGCCATGGGCACATGCCCGTACAAGGTGAAGAACAGCTCTCCGGTCAGCAACTTATGGAGGAGGAAATTTTTCTGGGTTTGCGAAGCGATGGAATCGATGTTGCAGGATTCCGAAAAAAATACGCCTGGGACTTCCTTGTGCACCACTCTTCAACGATCAAAGGACTTCTGGAGGACAACCTTGCAAGCCTCAGTGGCCAACGTTTGCGCCTGACCTCAAAGGGATATCTCCTCTGTGATGAGATTTGCAGGTCGTTTCTCACCTGAAAGCCGGCCGACGTGCGATTCCAGAAGAAGGATATTTCTTGAAGTTCAAGCCAATTCGCTCTACATTCAAAACATTCATTTTGTAAAAAAACCGTCGACGAGAGCGACTTTTTTTTCGACAGAGGAATACATGGAACATAAAAAGCTGAATCGCATCATTGGAGTGTCGGTTTTCCTGATCTCTCTTATCGCGTACATACGCACAGTGTCGCCGACGGTCGTTTTCTGGGATGTCGGCGAATTCTGCGCTGCCGCCTTTTCGCTTCAGGTTCCGCATCCGCCGGGAGCTCCGCTCTTCCTTCTTGTCGCCCGCATGTTCGCAATGATCCCGTTCGTTGAAGACGTTGCGGTTCGCATGCACATGATCTCAGCCCTGGCAAGTGCAATGTCGTGCATGTTTGTCTATCTCATCACCGTCAGGTTGATTACGGATTGGCGCGGTGTTCCGGCGGCGGTCTACGACAAAGCCATTGTCTATGGGTCGGCGTTCGTTGGCGCGCTGTCGCTCACATTCAGCAAAACATTCTGGTTCAACGCCGTGGAGGCGGAGGTCTACGGCCTGAGCATGCTGTTTGTCGGCGTCATTATGTGGCTCTCGCTTCGCTGGTATGACCGAGCCGGATGGGAGCGCAGCGATGTGTATCTGCTGTTCATTGCTTATCTCATAGGACTGTCCGTCGGGGTTCACCTGCTCGCCATCCTCACACTCTACGGCGTCATGCTCATTGTCTATTTCAGACTTCATGAGGTCAAACTGCCGTCGTTCCTCTTCTCGATGGTCTTCGGCGTCTTTGCTCTCGGGACCGGGCTGGTGATCCTCCTCTCTATTGTTCAGGGTGCCTCTCCCGCCGACGGGTCGTTGAGTGAAATGTCGAAGATCCTGCCGACGCTTTTCGGCGCTCTCATTGTTCTCGGCGTGATGTATTTCACGTTTGCCAAAAATTTGTTCAACAAGTCGGCGTTTTGGTTTGGGATCGTTTCCCTGCTCGTCTTCGGCACAGTTTACCCCGGCATTGTCAAGGAGTTCCCTTCGCTCATGGACGGCGAGTTTCAGGGAAAAAGGCTTGAGATCTTTTCGTTGATTCCATTTCTCGCGGTCGGAGGGGCGCTCGCGGGGATATGGTATTCAACCAAGCAGAAGAGGAGAATCTGGAATGTTTCGTTGCTGGCGTTTTTGTTCATCGTGCTTGGATATTCAACGTACCTGATGGTGTACATCCGCGCGAACGCTCAGCCGCCGATGAATGAAAATGATCCAAGCACCATCACACGGCTGGTGTCCTATTTGAATCGCGAGCAGTACGGAAGCGCTCCCCTCATCCAGCGGCGTTGGGACAACGACCCTGAAAAAAGAGCTATCGCCCAACAGTACGCCAGCGACTGGGATTATCTCCTGCGCTACCAGCTCAATCACATGTACGTCCGCTATTTTGCCTGGAATTACATCGGCTCGGAAGGGGACTGGAAAGACGCTGGCATCGACTGGAAGAAGCTCTACGGCATTCCGTTCTTCCTCGGGCTTGCGGGTGTGTGGTTTCAGTACAAGAAGAGCCCGAACATGTGGCTTGTGACGACGGTGATGTTCATCCTGATGGGCGTTGTTTTGGCCTTGTATCAGAACCAGCAGAACCCGCAGCCGCGGGAGCGCGATTATTTCTACGTTGGCTCCTTCATGATCTTTTCGATTTGGATCGGCATCGGTCTTGTCGGCGTGGTCGACTCTGTCAAAGAAAAGTTCTTCGCAGAAAAGAATACTCCTCTTGCTTCGTACGGTGTGTTGGCGCTGGCGTTCGTCCTGGTTCCTGTGAACATGGCTCGAGTGAATTTTCGTGAAGCCGACCGCAAAGGGAACTTCGTCGCCTGGGATTACTCTTACAACCTGCTGCAGAGCTGTGAGCCCGACGCTATTCTCTTCACGAACGGCGACAACGATACATTTCCCCTGTGGTATCTTCAGGATGTCGAAGGAATCCGGAGGGATATCCGCATCGTCAACCTGAGCCTTCTCAACACAAACTGGTATATCAAGCAGCTGAAGAATGAAGAGCCCTACGGCGCAAAGAAGGTTCCCATTAGCCTTGGCAATGATGCTATCGATAACCTCAATGTCACTCGCTATGAGCCGCGCACCGTCGAGCTCTCGGTTCCTGATGACGTGATTCAGCAATATTCGGTCGAGGGGACGAAAGTCGCTCTCGATACTTCGATCACGAAGCGTGGCGTATTGTCATTCTACATGCCCCACACGATGGAATTCCAGAATATTAAAGCCCTCCGCGTGCAGGATATCATGGTCTACGACATCGTCCGAACCTCGAACTGGCGTCGTCCCGTCTATTTTGCGATGACAGTCTCGCGGGACGGTATGATTGGTTTGCACGAGTATCTTGAGATGGAAGGGCTTGCGCTCAAGCTGACGTTGAAAAAAGGTGTTGACATCTGGCAAACACTGAACGAGCCGAAATTGCACAGCCATCTGTTTACCGATGTCGCTCAACCTTCGAAAACCTGGCAGCCCGGGTTCCTGTGGAGAGGCCTGCGCGACAGCACAACCTATTTTGACGAAGACGTGCGGAGGCTGATGACGAACTACCGGAGTATTTTCCTTTCCCTGGCGGTGTATTATACGAACGTGGCAAACCAGCCGCGCGATGCGGCCCGTGCGTTGGATCGGATGGAAGAAATTATGCCGCGTCACGTCCATCCCGTGGATTATTTCACCAAAGTGCGTTTTGCGGCTATGTATAATCTCGCGGGGGACGCCGATCGGTCCCGCCAGATTTCACAGGAAGTTGCCGCAGAGTTAAAGCAGGTGGTCGACCGTGGTGTAAACGAGCCGATCTCGCAAACGAATCCCTACATCCTGCTGTTCTTCACTTATCTCGACTTGGGTAAGTACGATGAAGCGGAGAATCTTCTTTCCGTCATGAAGACGGCTTACAGTCAACAAGGGATTGACCCTGTGATTGCTCAATTGCGCGCGCAGATCCAAGGCCGCAAGGCTTCGGCAAACGCGCCGAGCGCGCCGTCCGATACGAAGAAAGCCGAGAAGGGAAAATAACTGCCCCAAGAGGCTTGTTTCCGATCATCAGACTTTCACTGGGGAAAACCTCACCTCTCATCTCCGCCCGCCCAACTCCCAAGGTTATCAGACATTCATGAAAAGTTCGAGGACTCAGCCGCTCAATATCCTCGTCTTTAATTGGCAGGATATCACGCATCCCCTCGGCGGGGGGGCTGAAGTGCATCTTCACGAGATCTTCAAAAGGATTGTCGGCCGGGGCCATTCGGTGACTTTGTACTGCTCCATGTTTCATGGGGCAAAGTCCGAGGAAATCATTGACGGCATAAGGATCATTCGGGAAGGAAGCCGTAACCTGTTCAATTTTTTTGTCCCGCTTCGTTACCGGTCACAATTTCGTCACGAGAAATACGATATCATTATTGACGATATCAACAAGATTCCGTTTTGCACACCGGCGTATGTCCGAGAGCCCATCCTTGCCCTTGTCCATCATCTTTTCCGTGGAAGCATATTTCTGGAGGCATCAGCCCCCGCGGCACTTTACGTCTACCTCTTAGAATCGGCTGCGATCCCCATGTACAGAGATACACCGATTGCCGTCTACTCAGAGAGTTCGCGCAGGGAGTTGTTGCGGTACGGATTCCGCTCCGAGTTGATCCATCACGTTCCGATAGCCATCAGCGCAAAAAGCATTACGGGGAGACGGAGATTAGACAAATCCATTCCCCGGGTCGGGTACCTCGGAAGACTGAAAAAGTACAAAAGTGTCGACCAACTTTTAAGGGCGTTTCAGGTGGTGCTGAAGGAGATCCCGAACACACGGCTCTCCATTATCGGCGATGGCGACGCACGGCCCGGGCTCGCGCAGCTCGCTCGCGAGCTAAGAATTGACCACGCGGTCACGTTTACGGGATTCGTCGATGAAAAAGAAAAAGCACGGCTGCTGTCGAGAATGAGCCTGGTCGTGAATACATCCGCGAAGGAAGGTTGGGGATTAACTGTTACCGAGGCCAATGCCTCCGGTGTGCCGGTCGTGGCAAGCAACGTCCCGGGATTGCGTGATTCGGTCCTCGAAGGGAAAACAGGGCTTCTGTATGAGTATGGAAATATTAGTCAGCTTGCGCGCAAAATGCTGGAGGTGCTGAAAGATGCGAAACTCCAGCGCAGTCTTAGTATCGAGGCACTGAGATTTGCAAGATCGTTGAACTGGGATTCCTCAGCACAAAAAATGCTGGAAGTTATACAAAACACGATCGCTACCAGGCAGGCCTCTCCCCAGGCACGCTCATCATAGTCTCTTTGCTAGCATCCGAACACAATCCTCTGCCGAACCTGCCTGCTGGATTATGGGGGATGTGTCCGTCCGACCCTCGGCAACAAGTTCTTGCTGGACAATTTCCACAACGCGGTTCCAGAAATCCCCGATCACGATGATCGGTTTTGCGCCGATGACGTTCTTGTTGATGAACTCCCAAACGCAGGCAAGCTCGAGCAATGTTCCTGTCCCACCGCGCAGGATCACGTACGCATCTCCCAAT
>JACQPT010000217.1 GCA_016207415.1 Ignavibacteriales bacterium
AAGCTGGGGGAAGAGGTCGAGAAATTTTTCGACATCCATCTGGAAGTATGCCCGCGCATCACAACCGATGAAAAAGCCCGGCCGATATCCGGCTTTCCCTATGTCAAACTCTGCTTTCTCCAGCTCAATCTTTTCCCCCACTATCATTGCGTAAAGAAGTGCCTTCTGAGAAAGCATGCCGCTCTGCTCGTCGTTTGCGATGACTTTTCTTGCATCCTGAAGATAGCCTTCGGAGACGTTGAGGAGCGTTTCCACTTCGAGAGACGGTTTCCATCCGGATTTCTTGTGAGCTGAAACTCTTTTTCGGTTCCGCGCGACGCGGCTTTTCGCCAGCTCGTGGTTAAGGTTCAGCGTTTCTTTTTTTCCCGCCGGAGGGAGCCGATAAAACTCACCCGCATTGTCCGCGGTGATAAAAATGTATCCGAAGCCTTCCACGTTCCAGCGCACGTCAATGCCGAATCGCTCGCGGCCTTCGGCGTCGGAGATGACCACGCCTTCCTTCGTTGCCGTGATGTTGGAATGAAAAGAATCCCAGTTGTCATCGGAGGCGTATGCCCAATCGAGCAAGTGCGGACCGACTCCCGACTGCACGTAGGAAGGTTTGAAGATAAGTTCACCGCGTTCAGCCATTCAACCTCCTGATGTTCTTCAGCCTTGCGCCGTCATGATAAATTCATGATGGCGTGGTTCCTTTACCTTTGTCCGGTACCAGTACACGGAGGAAAATGCGAAGCCAAAGGCGACGATAAACACGACTTCGTAATCGAAGATGTCGGCCAGCCATCCGGCGAGAACTCCCAGCAGCAAAAATGGAGAGGTCATGAGATTACTGAGCGCGATATAGGTCGGACGTTCAGCTTCTCCGCAGAATTCCGCGATTAGCGAAAGTCTCGAAATGGTGCCGACCGCGACCGTGAGGGCGGAGAAGACGAAAACGAGGAAATACAGTTGAACGTTTTCAACTGTAAGGGCCAGAATGCAGGCCATGAGAGTCGCGACGGCAGATATCATCATATTCAGTTTATGACCAAAGTGATCGGCGAGAATTCCAAACAAGAGGCTGCCCACGATGGTGCTTGCCATGAGAACAATCGTAAACACCCCCACATAGGCATCACTCAATGAAAATTTCTTTAGAGCGTGGACGGTAAAGAACGCGTTCCCCATGCCGGAGCTCAAGAGCAGCGAATCGGCAACGAGAAACTGTCTGTAATTGACATGCGAACGCAAGATATCTTTCGCCGAATCAAGAAAACGACGTTCGCCTATGCTTTCTCTCACCGCGCTGTCCTCAGTTTCTCTCAACATTGCCAGCGATCCATAGGATGCCATCATCAGGAGAAAGGCAAGTGAGAAGAGAATACCGTAGCTCGTTGGATATGATGTCGTGTTGAGAACAAACGTCACCCCGACGCCTCCCGCAATTCCGAGGAGGGCTCCGAGGATTGAGCGCATCGCAAAGAGCCTCCCACGAATCTTGACCGGTGTGAGTTTGGCAATAAGGTCAAACCAGACCGGCAAATTCACGCTGCCCATAACTGCTGCCAAAGCAAAAGCAATGAAAAACAGGATGAGGGCGACACTTGATGAAAGCCACTCGATGACAAAGAAACACATGAAAGAAAGCAGCAGCCAGGGAATTCGTTGGAAGAATGACGTTTTCATGAAGAGCGGTTTTTTCCTGAGAAGACGTTGCGCACGGCTCACAATGAACATTTGAGGGAAGTTAAAGCCAAACGTCCACACGACCGGAATTAAACCGACAGCAATGTTGCTCCCTCCCAGGTTTTGAACAAAGACAGGCAGAACCGTCTGCAAGGAGACGAAGCTCATGCCAAATGCGAAGAGTGCCCCATCGAGCACATTTGCTATGAAATTCCTGCTCGCGCTAACAGGGTCGCCACCCTCAATCCACTCAAACCACCTACGCACGATAGACTTTTACCTTCCCGGCACTGAGTTTCACCTTCATCCGAACTCCATCCCGATGCTTGGCGAGGCGGATTTCTTCTCCGGTGAATTCCTCGCGGAGTTTGGAAAAATTCTCAAACCCGGGGATTTCAATGGAAGTTTGGATCCCCATTTTTTCTAGATTTCTCACAATGACCATAGCTTGTCCGTTGCCGCTCTTCAGCATATCCACGCGTACCTTGCCCCTTCCCGCGACCGCAGGACGCACAATGTCAACACACGACTCCAACAGCCCGACAATGATCTCAGCGTTTTTCTCCAGCCCCGTGCGATAGTATGCCAGGCCGAGATATGTGCCGATGAGTATCGCCTTTCCCTTGCCGTATGCCGCCCTCGTGATCGCGGGTGCTCCGTCGTCAAAATCTGCGAGAACTTCTGCTCCTTCGACAAGAAATGACTCTCTGACGATCGCGCCCAGGGCTCTGTGGCCTTTTTTGACACGCGCAAAAGCCTTCTTTGCCCGTATCTC
>JACQPT010000218.1 GCA_016207415.1 Ignavibacteriales bacterium
GAGCTCAGACAAAGAAGAATAGACATCAAAGAGGAATGGAATTGAGGGCGTTCTGTCAGCTGGAAGGAGTAATGGAATAATGGATTGTTAGAGTATTGTCTATGGTTTAACCGTGTTCAACTCATCGACTTTATCCATCACTCCATCTATCCATTTTTCCATCCATTAGCTCTATCTCGACCATGGCACAACAAAACTCATTCGATATTGTTTCTGAAGTCAACATGCAGGAGGTCGACAATGCGCTGAACCAAGCTCGCAAAGAGATCATCCAGCGATACGACTTTAAGGACACAAGGACAACCATAGACTTCAACGAAAAGGAAAAGCAAATTGTCATCACCACTTCCGATGATTTTCATTTGAGAAGCGCTCTTGATATCCTCCAGTCAAAGCTCGTCAAACGGAGCGTGCCGCTGAAATCGCTGCAGTACGGAAAAGCGGAGCCTGCTGCGGGCAGCACGGTGCGGCAAAACATAAAACTTCAGGTCGGCATCGACAAAGAGCACGCGAAGGATGTGGTAAAGAGGATCAAGGACTCAAAAATGAAAGTCCAGGCTCAGATTATGGACGACCAGATTCGCGTCAGCGGAAAAAACAAGGACGACCTCCAAGCGGTCATCAAAATGTTGCGGGAAACCGATTTCCCTTTCGCCATGCAGTTCGTGAATTACAGGTAGATGAATCCTGTCCGGCCCTTTTCTTCTTGCGCTGCAGTTTTTTTCCTCGTCGTGACAGGGCTCAGCTCGCCTGTTTCAGCCGACGAGATCAGATTTCGGATAAAGACCTCACCGCGGGACTCGGTCGAAGTGACCGGCCTCGATACCGCGGGCGTGCCGTATATTTGTCTCAACGAGCTTGCGGATGTTCTACGGTTCCCCTCCGCGGTAAACGACACCGTCAAGAAGTTCGAATTCCGGATTTCCACGCGGCGAATCAAGTTCAGCCGGAACAACCCCTTTCTCGTCGTTACCGATGTCCCAACAAACGCGTCGAGTGTTTATCAGCTCCCGCAACCAGTCCTCCAGCGTGACAGGAAATACTACGCTCCACTATTTCCGTTTGTGTCGTTCTTTGATCGCATGTGGGCTGGCGGAGTATCGCTCGATTCTCTTTCGCTCACGATGTCTCTCGGTTCATTCGATGATGCCCCTGAGTTTGATATCACCGGCGTCAGCATCGAACGGAAATCTAACGGCTATCTGATCATCATTCATGCACTTCGAAAGTTTGGCGAGGTCGAGGCGTGGCTCAAGCCGGACGGATGGCTCTTTGTAACAATCGCGAACGCAAAAGCAGACACGTTTGCGTTGAGCAGGACGCGGCTCTTCGGCGCAATCCGCAACCTCCTGACATTCCAATCTCCCACCTCAGTGCAGTTGACCTTCAAAGTGGCCCCGGATGTCGCTCAAGCCGAAGTCATTAATGAGCCCGAATCCCACGACCTGCTCATCGCCCTGCGCACGCTCTCCCCTCCCGAAAAGGAAGCCATAGAAAAAAAGCGGCAGCAGTCGATTCAAGAAAATTTGGAGAAGGAGCGGAATCGTTGGAAACTCGACGTCATTGTTATTGATGCAGGGCACGGTGGGAAGGATCCGGGTGCTTTAGGAGTGGCAAAAACAAAGGAAAAGGACATCACGCTTGGAGTTGCGCTGAAGCTTGGAAAGTTCTTGGAAAAAAACCTCAAGGGTGTGAAAGTCGTGTACACAAGGAAGACGGACGCTTTCATCGAATTGTATCGAAGGACGCAGATTGCCAACGAAGCAGGGGGCAAACTGTTCGTCAGCATTCATTGCAATTCTCTCGAAAGAAAACCGTCGAGAGCGAGGGGCTTTGAAATCTATTTGCTGCGCCCCGGAAAGACCGAAGAGGCAATCGAGATTGCAGAACGTGAGAACTCCGTTATCCAGTTGGAAGAAGGCTATGAACAGCGCTACCAGAAACTCACAGAAGAGAATTTTATCCTGGTGACGATGGCGCAAAGTGCGTACGTCAAGTATAGCGAACACTTCGCTGAAATCGCCGCTGAAGCGATGGAGAAAAATTCGACGCTCAAGAATAGCGGCGTGAAGCAGGCAGGCTTTTACGTGCTCGTCGGCGCGTCTATGCCGAATGTGTTGGTCGAGACCGGGTATCTTTCAAACCGGACTGAAGAAAAATTTTTGAAGAGTTCAGCAGGGCAGACAAAAATCGCCGAGGCCTTGTATAATGGCATCAAACAATACAAAGAGATTTATGAGAAGGCCTTGAGTGAGGGCTCGAGGCAATGAGAATGGAAGAGGTCTGGCTTTCGAAAAGCCCTAAAAATACGCCGCCATGCTTACCAAAAACCTGACACTCCGGTCAACGTTGTTCTCTCTGTCTGCAACCCAGTTTTGTTCATAGTTGAATTTTAACACCGCATCCTGAGTTGGCCGGAAGTTCAGCCCAAGGGTGATTCTCGAGTGACTGTCGCCTGCGATGATTTTGTCGAAATCGACAAAATCATAACGAAGAGCAAAAGCAAACCTCGACCGGAGCCAGCGGGACGCCACACCCTCGCCAAAAGGCAGCGTTGCCTGCACGTAGTACCCATCCTGCTTCTCAGAGAAAATCCCCCGAAGCGACGACGGAATCTGAATCCTTGCAGCGGTATACTCAGCCTGCAAGGCAATCCACGATTCAGTGTGCTCAAAATCCACAGCCAGGATCGTCAACGTCCTCCTGTCATCTGTGTCAAGTCCTTCACTGCGAAAAATGTTGTAGGAGCCGTGATGGAACGAGCCGCCAAACTCGGTGCCGAAAACCGGGCTGAACGCAAGGCGTCCGACGAATGCGGGTTCACCGTTGTTGTCTTCCTCGAACAGTTTGTTTTTCCCTTCGGCGATCGTCGTCCTTGCTGTGGCTTCGATAACATCTTCGTTAAAGCCGTTCACTGCGTAGATTTCATAAGTCATTCTGGATAGTTCCGAGGGATAGAAAGCGCCAAAGAATCCAATCCCTACCTCCGACAATGTCGAGGGAATGACTTCTGTGGACATCAGCGGCCTCTCGACGAGTTCAAGTTTCGGACTGTCATGGACGAGGTTCGTTTTGCCCAGGGGAGAGAGAATCATCCCGCCGCGCATGTTCAAAGCTTCGTTGAATTCGAGATCCAGCAGGCCGTACTCCAGTTTGATTTCCTCGCCGCCGTGCTCGATTTCAATTTCTGACGTCACCACGATGCCGTCCGCCAGCACGGAATACGTGAACAGGTTGAACCGTCGAGCCTCAAAGGACCAGCCTTCGTTCACCCCTGCCGCTCTTTCGAATCCACCGACAACATCCATGTAACCCCCCAACGCCGTCTTTCCTCCCAGTCGCGTAATAAACGGCTTGTCGTAGATTCCGCCGGGAACAAACGGTTTACGCTGCAGGAGTGAATCATCCTGCGCCATCACAAACTCGCCTGCACAGACAACCAGCAGCACAATTCCTGTTTTGGCAATTCTACAACACAAGGATTTCTGCAATTGTGCCTTTCATTCGAATGTTGTACCGTTTGAGCGGATGTTCCGTCGGGCCGTTGAGCACGCTCCCTTCAAGGTCGTATGCCGAACCGTGACAGGGACAACGCAACACCGTGCGCTGCATGCGAACTTGGCAGCCCAGATGCATGCACTCCGTTGAAATCGCTACAAACGCAGAATTGGATTTCCTGATGAGGAGGATGGGATATTCCAGATCGTCGTTTTCCAGCTTCACTCCATCACCGTTCTTTGACAACTCAGGGATGGCTGTGTCAAAAGGAATTTTGTTTTGTAAAAGCTCCGCTTTCATTGCCGGCGCAGTCGAGGGAATACATCCGCCAATACCTGCTGCAGAAGCAAACGAGGCGGCCCCTAGAAACTCTGTCGACCGTTTGAGAAAATCACGCCTGTTGAGTTTGTTTGAAATCATAATGATTCCAAAAACTTTATCAATGCGTTCCGTTCGCTCTGTGATAACTGCTGGAAATTTGTCCGAGCTTGAGACGCTTCGCCCCCGTGGAATTGAATGACTACAACGAGGTCAGAGGTTCGTCCATCGTGCAAGTAATAGGGAGTTCCCCCTGTGAATTCGCCGATGAGTCTCAAACCCCACAGAGGCGTTGTCCGCCATTCCCTTCCGGTTGAAGACCCTTCGTAAAAATTGTCCTCAAGTTCAGTGCCCATATCATGTAGCAGGAAATCCGAGTACAGTTCCACGTCAACATTGTTGAGCGCCTTAACTGGACTCACTCCGGTTCTCATTTTGGGAACATGACAGCTCGCGCACCCAACTTGATTAAACAACTGCTCTCCCTGTTGCACCTCCGGTGTTATTGTTCCACGCTTTGGCGGCGCCAGAGTTCTCAGATAAGCAACAACATCGTTCACCACCGCAGCTGGAAGTTCAGGGTCGGCGGCATCGTCCCGCACGGAAGTTCCTGCCTGAGGATGGCCCGCTTCTTCCGGCACAAAATCTGTCGTGATGCCGATATCCTGTTGATAAGCTGTGACAACCTGTTGGAGCAGAAACGCGACTCCAGCCTTTCGTCCGAATCTGCCCAAGTGCGGACCCGGACCCTTGCCGATGTACTCCGGCGCCGACACCCAATTTGGCCTTCCGGAAATCCCGTCGGCGTTGGCATCGTTTGAGTCCGCGTTCGCGAGTATCGCCGAATCGGGAATAGCCTCTATCAACCCGATACCAAAAACCACGGGGCCGCTCCGAGGGGAGATCGCATTTGCCTCAGGTGGAAGCACTTCGGGCTGAACTCCCGGGATGCTGTGATCCTGAAATTGCGGACCGCCGAGGTCAAACAAAGGGTCGGTTGATCCTCCGCTTGTTCTGCCGAAGCGGATGAGGTTTGCACGTGGGTTTGCTTTGCCGTCCCTCGGATGGCAGGTTTCGCACGACGGCTGGTTGAAGATTGGGCCAAGGCCTTCCTTCACACTGAACGCATGCCCGAAGGCTTCATCTCCACGTGCAAACGCTGCAAGTTCCTCCTTCGTCAAGTCGGCAAGCGTTTCTTCGAATGTAGTTCCAGGCTCGGGCGGCTCCGTCAATAACATTTCGCAAGCTTGCAAAAGACAGCCTGTCGCTATGACAACCAGCAACAACCTGAGCTTTGTTATGTCCCGTGTGTTTACCATTTTTTTCATTATCGACTCCTGTTGCTCAAACAACCAGCACCGGAACCTTCAGTCGATGGCGCACTTTATTGATGGAAGTCCCAAATACGAGATCGCGCAATCCCTGATGCCGATGCCCACCCATGACGAGGATGTCGACCGCGTGGAGCTCTGAAAGTCGAACAAGTTCTCTCGCGGGGCGGCCATAGCCAAGAACCGGGTTGACCTTCAGTCCTGTCTCCGACAATTGCCGCGCCATTGCATGAATGAAACCGACATCGCTCCGGGCCTCCAGATCAGCTGCATCTTTGCCGAATAACTGCACACTCACTCCCTCCACAACATGAAAGAGGAAAACTTCCGCCCGGTGCTGCTGCGCCAATGTGCTTGCATGAGCTAACACTCGACCATCGGCCTCCGAATGGTCGATGGCGACGCCGATTCTCCGATACGTTGTCGGTGTGAGGTCGTGAACAGGGATTTCTTTCATCAGTTCTTTTCTCCGCATTCGCCACGATTTCGGTAATGAAATGTACACCAGAAGAAGAAATACTGCCCCAACAAGGGGAACCACTGTTACCCACAGCCATATTGCGCTTTCGCCGGCTTCATCGATCCAGCCGAAGAGTGTGTCGGCGACAAGTCGTGCGTTCAAGCCGACAATAATCGCAGCGCTCACCCAGGCCAGAATTTTTACCCAGGCTTTGCTCGTAAAAACCCCCATCTTCGCACGGTCGCTTGTGAACTGAATCAGAGGAATAATTGCAAAAGGAAGCTGAAGACTCAGGATGACCTGACTGAGAATGAGAAGGTCGTACGAGCCGTGTTCTCCCTTTGCGCCGATGACAATGACGGCAGGAACAATGGCAATCATGCGTGTAATCAGACGTCGGAGCCACGGCCTGATGCGAATATGCAAAAAGCCTTCCATGACGATCTGGCCTGCAAGAGTCCCTGTGAGCGTTGAGCTTTGTCCAGCAGCAAGCAGAGCCACTGCAAAAAGCGTGCTCGCAAGAGTCGTACCGAGGAGAGGCGTCAATAACTCGTGGGCTTGCTTGATCTCCGTGACGACTACGCCGTTTTTGAAGAAAACGCTCGCCGAGAGGACGAGGATTGCCGCGTTGACAAAGAAGGCTGCGTTCAGCGCAATGGCGGTATCGAAGAGGTTGAACTTGCAAGCCTGTCGTTTTCCTTCGACAGTCACGTCAACGGCCCGCGTTTGAACGAGCGCAGAGTGGAGGTAAAGGTTATGCGGCATCACCGTCGCACCGAGAATGCCGATGGCCACATACAGGCTCTCCGAGGTCAGCTTCGGCACAAATCCTGTCATGACTTCACTCCACATTGGTTCGGCAAGCACCATTTCGAGTGCAAAACAGATTCCTATCGTTGAGACAAGCGCGAGGATGAGCGCTTCCATTTTCCGGATGCCGTAACTCTGAATAATCAAAAACAGAATTGTATCGACTGCCGTCAGAACGACACCATACAAGAGCGGAATCCCAAAAAGAAGGTTGAGGCCGATCGCAGTCCCCAAAACCTCCGCAAGGTCGCAGGCGGCTATTGCGATTTCGCAGAGGAACCACAGAGTGTAAGCGATCGGCTTCGGATAATTCTCCCTGCATGCCTGTGCAAGGTCCCTGCCCGCCACGATTCCCATGCGAGCAGACAGCGTTTGCAACAACACGGCCATCAGGTTCGACATGAGCAAAACCCAGATGAGCTGGTAGCCAAACCTCGCGCCGCCTTCGAGGTCGGTGGCCCAGTTTCCCGGGTCCATATAGCCCACACTAACGAGATAGGCCGGCCCTGCAAACGAAAGGAGCTTCCTGAAGAAACCAAGTTTCTGGGGAATCCTGACGCTGCGATGGACTTCTGAAAGCGAAGGAGACGCGATTTGTGTCGTTTCGAAGGTGTTCACAGGGTTATTTCATTTCAACGAAAATGTGCTGAGCAAGCTTTGCGCTGATAAACTGTTCCTTTGCCCCGACGTCGACCCTCAGCGAGCCGTCGAATTCGATCTTTTCCTTCACTTTGATTTTGGTGTTCAGCGCGATGCCGAGTTTCGACATATACCGGAGTATATCGGGGTTCGCATCGCTCACTCGGCGTACTGTTGCGGAACCCCCTGGCTCAACATCGGCCAAAACACGATCCTGGCGGCTTTGAAGTTTTCCCTCTTTTGTTGGTATAGCGTCGCCGTGCGGATCAGTGCTTGGATAGCCGAGAATTTCATCAATTCTTCGCTCCAGCCGCTCAGAGGCAATATGTTCAAGTTTTTCGGCCTCCTCGTCGATCTCGTGCCAGTCGTATTTGAGCACCTCCACCAGGAACGCTTCCCACAAGCGATGCCGTCGTATGATTTGCAGCGCCCTCCTCCGCCCCTCCTTGGTTAACTGCACTCCTTTGTAAGGCGTATGGGACACGATTCCCTCGTCGGCCAGCTTCTTCAGCATTTCTGTTACGGAAGCGGGAGAAATCCTGAGCTTCTGCGAGAGCAGTGTTGTGGAGACCTTCCCTTCGCTCGATTGGATTTTGTAGATGTTCTTGAGATAATCTTCGAGTTGTTCGCTAGGCATGTTATTCCTAAATATAAGTTTAGGTCTACCTAAATATAGCTTGGAGAAAGTCTCATGTCAAGCATTATTTTTTGGAATCATGGAATGTTGGAATGGGCTACTTTGCTTCCTTGGCCTGGAAGAGGCTGTCGGGGAGGTTGGTGTTGATGCGGTAATTTGTGTAATTGATCGTGATAGAGCCCGATCGGGGCGTGGAACGCTGCATCTCTTCGAGCTGGCCTGCGGGCGCAGGGTTGCTGTCTAGGCGCGGACGCTCGACAGGCACAACCGTCGTCCCAAACGTAGCTCTCATTGTCCGCGGAAGCCAGTAAGTTTCGCTTTCTTTCCTGTAGGAGAATTCGAGTGTCAATACCCTGCCTTCGTACGGTGTTGTCTGAGCTCGCACGATAACCCAATTGGCAGCGTCAACCAGGAGTTGCAGCTCACGCAATCTCGTTTTCGGGTCTTTAGCAACAAGCTGCAGTTTCAATACTTTCCTCCCGTTTGCAGTATCGTCCCCCACAATTGTGGAGTTGTATCGCTGGCGCAGGACGGTGGCATTCAGCAAAACACCTTCTCTCGGCACGAGCCCAAACCCCTGTGAATCAAACGCTACTTTGTCCGGCTTTTTGTAGAACATCGTAGCGGTCGTTCGTGGGACACGCAAGCGTTCCATGTCGATTTCGCCTTCGAGCGTTACGGTAAAATCCTGGACACCCTCCGCGTTTTTCTCCACGTTGCGAAGAATGGCGTCGCCGGATTTTGTCTGAGCATACGCGCTCACTGATACGGCAAAAAGAAAGCAATGAATCAGAGTCTTCCCTGCGCAGGCTGTCATGACTTGCTGATTTCTCCTGACCTGTTTGATGGCTTCTTTATTTCATACTGCAAAGCACCTGACGGACATCGATCGATCTGTGCAGCTACATCTGAGGAGACTGCGCGTTCGGGCCTTATCCATCTTTTGCGCTTGATCTCAAAGACTTCAGGCAATCCGCGCAGACAAACGCCGGAGTGAATGCAAACATCGGGGTCAAACGTAACAGTGATTTTAGCTGTTTCGTAGTGTTGTCGGGGCTTTGGCATGTGTCAGGACGCTGAACCATTCTCCTCCATAAAAGGCTTCCATTTCTCCTCGGGTGATGGCACAGTCATTAAGCTCACAACGAGGAGGCAAACCAGCGAGGCTGCCGCGGCCGGAATGATAATATAGTCCGTTTCCAGAAGATGTTCCGGCAACACGATATTGGCAGCCGTAATAACGACGGTTACGCCCATACCCGCAATGATAGAGGCTACTCCGCCTTGAACGGTGACTCTTTTCCAGAGGAAAGCGGCCAACAAAGCCGGCGTCAATCCGGCCCCCACCATTGTGTAGGCGGTGAAAGCCATATCGAGTATACTTTTGAAAAAATTCGCCACAACGTACGCCGTGATTCCAAGAATCACAATCCATATTCTTTGGAACTTGACGATCGCTTCTTGGGAGACTCCCGGATTGACAAACCGTTGGTAAATATCTCTCGCTATGTTTGTTGATGGAACCATGAGGAACGTATTGGCCGTCGAAAGAATGATGGCAACGGCCGCACAAATCAGCAAAACGCCTGCGAATGTTGGAAGGTCATGGCGCGCAAGATACAGGATGATGGTTTCTGTCGTCGCTTTATCCACCGTCCCGTCGGCAGCCGTGAACGGAGCCAGCATAAGGTACTTTGAGCTCCCGATAATCGAAAGAAACGCCAGCGCTGACTCGATAAACACGACACCGATGATCATGCCGATGACAGCCCGTCGGGCAGTGCCCTCATCCTTCGCCGAGAAAAACTTTTGGTACATGCTACTTTCTCCAAGGAGCAAAAAAAACGTGGGGAAAAAAACGCCCGTGGCCCAGACCCAATCCTCATGACCGAAAAGCTGAAACCGCTCGGCCGGAAGCATCGCTAACTCCTCGGCTCCTCCCACCGCCCCGTACGCCAGTGGTACGGCGATCAACAAACCGACGGTGATCATGATGCCGTTGAAAAGATCAATGGTAATAATGGACACCAGACCGGCGATGATCGTAAACAGGATGACCACGGCACAGGTAATAGCTGCCCCCGTTTGCGGGTCAATCCCAACGAGAATATTCAGCAACCTTCCCCCTCCGCGAAACTGGTAGCCTGCTATCGTGAGGTAGGCGATAATCACGACCGATGTGCCGAGCAATCGTGCAATGGAGTTGTACCGCTTTTCGAGGATATCGGAGAGAGTGTATTGTGAGATCCGCCTGACGCGGTGTGCGAGAAAGTACACGATGGCAATCCCCACCCACGCGCCCGCGCTCATCCAGAGCATCGAGAAACCCTGGCGGAAGGCAAGCCCGGAGCCGCCAAAAAGGCTGCCAGAACCGACCCACGTGCAAACGAGTGTCCCCGCGAGAAACAACGCAGACGTCTTTCGTCCCGCGACCATGAAGTCGTCCTGCGTCTTTACCATTCTGCTCTTGTAGACACCAACTGTGGTGAGAATCACCAGGTAAACAACAATGCCAATCATGTAGGCGTCCATTTGGTTCCTTTGTGGTTAGCTCCTGAATTTTTGGATAGTAATGAACATCAGGAAGCACTACGTCAAAACATCCTTCCGCACGAAAATAACCCACGCCGCCGCCACCGCTCCAACAATGTATCCTGCCAGGTTCAAAACGGACATTCTGATATCATTCCATGGAACGGGGTCGGCAAACATCTTTTGCCATGCGGCCATGTGGTACGTAAACAAGTATCCTCTGATTCCGGAAAATGTTTCGACGGGGATCACGGTGATAATGGTCAGTACGATAATCACTCCCATTGTTCCCACGATGGGTCCAATAGCGTTTTCCACGAAGGACGAAAACAAGAATCCAATGGAGGCCACCGTGATCATCGACCAGGCCGCAAGAATATAAGCCATAACAAACCGCCACGCAACATCAGATTCCGCCAAAACAAGTATGCCCTGTTGGAGAACGATCATGTCGCCGCTCCCCAGCAACAGCAGCGCAAGCCCTACACTCAGCACGCCAAGAAATGTCACAAACAGCAGAACATACAGGACGGTGGTGAAATATTTAGCGAGAAAAATCTTCGTTCTTGACACAGGTCGGATGAGCAAAAGCCTGTACGTGCCACCTGTCGCCTCGCCGGCCAATTGGTCTCCCGCGACAAACGAGATCAGGATAGGAATCTGTATCCAGAGGCTATTCATGATCTGATGGCTGACAAACCAGCCGTTGAATACATTGCCAAGGAGTATAAAATCCTGCGCAACGCCCCGCATCGCCATACGCAGGAACCGCCCCCCTTCCAGTTTCAGAGCAATTTCTACGAGAGGAACGATAAGCAGGATAATGAGAAAACCAAGATACGTGCGCTTCTTGAGAAATGTCTTGATGATTTCGATTCGCAACAGTCTGAGGAATTCCATCGCAGATTTCATTGGCGACTCTCGTTTTCCGTGATGGAAAGGAAAAAATCCTCCAATGAGCGCCGAGGGACAAGAGCATGGACATGAACACCCGCCCCCACGAGGGCTTTGTTTAACAGGTGCACGTCTTTAAAATCCATTTTCACCTCGAAAGCTCCGTCACGCTCAGTATAACCGGCATAGAGTTTCTTTGTATTCCTCAAGACAGCTTTGATCTTTGGTTTCGGCTCACCCCTGACAACGACGTATCGCTCTCCTTCATCGAGCAGCTTATTGACATCGCCCTGGACGACCAGTTCTCCCTTGTTGATGATGGCCATTCGGTTTGCAACGATCTCGATTTCATTCAAGAGATGCGAGGAGAGAAAGATTGTTTTTTTCTGGTCCTTCGCAAGGTGGAGAACGAGCCCACGCACTTCTTTCATTCCCTGCGGATCCAAGCCGCTGGTGGGCTCGTCAAGGATAATGAGTTCGGGGTCGGAAAGAAGCGCCTGCGCAATTCCAAGGCGCTGCTTCATGCCATGTGAATACGTCTTTACCTTGTCTCCGCCCCGCCCTGAAAGGCCGACAAGGTCGAGAACTTCATCGATACGCTTTTTTTGTACTCCTCCGCTCAACGCTCCGACGAGGTCGAGATTTCGAGTAGCCGTGAGGTAAGAATAGAAATCGGGTTTCTCGACAATCCCACCGACGGACATGAGAGCGTACGCACGCCGGGTCTTCAGGTTATGCCCAAAGAGTTCGACACCACCCTCCGTCGGCTTAATTAATGAGAGCAACATCCGAATGGTCGTGCTCTTGCCTGCGCCGTTCGGGCCAAGGAATCCAAAAATATCCCCCCGATGCACTTCGAGGTTCAGATTTCTGACCGCCCAACGGTCTTTATACCTTTTGCCGAGATTACGGGTAAAAAGAATTACTTCTGAGGCCAACGTAGGAGAGACAGAGAAAGGAATGGCAAATCCGGTTTTCTCACGAGGGGAAAATCCACATTTGAGAATTCTAATCGGCGATTGTAGAGTGAGCCCGGCGCGAATCGAACGCGCAACCTACAGCTTAGAAGGCTGTTGCTCTATCCAATTGAGCTACGGGCCCCAAAAAAAACTTCAGACCAACTGGCGCACAACCCTTTAGAGACTTCACATCCCGCCTACCTGCCGCAGCAGCTTGACGGGACGGGAAGGTTTGTTGCCTGGTCGCGACAAATCTGGGCCTTGGTATCCCATGTGACGTTTCCGCTTCCACACTCCGAGCTTGCCGCCGGATTGTCTTCTTCGCTGCATGCCGTTAAGTCGATCGCCATGGAATACAAGACCAGGAAAATAACAACTTTGACGATTTCCGCTGATTTTTTCACTGTCGTGTGAAGCAATTTATACGAATCTCTTTTTCAATGTAATAAATTTTGTCGTTTTCTGGAAAGGCAATCTCATCTTGATAGAAGAGAACAACTTGCCATAAATACTTCATCTACGCTGATATCTTTCATACAACGAAAATGGACTTCGGGGCACGACGGACGTCCGATATGCGAGCACGGACGACAATACAACCCTTTTTTCTCAAGAACGGCATTTTCTGTACCGGCGGGGAAGAACCCAAATTCTCTCACCGTCGAGCCAAAAATCGCCACCACCTTCTTGTGCATTGCGGCCGCCATGTGCATCAAGCCGGTGTCATTTGTCACAACGACATCGCAGAATTGCATTGCGGCGGCAGTTTCAAGCAGCGAAAATTGACCGCTGAAATCTGTTGCCCGTTCTTCGCCTGCATGATCGTTGATTTGCATTGTTATCCCGGAGCAGAGTGCAGCGTCATCACGGGCCCCAAAGATCAGGATCTTTGCACCGATGTTCCTGGCAAACCGTATACCCAATTCCGCGAACCTGTCCTCCGGCCATCGTTTGGTAAAATGCCTCGAGGCGGGACACAAGCCTATAACTTTTTCGAACCGGCTAAGAGCCAGTTTTGCGATTTTTCCAGAAACCCCGAAAAGGACCTCATCCGGAATATAAAGCTCTAATCCTTCGCCGTCCTTCTCGACGCCAAATTCCTCCACGCATTCGATGTACCGGTCGGCAACGGAGACGACTTCTTTGTAAAGATTCCTCTTAAATTTCACGAGAAGATGTCGTTCAAGTTCCCTTTTGTCCACAACTGCTGTTTGAGTTCCCAAAAAACTCCGCAAATACCGACTCCTGATGCTGTTGTGAATATCGACGACAAGGTCATACTTTTCCTCCATAATCCGGCGCTTCAATCTGCGGAGTTCCTGAAATCCACCCGAAGCGTCCAGTTCGTACGTCAGGTTAAGATTATGGTTCGACCTTACCAGTTCTGCGTACTCTTTTTTTGTCACGTAATCGATCTGACCCTGAGGAAAGCGTTTCCGCAAAACCCGCAACAGCGGTGTCGACAGGACAATATCGCCCACGGAACTAAACCGAATCACCAGCGTTTTAGATTTTGCGTTCATTCGATGCCAAGGTACGACTTAATCGAAGGACTTTCAATTTTGGATTTTGCTCCATCATTGATTACATTCATCCAGGAGATCATGCTTCTATGAGCCGTCCAACGACTATCGGCGAATTGCGGCGAAGCGGGTACGTCGTTCGTGCCGTAAAGGAGGAAGTCCGCCTCAACCTCATCCGCAAATTGGAATCTGATGAACAACTCTTCCCCGGCATCATCGGTTACGAAAAGACTGTCGTGCCAGCAATTGTAAACTCGCTGCTCGCACGTCACGACCTTCTTCTCCTCGGCCTGAGGGGACAAGCAAAATCCCGCATCGTGCGCCAACTCCCTTCCCTGCTCGACGAGTATATTCCGGTGGTCAGAGGATGTGAGATCAACGATAATCCTTACAAGCCCGTGTGCAAGCGCTGTGTCGACCTCGTTGCCGAGCAGGGTGACGATGTCGAAATTGAATGGATTCACAGAGGTGCACGCCTTTCAGAAAAACTCGCCACACCGGACGTCACCATCGCGGATTTGATTGGTGACATCGACCCCATCAAAGCCGCAACGCAACGCCTGCATTACGCACATGAAGGCGCGATTCATTATGGCATTATTCCGAGAACAAACCGTGGCATCTTTGCCATCAACGAGCTTCCCGACCTCCAGCCACGCATCCAGGTGGGACTCTTTAACATCATGGAGGAAAAAGACATTCAGATCCGCGGGTTTAACGTGCGTATCCCGCTGGATGTCATGATTGTCTTTACTGCCAACCCGGAAGACTACACGAACCGCGGGAACCTCATCACTCCTCTCAAAGACAGGATCGATTCTCAGGTCCTTACGCATTATCCCAGGACAATCGACGACGCGATCAAGATTACACAACAGGAAGCGTGGGTCCAGCGTGACGGCCGGAACATTGTCATTCCGCAATACTTCAGAGAAATCGTCGAGCAGGTTGCGTTTGAAGCGCGTAAGAGTGAATTCGTCGACCAAAAGTCCGGCGTAAGCGCTCGTTTGACCATTTCTGCCATGGAGAATCTCATCAGCAACGCGGAACGCCGGGCGATCATGCTGAAAGATCCTTGCGTCGTCCCCCGCATCTGCGACTTGCCTATGGCCCTGCCCGGAATGACCGGCAAGATAGAACTGGTATTTGAAGGTGAACAGGAGGGTTCCGTAAAGGTCAGCAAAGCGCTGCTAGGCAAAGCCGTCCGCGAAGTCTTTAAGAAGTACTTCCCCGACCCGCTTCAGCGCAGGCCCAAAGAACGCGCCGAAACAAGAATCGATGAATCAGAATTCAGCAAGATTGTCGGTTGGTTTGAGTCGGGCAACAAAGTGGAAGTCGACGACGACATGCCGGTCGAAGCATACCTTAGAGAGCTCGACCGCGTCAAGGGTCTCCGCGAGATCACCCGCAAGTATCTGAAACTCCCCGAAACCAGCAAATACGAACTCGCCTCCGCAATGGAATTCGTCCTCGACGCTCTCCACCAGAATTCCAAAATCGCCAAAGAAGAAACCGAGCATGTCACTTCGTATAAAGACATGGTCGGGAGCATTTTCACTGCAAGGGGAAAACCCTTCGAGGAAGAAACGTAAATGCCGTTTGTATACAGCCAGTGGACTGAGCGGTCGCAAACCGACGAGCAACGCCTTGAATCCCTGATGTCTCTTTTCAGCTACCTGACGGTTCAAGCCAGCGGCGACGTCGAGGAAGCCCTGGAATGGCTGAAACAAGTTGCCCAACAATACGGGGTCTTCGACGAAAACCTCACGCTGGAAGACCTTATCAACAAGCTCAAGGAAATGGGCATCATCGAAGAGGTTAACGGCATGAGAATTCTGACGACAAAAGGCGTTCAGAAAATCCGCCAGGACGCGCTCAAACAGATTTTTTCGTCGCTGAAGAAATCCCCCGGAGGCAACCACGAAACACCCCACACCGGCACGGGTGTCGACCGTCTGAGTGAAACAAAGAAATGGATCTTTGGCGACATGCCGACGAACATCGACCTGACCTCAACGCTGACTAATGCATTTAAACGCGACGGTATCGACGACTTTCGCCTGCGAGAGGAGGATCTTGAAGTCTACGAAACGGAACACCAGACTAACTGTGCAACCGTGCTCATGCTCGACATCAGCCACAGCATGATTCTCTACGGCGAAGACCGGATAACGCCAGCCAAGCAGGTTGCCCTCGCCTTAGCCGAGCTCATTAGCGTGAAATTTCCGCGAGATTACCTCGCGCTGGTGGTTTTTGGGGATGATGCAAAAATCGTCAGCATCAGTGAACTTCCCTTCCTCAATGTCGGGCCGTATCATACCAACACGCGGGCGGGGTTGCAGCTGGCACGAAGCCTGCTGAGAAGATGCGGCAACATCAACAAGCAAATCTTCATGGTAACGGACGGCAAACCTTCAGCCATTTTCGACGATGTTGGAAGACTTTACAAGAATTCCTTTGGGCTCGACCCACGCATCGTCAATAAAACTCTAGACGAGGCAGTCCAGTGCCGGCGTGAAAAAGTCACCGTCAGCACATTCATGGTCGCCCAGGACCCATACCTCATCAATTTTGTTGAAGAGTTCACAAAAGCAAACCACGGACGCGCATACTATTCCTCCCTCAACAACCTCGGCGAATTCATTTTCGTCGATTACCTGAAGAACAGGCGCAAACGAATACAGTCTGGTCGCTGAGTTCTGCAAGAGCTGCTGGTTCCGAGTCCCACCTGAACATTGCTGAGCATACTTGCAGACTGCCAGTTTTTGGTAGTGGCTCGAGCCAGCATCCAGTTTTTCCATTCCTTGAATTTCAGTGATTTTTTGCGCACTTTGGCTAGAACACATCTCAAAAATACCTTGTCATGCCCGCGGATTGTTAGCGGGCATCCAGAA
>JACQPT010000243.1 GCA_016207415.1 Ignavibacteriales bacterium
CGGCAGACTGAAACACCTCTGATCGTTGGGCGACTATCCCGGCGCCTTGCTCTTCGAAGAGTGAATCCGGGAATCCCGCTTTGACGCCCGCATCTTTCACGACGACAACTTCTAAGCCGGCTTTCGTTAGGGACGGTACGATTGCCGGAACCAGCGCGACGCGCTGTTCCGAAATATGAGATTCATGTGCGACACCGATTACCATCTTTGTGCCTGGGTGTCTCGATTGATCAATTCTTTCTCTTGTCGAATAAAAACCGGCTTAAGTCATCTCCCGTACACCCGTTCTCCTGGTGGCCATCGTGTGATTGTCACGGGAAGGTATTCAATTCGCGGGAGATCGTTCGGAGTTCGATATGCCAAAGAGTGTTTGAGGAAGTTCTGGTCATTACGTGCGGGGAAGTCTATGCGTTGGTGCGAACCGCGAGACTCATGCCTTTTCAGGGCAGATTCAATGATCGTCTCTGCAACATCGACCATGTACGAAAGCTCCATGGCAGAGACGAGTTCGGTGTTGAATGTAAAACTTCGATCCGAGAGGGAGATGTTTTTGAATCGCTCTTGAAGTGCCTGTATCCTTTCCTGGGATTTTTTGAGGGAAGATTCGGTGCGATAGATTCCTGCGCCACTTTCCATCGCTTCGTGCATTTCCTTGCGAAGGGCCGCAATCTTTTCAGTGCGCTTGCCGCTGTCATAGAATTGGCTTTCAATGCGCTTTTGTTCATCCGCCGTCAGCTGGGCAGTCGACGAGCTCATGGAAGTCTGTTCGGCGGCAAATTGCGCGGCGGCCTTGCCAGCCCGCGCGCCGAAGACAACGATTTCCGTGAGCGAGTTGGAACCGAGACGGTTCGCTCCGTTAATGCTCACACACGCACATTCTCCAGCTGCGAACAGCCCCTTCAACGAGGTTGCTCCAAGGATATCGGTGTGAATTCCACCCATCATGTAATGAACAACGGGGCGAACAGGAATCATGTCCTTCACGGGGTCGATATTTTCGTATTTCAAACACAGCTCCCTGACAAACGGGATTTTGGCGTCAATGACCTTTTCTCCTAAATGGCGAAGATCGAGGTGCACAAAATCCCCGTAAGGTCCCTTGAGTGTCCGGCTTTTCTCCTGCTCCTTGACGAAGGCCTGAGAGAGACGATCGCGTGGGCCAAGTTCCATAGACCTGAGAACCGGCTTCGGCTGCGGCACGCCCAGGTCGTAGTCCTGCAAATAGCGGTACCCTTCCTTGTTCAGCAGCCATCCGCCTTCGGACCGGGCAGCCTCAGTGATAAGAATTCCTGTAAACGGGAGTCCTGTTGGGTGATACTGAACGAATTCCATATCCTTCAACGCAACTCCGGCCCGGTATGCGAGAGCCATCCCATCGCCGTTTTTGATGTTGGCGTTCGTTGTAAAAGGAAAAACCCTCCCGCACCCTCCCGTGCAGATGATAACAGATTTCGCCGCGATAGCTTCGACTTTACCACTGCTGATTTCTATTGCCACGACTCCCTGGCATCTTCCATCATCGACGAGAAGACTTGTCACAAACCATTCGTCGTAACGACGGATTTGCTCGTATTTCAACGTCGTTTGGAATAACGTGTGCAGCATGTGAAAACCGGTTTTGTCTGCTGCGAACCATGTGCGTTCGATCTTCATTCCGCCGAACGGACGGACGGCAATTTTTCCGTCATCCTGGCGGCTCCAAGGGCAGCCCCAGTGCTCGAGACGGAGCATTTCCTCGGGAGCTTCTTTCACAAATGCCTCGACGGCATTCTGATCGCTCATCCAGTCTCCACCGGAAATCGTATCGTAGGCATGCAGGTCGAGATTATCGTTGGCTTTGATGACAGCCGCGGCTCCGCCCTCAGCCGAGACAGTGTGGCTGCGCATCGGGTACACTTTTGAAAGGACTGCGACGTTTATTTTCGGGTTGGCTTCAACTGCCGCGATCGCCGCACGAAGGCCTGCTCCACCACCTCCGATGATGAGCACATCGTGTTCGTTCGGTCCGTATCGGGCCATGAGGTCTGAAAGAGACTAATGGAGCAAAGAGATGAGACTGAACTGCTTCGGGCTATCCTAACGGCTTAAAGTTAGAGAGTTCGGTCTAAAAGTCAAGAAGAAGTTTTGGCAGTGAGAAATTCAGAATCCTGAGGGAATTTCGCGATTGTGTTGAATCTCACCCTGTTGCTAGAGGTATCTGTGGTCGACGATTCTTCCTTTATTGTCGTAGACATACAAGAGCGGCACTCCGGTGGGAATATTAAGTTCCAGCACCTCTTCTTCGGAAAGGTTGTCGAGTTTCATAACAATCGAGCGCAAGCTGTTGCCGTGAGCCGCCACAAGAATGTTTTTGCCCTTCAAAACGTCGGGCAGTATTTTGGATTCAAAATAGGGAAGCGTTCGGGCTGCTGTGTCCTTCAGGCTTTCGCTGATTCCGTCAGGATTCAGGTCTGTTTTTTCATTTGGCGGCGGGACATCAAAACTTCGCCTCCAGATTTTCAATTGCTGTTCGCCGTATTGTTTTCCTATTTCCGCTTTGTTTTTTCCCTGCAAAGCACCGTAGTGACGTTCGTTAAGGGCTTTGTCATACTCCACGGGCATGTTCTTTTGATCGATAATCCTAAGAACAATATAAAGCGTTTCAATGGCTCTCTTGAGAATCGATGTGTAGGCCTTGTCAAAAGTGTAGGTCTTCAGCTTCTCACCGGCTTCGCGGGCTTCCTGTTCTCCCTTCGGAGAAAGCGGGATATCGACCCAGCCGGTAAAACGGTTTTCTAGATTCCATTGAGATTCGCCATGGCGGAGAAGCACAAGATTGGTCATTGTTGTGGATTATTGGATTGTTGGAGTGATGGATTTGTGTAACTTGACGTTGAAGTACCTGGCTTCGGGATGGTGCACAATGATCGCCGATGTCGATTGCTCCGGGTCGAGCTGGAATTCTTCCGTCAGTGAAACGCCGATGCGCTCGGGCTTGAGCAATTCGAACAGTTTTGCCTGATCCTCCAGGTTGGGACACGCCGGATAACCGAAGCTGTAGCGCGAACCCTGGTACGTCTGGCTGAATAATTTACGAATTTCTTTTCCATCTTTCGCTGAAATTCCGAGCTCCTCGCGAATTCTTTTGTGCCACAGCTCTGCCAACCCTTCGGCGCTCTCAACACTCAGGCCGTGGAAGTAGAGATAGTCCTTGTAGTTGTTTGCCTCGAAGAGTTTCTTCGAGTATTGTGAGGCCTTCATTCCAACCGTGACCAGATGAAATCCAACAACATCAGTCCTGCCGGAGTCCACAGGGGCAAAGAAATCGGAGATGCACAGGCGGCGTCCGTCTTGTTGTCGGGGAAACGAGAATCGCAACCATTCCTGCAATTGCGGTATTGACGACGGCCGATAAATGACAAGGTCGTCTCCATCGGAACGGCAGGGAAAATAGCCATACACCACTTTTGGCTCAAGAAGATTCTCTGCTTTCACGCTTTTCTTGAGTTCCTCGTATTCGGGATAAATCTGTGCTTTGAGAATTCTCTGATACTCCTGCTCGCTCAATTTTCCGCGCACCACTCTCCACTGTCCTCGAATCAGGGCGATGTCGTTGACATACTGGAAAACTTCGTCCACGGGAATGTCCTGCACGACCTTGCTTCCCCAGAAC
>JACQPT010000223.1 GCA_016207415.1 Ignavibacteriales bacterium
CGAACTCGCGACCTCCTGCGTGACAGGCAGGCGCTCTAACCAAACTGAGCTACGACCCCCCCTGAAAACATAATTTAACGCATAATCTCTCGAAACGCAATGTGCATTCGAAAAGCCGAGAACATGAAAAAAAGAAAGTCCCGCGTTTTTTGCGGGACTTTTTTCACAACGTGGCCTGATGTTAAGGCCGTCAAACGACAATCAATTAAATATATACCTCACTCCAAGCTGAATTCTAAAGACATCGGTTACGCCGGCAGTCGGCTCAAGTGAGGTGGTGACCAATTGATTATTTATCGCTCTCAAGGTATAACGTGGAAGGCCGGCAGATGTAGCTCGAGGCGTAGCAGGGATCAAAGGTGCGTTCGTGACGAGCCTTTGACCTACCCCCCAGCTCTTGTCTATCAGGTTTCCGACGTTCAAAAAGTCGACCCTGAGTTGAAGGGAGTTTCGTTTACCAAGTAACTCCGTGAAAACATCCTGCGTTACACTCAGGTCGGCTCTGTAAACCATTGGCAGGAATACGCCACCGCGTTCTGTGTATTTTCCCCTGTTGGCATTAAGATATTCGTCCTGCAGAATAAATGCCTCAAAAGCATCTGCTTGCTGTTGCGGAGTAAATGATCCAGATTGGACAAAATACATTTCGGATTTGTCTTTTGGAATATAAAGAAGGTCGTTGCTTGTTCCGCCGTCGTTGTTCATGTCACCGCCATAAATGTAACTGGCATTCCCGAGCGTGCGTCCTTCCCAGAACAATGCAACAGACGTTCCGCCAAAATCAAAATACTCTTGGCGATATGAAACGGCAGCAAAAATCCTATGTCCGGGAGAATTGGATGAGAATCCAACTCCGGGGTTGTTCGGATCGCTCGGATGCTGGTTATTGTTCCACGAGCCGAAAGCGATAGATCCTGGATCAATAGTATTCTTGGATTCACCATAATTGTAACCGAGTTTTGCGAACAAACCGTTGCTGTACGGTAATTCCAATGCTCCTGAAATGTTCCAGGAATATCCAACATCTTGGTTTTTCAATACGGTGGCATTCTGAACGTTGGTATTAATTCTTGTGACGCCGCTCGCTGTCGAACTCCACCGGGGTCGACTTCCTGCGCCGGTGAAGAGCGTGTCCGCAGGCTTGAGATTGGCGTTGATGTAATAGATACCATTGACGTCCTTATTGTAGATGAACTCAGCTGTTCCTATCAGCCCAAGCGGCAGCTGTTGGTCAACAGCGATATTCGTTCTCCACAATTGCGGAAATTTGAAATCTGCATCGGTCAATGCCAATTCGTAAGATGAAGCTGGAGCACCTGTAACTGTCGTCGGTTTATAACGATCAGGATTTGAGTGGAAAGGATAAGCCGTCGTATTATCGACCGACAAGAAACCCGTGAGGACTCCCGTGTTACCAATCTGATTTGAAATCCAAACATATGCCGGACGTCCGGTGAAGACTCCGGTACCGCCACGGACTTGTGTGCTTCTGTCTCCCATCACATCCCAATTAAAACCGATTCGCGGTGAGAAAAGTATGTTGGCATCCGGAAGTTTAGCTGTCGAGTACTTAACAGTACTGCCCGTCTCGTCCCGGAATGAGAGCGAATCTGCGTTCGAGTTCGCGTACCCGGTCTCGCCGAAAGATGGCACGTCGAGTCTCAGCCCGATCGTTAACCTCAGCTTCGGATTCACTTGCCATTCGTCTTGCGCATAGACCCCTGCGTAGAATACTTCAAGTGGCTGGATGGGTTTTTCCTGCCCAGGGATATTCGACCATCGCACCTGGAAACGACGAAGCGTTACTGGTGCTGGCCCCGTTCGATTGGGATTAGCAACGTAACCTTGTGCATCAGTGTAAAAGTCAGCTAGAGAGCTGTACACGTAAACACTCTGTTTGCCAGGGAAAAACACGTTTTCAGATTCATATCTTTCGGCACTGAATCCGAAAGTAAGGTTGTGTTCAGGGCCGTAAATGGAAAAATTGTCCTGAACCTGGAAGCTGCTATAACGTAGCTCATTGTTCGGTGTGAAGGGCTCTGAACCAAATGTCGTATAGACTGTGCCGGATTGAAGAATATCCACCATCGGGAAGAGCTTCCCAACATCACCCCTGCTTTCGTCGTGGAAACTGTAGCCGACGATGAGACTGTTTGACATATTATCGCTAATGATGGAGTTCCATTCTCCCACGAGCGACCGTATATTTTCCAATATTTTGTAATTTGAATTTTGGAAATTCAAACCATTCGTGTTTGTCCTTCGAGTGCCAAACCCGAGCGAAGAAGAGTTCGAAACCAACACGTCGGTGTCTGAATCCAGGTGATTGTAACGGAGACTGATCTTGTTAGATTCATCGAGGTTGTAATCGAATTTGAATATAAACCGTGTCACGGGAGTGGAAAAGTCATAACCTTGATACGGCCCCGGGTTATAGGCCAAATTGGAATTGAGAAATGTACTCAGACTGTCAAGAGACGATGCAGTAACTCTTGTCGTGTTGCCACCCACGGTTTCACCACCAAGGTTGGCCCTGAAAGTGGTCCCGGGTTGTGTCAAATCATCATTCTCAAAACTTGTAAAAAAGAACAGGTTGTTCTCGATAACAGGACCGCCCAGGCGAACGCCAATCTGATTGTACTTGAATGTTCCAGGATTATATTTGAAATCTCCCGCGTCAGTTCCGACAAGACCCTGATGACGAAACAGATAATAGACTGAACCGGAAATCTCATTTGTGCCGCTTCTCGTCACAGTATTCACGCCCGCCCCCACGAAATTACCCTGTCGAACATCAAAAGGCGCCACATTGATCTGCAATTGTTCGATGGCATCGAGTGAAATAGGCGCTACTCCAGTTCGATCACCCGGCTGACCAGCCAGACCAAATGAATTATTAAAATAAGATCCATCCACCGTTACGTTGTTAAGCCTGTTGTCTTGGCCAGCGAAACTGAAACCGAAATTTACACCACTGTATTGTGGAGTCAAGCGTGCGATATCTTCGATTCTCCGCGAAATCGTCGGAAGAGATTGAATGGTCTCTCTCGTGACTGAAGTCGCAGCTCCCGTCCGCCCTGCACTTAGAATGGGATTTCTCTCTCCAGTAACAACAACCTCGGCAGCTTGAACCGCTTCCTCGGCAAGCTGAAAATCAAATCTTGCTTCCTGTGAAAGTTGTAGTTGGATGTTCGTTTGTTCCTGTTTCTGATAACCGACATAAGTAACAGTCACTGAGTAAGGACCTCCGACACGTAAGTTGGCGAGGTTGTAGCCACCATCCGCACGCGTGCTTGTCCCATAAACCGTCCCAGAGGGCGTGTGTATTGCAACCACATTTGCTGAAGGAAGTCCCTGCCCAGACTTGTCGGTGACTATGCCCGAAATGGCAGCTGTCGTTACTCCTTGGCTCAGGGCAGAAACGGACAAAAATGTGAAGCAGAAACCCAAGAGCATGGAAACCCTTGAAGTGAGTTTCATAAATGACTCCTTGATTTAAGTTTAGCTTGGATGAAACAGAATGTTGGAATAGACTCTAGCACGAGTAGCAGCGTTTGAAGAAGTGCACTTAGAATGAAATTCGACAAAAAGGCTTGAACAAATCGTGTCTAACCTAAACAACTAAAGGATGAAAGGCAAGTGCCAGCTGTTAGAAAAATGTTAAAAACATAATAACTGCTCCAGCACAAGAACTGAAAAAGAAATCTCGCATAAACAGCTTAATATACTTGCCCTAGTTCACGAGCGCGTCAAATTCCATTTCGTTCACATGATTCCGCCCTCACTCCGTCGTTATTCATTGGTTGCATTTCCAATCCGAACCGAATCGGACCCAGGAGACCTGATACCCTATGCCAGCGATTGGCCGCATTCAAACTTCTCGCGAGCACAAGAAGGAAGCAAGACTGAAAGAAAAAAGCAGACTGAAGAAGAGTATGTGAACAATTCATGGTCTTGCGGATCCAAAGTATCTTTAACGAAGGGATATTGTCCTGGAGACCACATTCCTCGTAAGTATTTAATAATCAACGAGTTGTGACAGCGACAGAAATATCAAAAAATCTTAGGAAAATCGAATATTTTTTTGTTGACTTTTCTAAGGAAATCGTTATATTTCCAGTGACAGTAGTTCGTGGCCGTAAGTTCCAAGAAGCAAGGAAGTTCTGGTGGATTCTTAAAAATCTTTCTTAAATAACCTCATCAACTCACTATCATAAAGGATCAACAAAATGGGTAAAGCAATGTCCAAAAGCCAGGTTGCTGCGCATTTGGCCAGCAAATTCGACCTGAAAAAGAAGGTCGCAGTCAATATCCTGGAGGAAATTGCGACTCTCGCCTACAGAGAGGCAAAAAACTCCTTTACGCTGCCTGGGATAGGAAAGCTTGTGCTCGTTGACCGTAAGGCACGTATGGGCCGAAATCCGGCAACTGGTGAGCAAATCCAGATCCCGGCCAAAACCGTCGTGAAATTCAGAGTTGCAAAAGCGGCTAAAGAGGCCGTCCTTGCTATGAAGTAGCTCTGGTTCTGCTACATTTTCCAGCGCCGATAGCTGTTTTGTCGGCGCTTTTTTTTGCTTCGCCTTGCTAATCCAATCAAAATAACCCAACTTTTTGCAGCGTTTGCTCCGGTTCAAATACAACTTCGTGTTGCGAAAATTCTTCGATTTCCGAAGGGAACCTAAGCCGAGGAAGAGTTTCATGAGCGAAAAAGTAGCTTTTGCAATAATGTTGAATCCCGAGATCTAAGTGCCAAACCATGACAATCCCTCTGAGATCCAGGTTCGAAACTGAGCTTCGGGTAAGGCCTGATGACCTCGATATGAATGCCCATGTTCATCATAGTCGGTACTTCGATTATGTCCTCGCTGCCCGGTATGATCAAATGGAGCGCTGTTACAAGATGCCCATGCAGGAATTCCTGGCGAATGGATTTGGTTGGGTTGTCAAAACGGCACATCTCGAATATAAGCGAGCGTTGGGTTTGGGAGAACTCATCACGGTGAGGACTTGGGTGGAGGAGTTCCACAAGGATGGCGTAAAAATACATTTTGAGATCATCAAAAAGGGAAATGCCAAAGTGTCGTGTGACGGGTGGTTTCATTTCATTATGACCAACCTGAAAACCGGGCGAGCTGAGGCGATCCCTGATTGGATAATCAAGAAATACGAGATATGAGCACACTCCTTTGTGTCTGTACAATTATCGTTTTTGATCTGGCAGGGGCACAGGAGAGAGTCTTCAAGACCGAAGATGGAGCGAGGTTTCGAGTTGAAACGGTCCTCACAGGACTTGAAATTCCATGGTCACTTGTGTTTGACGCCGAGGGCAATCTCTATTTCACGGAGCGCCCGGGACGGCTCAAGCTTCTGAAAAAAGGGGAGTCTAAGCCCGCACTTGTTGCCCATTTGGAGAATGTAGTCCATCGAGGGGAGGGTGGATTGATGGGACTGGCGTTTCATCCGGAGTTTGCAAAAAATCGATTTGTGTATCTGAGTTTTACCACCCGCGATCGAGGAGACCTGATTAATAAAGTTGTCCGGTTCGTCTTGACGGGAAACAACCTTATTGATCCTGGCGACATCGTACCACGTCTGCCCGCCAGTTCCGTTCACAACGGCTGCCGAATTCGTTTTGGCCCCGACGGAAAACTCTATGTCAGCACCGGCGATGCAGCGGACAGGGAATTGGCTCAGGATAGGAACTCACTGGCAGGAAAGATTCTGCGGCTAAACGACGACGGATCGATCCCGGTCGACAATCCGAGAAAGAATTCCCCGGTCTACGCCATCGGATTGAGGAACCCGCAAGGGATCGACTGGCATCCGTCTGCGGCACTGTTATTTGAGACGGAGCATGGGCCTTCGGGGTTTGACGGCCCCGGCGGTGGTGACGAAGTGAACATCATCGATGCTGGAAAAAACTACGGTTGGCCGGAAATTCACCACAAAATGAAAAAGGCCGGCATGCAATCGCCCCTGCTCGAATATTCGCCCGCCGTGGCCCCGGCAAGCGGCGCGTTCTACAAGAGCTCTGTCATTGCACAGTTTAAAAACAATTTTTTCATTGGTTGTCTGAGAGGTCAAAAGATCATCCGCGTTGTTCTTGACGAAGAGAACCCGAGGAAAGTCATTCGGCAGGAATATCTTCTTGAAGCTGAATTCAAAAGAATTCGGGATATTTCGGAAGGGCCGGACGGCTATCTTTATTTTTCCACAAGTAACAGGGATGGCCGTGCAAGTCCTTTCGCCGCCGATGATAGGATCATGCGGATCGTTCCCGTTGAATGAAATCGAGACAGGCGATGAAATTTCATACGGAATATCTTTGGTTCAACACAAAAAAACATCGCGAATATATCAACATTACCAGCGAGGTCGAAAGAGTTCTTCATAAAAGCGGCATCAAGGAAGGAATGATTCTGGTGTCAGCGATGCACATAACGGCTTCTGTCTATATCAACGATGCTGAATCCGGCCTGCTACAGGATATTGACGAGTGGTTGGAAAAGCTCGCGCCATTTAATCCGAATTATCGCCATCATCGAACAGGTGAAAGCAACGGGGATTCGCACCTGAAAAGCCTCCTCATGCACCACGAAGTTCTTGTCCCCGTGACTGACGGAAAACTCGACTTTGGCCCATGGCAGCAGATTTATTATGCGGAGTTTGACGGACAACGCAAGAAACGGGTCATCGTGAAAGTCATGGGCGAGTGATTTCGCTCTCCTCGCGTAACCTTCCGATGAGACTTCGTCATATCCTCGAGTTTGCTGTCTTTCAGCTTTTTGTCTGGATCCTTCACTTCGTTCCGCTTCGTTTTGTCCAGAAGACCGGAGCCGTTCTCGGCGAGGTGGTCTACTATCTGGGGTTCAGGCGCTCGATCACGCTGGAGAACTTGAGGCATGCGTTCCCGGGGAAGGATGACGCCGCGCTGGAACGCATCGCGCTGGAAGCCTTCAGGAGCGTGAGCACCTCTCTGTTCGAGCTCCTTTCGTCTCAGAGACTTCTCGATAGTGGTCTGGAAAAAATTATTCAAGTCGACAATCGCGAGGTCTTTCTCGGCGCCCGGAAGAAGGGAAAGGGAGTCCTTGTTCTGACGGCGCATTTTGGCAATTGGGAGTTGATGGCGCAATCAGTCGCGATGATTCTCCAATCCCCGATGCTCTTAATCGTAAAAACTCAGTCTAACCATTTCATTGATAAGAAAGTCAACGAATGGCGCACCAGGGTTGGAAACACTATCATTCCCATGGAGGTCTCCGTTCGAGAGGTTCTTCGTACCCTTCAAGAAGGCAATGTCGTCGGGATGGCGGCCGACCAAACGGCTTCGGTTCAGAGTTTGAGCGTGGAGTTTTTCGGCCGGCAGGTCCCCACGTATGAGGGTCCGGCAACCTTCAGCTTGAAAACAGGCGCTCCCATCGTCCTCACACTTGCGATCCGGCAGCAGGACGGAACGTATCGGCTCAGGTTTCATGAGGTGCCCTCCAATGATCTATCTGAATACAACAAACAAAATATTGAAGAATTGACGAAGCGGCATACCAGTCTTACGGAGTCGATCATACGCGATTACCCCGGGCAGTGGATGTGGATGCACAAGAGGTGGAAACACGTTTACGATTCAGCGAAAAGGCAAGAGTGAAGGACGGATTTAAACACATTCTCGTGATTCAGACCGCGTTTATTGGAGATGCGATTCTTACGTTGCCGTTAATTCAGGTGCTGAAAAAGAATCATCCGGAGGCCAATGTTGACGTCGTTGTTGTGCCGAGGTCCGCGGAGTTATTTCGCCATCACCCTGCTATCGCAAGGGTCATTGAATATGATAAACGAGGCCGAAATCGTGGCCTTTCGGGGTTTCTTCATCTGCTACGGCGTTTGAAAGACGTGAGATACGATCTGGCCGTGATTCCTCATCGGTCGCTGCGGAGCGCCCTCCTGGCAGGTATGGCTGGTATTCCTTTGCGCGTTGGCTTTGACACGAGCGCAGGGAAGTTCCTGTTTACAAAGACGGTTGAGTATCGAGGCACGATTCATGAGATTGACCGGAACCTCTCTCTCCTGGAAGGTATCGATGAGAAATTTCTGGGCCGTGAACTACCGAAGGTGTTCCCCTCGTCGACGGATGAGAAAGCTGTCGACCAATTCCTTGCTGCTTCGCCCGCCGGCAACTCAGAGATGCTGGTTGCTATGGCGCCCGGTACAATTTGGAACACAAAACGCTGGATTAAAGAGAGGTTTGCTGAGTTAGGCGCGCTCTTCATTCGGCAGGGTTACACAGTTATTCTTATCGGCGGGCTGGAAGACCTGGCATTATGCGAGGAAATAGAACGACTCATCAACAATAACTCCATCGTCAATGCCTGTGGGCGACTTCCGCTTTTGCAATCAGCAGAGTTATTAAGACGGTGTCATCTCCTTATTTCGAACGATAGCGCACCAATGCATCTTGCCGTCGCCATGCGAACCCCGGTTGTCGCGATTTTTGGTGCCACCGTTCCGGCGTTCGGTTTTGCCCCTTACGGCGACCGTGATGTCGTCGTTGAGACGCTAGGACTTGAGTGCAGGCCATGCTCGATTCATGGGGGAGATAAATGCCCCGTAAAAACTTTTGACTGTATGAGGAACATTTCGGCTGAACGTGTTTTCAACGAAGCAGCGCAGATACTTCATGTTCATGATCACTCTCATTGAATCTCAAGCAAAAGTTGAGTATTTTTGGCTGTTGAAATTACAGCGAACGGATTGAAATTGCGCCCGTAGCTCAGCTGGATAGAGCGACAGCCTCCGGAGCTGTAGGCCGGGCGTTCGAATCGCCCCGGGCGCACGACACAGAATCATGGATCGTTAACAGGGAACGGAAAAAATGCTAAAACCAAAGAAGAAGATTACCAGGAAAGAAATGAAAGAGGACAAACTGGTCACGACGTACTTTGAAACGCGGTCGTGGATTGAGGAAAATCGACGACTCGTCGGATACATCGTGGGGATCCCCATAGTTCTTGTTGTTGCCCTGTTTTTATGGAATCTGAATCTTAAGGAATCCAACCAAAACGCAACTGCGAAGCTGGCAAAGGTCATTCCGTACTATGACCAGGGAAGGTACGAAGAAGCGATCAACGGCGCACCGCAAGAGGGCGTCATTCAAGGTTTGGCCGCAATTGTCAATGAGCACGGAAACACCGATGCAGGCCAGATCGCAAAGCTGTACCTTGCAAATTGCTATTTTGCCGGAGCCGACTATCCGAAGGCATTGGAACAATACCTTGAAGCCGATCTGGAAGACAAGATGCTGGCAGCATCGGCATTGTCCGGCGCCGCTGCCTGTCAGGAAGCTCTGAAGCGCTATGATGAAGCTGCACTCCTTTTTGAAAAGGCTGCCTCCAGGAATATGACTGGCCTTCAGGCGCCGGAGAACCTTCACCATGCGGCGGCAAATTATGCCCTTGCCGGCAAGCGACAACGTGCCGCCGAGTTGTTGAAAAAAATCAAGAAGGAATTCCCCGAATCTGCATTTGCAAGGGATATCGACCGATATCTCGCACAGTACGGCGAGTAGCCGACAAATGCCCGTGGCTTGAACAAAAGAAGGGGACCATGAGAAAACCCCTTTTTTTATGTTCATCGGTGATGGTCGCTTTGCATGAACCCACTTCCCCAAAAGAAATATTCCTCTCGCATTCTCAAGATTGCCTTTCCTGCAATTGCCGGCCTTTCCTCGCAGATGATTGTGTCCATCATCGACACGGCTATGGTCGGGAGGCTGGACAACTCGGAAATCTCGCTTGCCGCCATGGGTCTTGGAGTGTTGGCGACCTGGACGCTGACCAGTTTTTTTTCCAGCCTTGCCACTGGAACTCATATCCTGGTTGCTCGGAGATACGGCCAGGGGAAACATACGGCCGTCGGAATCGTCCTGAACAATTCGCTCGTATTGAGTTTCGTCCTTGGCGTCCTCTTCGGAGTTCTGGGTTATTTTTTTGCGTATGATGCCATCGTGTTGTTCTCCAGTGATGACAACGTTGCGCTGGCGGCAGGGCAATACATCAAATATCGTTCGCTCGGTCTGCCATTCTTCCTGCTCGGCGTTTCCTACCGGGGCTTTTTCTACGGGATAGGTCACACGAAGATTTTCATGTTCTCTGCAATCCTGATGTACATTGTCAACATTGTGTTCAACTATTTTCTCATCTTTGGGACAGCCGGATTCCCGAAAATGGGACTCGGGGGAGCCGGCCTGGCGGCCTCCATCGGGATGGCAGTAGGCCTTCTCTTCTTCGTTATTGTAACTTTTTTGCCGGATTATCGAAAAAAGTATAGGTATTATCAGGTACTGGCTATTGGATTGGACTATATCAAGCCGATTGTTCGCATATCCTTACCAGTTTCATTCCAGAATATATTGATCCTGCTCGGATTCCTCGTCTTTGTCGCGATCGCCGGGATCTTTGGAATAGCCGAACAGGCTGCCACTCAGGTTGTCATTTCCGCCCTCTTCCTTTCTTTCATGCCGTGTTTTGGTTTCGGCATCGCCACGCAAACACTCGTCGGAAATGAGCTGGGGAATAATGAACCGGAGGAAGCCTACAGGTATGGAATCGAAACGGCAAAAATCGGAACGATTTTTACTATTTTTGTCGGAATACTGTTCTTTCTGATTCCTGATTTCATTCTACGCGTAATCACGCCGAACGAAACGGTGATTTCCGTTGCCCGGCCTCTTCTCCTTATGGCCGGTGCCGCGCAGATTGCGTACGGCTCAGGAATTATCCTTGCAAATGCCCTCCAGGCCGCCGGTGCAACGTTGTATGTCATGTTTCTCGAAATTATCACGCATTGGGTCATTTTTCTCCCCCTGGCGTATGTGTTGGGTGTTCAGTTCGGCATCCAGGGCGCCTGGATGGCGTTGCCGGTGTACATCGTTTCCTACACGACGATGGCCTATTTGAAATTCCGTTCCAGAACCTGGACGGCATTGAAGGTCTAGTAATGTCCCGACTGAAGAAAGCTCTCCTTCTTGCCCTCCCTCCAGTGTTGTTCTTCGTCGTCTTTGTCTACGATATTGTGCGGGCGACAGTGAATCTTGAAATATCGTGGTTGGATGTCGGGCGGGAAGGCATTATTATCGCCGCGTTTGCCCTCGTCTATCTTCTCATCGAGAGCAGCAGGTCGACCACCAAGAGAGCGACGACGAAAGACATCGGACGGTTGTTGATCGTGTGTGTGCTGGCGCTTTGCCTTGTCGGATTGCTTTCTGCCTTCGGCTTTGCCGATGCGGGCAGCCAGGAAAACGACCAAGCGCGATATTCCGCAATGGCGATTTTCCTCTCTATGATCCTCGCCGTAAGTCTCGGGACGGTTTCCATTCGGGCACTTTTAACGATCAAAGACCTTGTGCTGTTCAAAAGAAAAAAGGGTACGAAACGGAACTACACACTGTACTTGATCTTCTTGCTAGGGTCGATGGTGTTTCTGTTGCCATTTTTGTCGATGGAAAGCGCACTGTTCAGCACACTCTTCTTTTCGTTGTCGGTGCTGACCATCGTCGCAAACTCATTCAGGCAAAGCTGGATCGTGTATCTGTCCCGCAAAGAGAAAATTTACGTTATCATTTACAGCGCCCTTCTGTTTACCGCCTTTGTCCTTTTCAACGTCCTGTTCTTTGAGAAGACATTCACGAATCGAGCGCTTCTTACCTTCAGCCAGCCCCTCCACAGATTTAGCCAGCTGAATGCGATTTTTGGCGCGGTCTTTTTTGGGATGGCTTTTGTGAGCACGCTCTTCCATTTGCCGACGGCTGAAGTTTTTGAGCGGAAACAGTACGAGATTACCTCCCTTCATAACCTTAGTCGGCTCGTGACTCAGGTGTTTGACTTCAATGACCTCGTGAACACCGTTACTCAAATGACCCTTGAAGTGTGCGGGGC
>JACQPT010000221.1 GCA_016207415.1 Ignavibacteriales bacterium
GCCAAAACAATACCGCTCGCCAGAACGAGCTTGATGCGATCATGGCGTTCATCCGCGATGCAAAGCAACCCGGCGGGCTTATCACTCTTGCACCGAAAACGCCGATTCTTATGATCGGAGATATGAACCTTGTCGGCTACTCACGGCAGCTCCGCACGCTACTCTCCGGCGAGATCGTTGATACGCTGGTCTATGGACCACGCTTCGCTCCCGATTGGGATGAGTCAGACCTCAGCGATCTCCTTCCCCGGCATCCTGATCGGCTTCTGGCATACACCTGGCGCAACGATCTTAGCAGTTATCCGCCGGGTCGTCTGGACTACATGATTTACACTGACAACGCAATTGAACCTGGAAACCGCTTTGCACTTTTCACAGGCGAGATGTCGGACAACACGCTCGCGGCGTACGGTCTTCAACGGAACGATGTGACGACGGCCTCGGACCATCTGCCGTTGGTCGGTGACTTTATTGTTCCGGTCGCAACGGGCGTTGAAACTCGGCCGAACAATGATGTGCTTGAGCGATTCTCCCTTAGCCAGAACTATCCCAACCCGTTCAACCCTAGCACTGAAATACAATTCTCTTTATCTCGCAAAAGTTATGTAACGCTGACGATTTTCGACCTTTTAGGACGTGAGGTAGCAACACTGATCTCAGAGGAACTTTCGGCTGGCTCTTACAGCACTCACTGGGATGCGGCGGGGCTGCCCAGTGGCGTTTATCTTTACAGGCTGCAAGCTGGCGCGTTTGTGGAGACGAAAAAGTTGATCCTGCTATGGTGAGGGGATTGAACCGGGAGAGTGTTGAATATCCCTCGCAAATCGGTTACTGAATCTGTTCAAACGTTACATTCAGAATCTGATATCGTCTCCAATCTTTGTAATCGAAGTGCCACCATTCCCACTCGTAGACGTTGAAGCCCTGTTCTTCCAGTGCAACGCGCAGAAGCTCACGGTGCCACCGTTGGAGCGACGTTCCGCCTGGGTATGTTGGGAAGGCGCGTTCGGAGAACTCGTCATAGCCGCTTGGCATTTCGACGGCCTTGCCCGTTGAGAGTTCATACAAAGTAATATCGATGGCACAGCCACGGTTATGCCTTGAGCCCTTCGCCGGGTCGGCGACGAAATCCCGTTTATCGTTCGGCGTCGCGTCCCAAAACATCTTTGTGACATACCAGGGACGGTATGCGTCATGAATCAGCAGCCCATAGCCAAGCGTTTTCAAGTTTCGATGCGCGCGAACAACAGCCTCACCAGCTGAACGTTGCAAAAACGCTCTCGGCTGCGAATAGAAAACTTCATTCATAAAGTTGTTCGTCGTGGCATAACGAATATCGAGTTTGATAGTCGAGTCCATCTTCGTGATCTCAACGAGGTCGGGTCTTATGAATTTACCTTTTTCAGCCGGTGGTTGCCCAGCCAGAGCTTCTTTTCTCAGCTGTTCGACGTTCCGAAGTGGCACAATTTTGAACGTGGTTCCGCCTTCGCCACCCGTCGTTATTCGTTTGAATTCCGCGCCCCGATACATTATTGACGATGCAATTCCGGCCCGATCGCGTCGAAACTTTAAAAACTTTCTATCGTCCGGCTCCTCTGACGCAACGCGAAACAAATCGTCGCTCATCGGGTCAAGACGAACAAAGTCAGTTTGCTTTCCCGCAATGAAAAGGGATTGGTCTTTTTCGAACACGTACAGAGTTTCAGCGGACGACCCGTAATTGCTGATGAGTGGAAGCCAGCTTTCGTGGCAGGGAAGCGGCCTTGGTGGCACGCTTTGCAACATAGTTTGCCCTTGGAGAGCAGGCGTGAGGAAAGCGAAACTAACAAGAATATATAGCGACGAGGGAAATGACATAATAATTCCGTGAGTGCTGTTCGAATTTTGTTTCTATGGATCTTGAATTTTGAAAGGTTGTTGATTTGAAGTTTTTCTGCCGACCCCTTTTTTCAAACAAAGGCTCATCAGCCTTTGGCTGACATTTCCCCCTTCCGAAGAGAAAAAATAAGGGGGTCGGTGTGCTTGCCTTAATAAATGCATTTCGTTTGCACAAGCGGTTATACGCCGCTTTATGTAATTACGTTAGAATTTCATGATTTGACTCATGCGTTTCAAGAGCGGCTGAATCTCACGGTCCCAGAATTGCCAGTTGTGGCCGCCCTGCGTTTCGTGGTATTCGTACGCCGCGCCATAGACTCTTAGAGACTCCGCCAGGGCGTGATGAGCCGGGATCCATTTCTTGAAACCGTCCTGAATTCCAATGACCATGTAGAAATAGGGAAACTGTCGCCTCGGAGTCTTTTTATACAAATGAAAAACGTCGTGTGCGTCACGCGTTGTCTTTGTCATGCGTCCAAACGCTTTCAGCAGGGATGGTGCAAGAGATTTCTCCGGCATGAGAACTGTGTCCGAGAGTGCCGAGGGAACCGTGATGCTACCGCTCAAGTCGCCCGCAAAAAGGAATTTTACAGGATGCCGGAGGGCGAGCATCAGAGCACCATATCCGCCCATCGAGAGTCCCGCGATTGCCTGGCGTGTGGTGTCGATGGAATACCGGCTTAAAACATAATTGCGGACATCGTGGATCAGATAATCCTCAAACCTGTCGCCTGACGCAGCGCTTGAGTTCACGTACCATGAATCTTCCCCGTCCGGCATCACGATAACAAGCGGATATGCGTCCGCATACTCAACGATTTTTGTTCGTGCATTCCAATCTTCATGGTTGCCGCCAAGCCCGTGAAGCAAGTACAACACGGGATAACGAGTCTCACTGGAGTATTTTGCAGGAAGAATAACGGTCAGCTTTTTGACGCGCCCCAGGCTTTTTGCGAAGAAACTATCAACACGGGCGACTGTCTGCCCAACAGCGCTTGCAGCTGCAAAAAGCAGAATAGAGACACAGAGGGTTAACGTATGAGAGGACGTTTTCACAACATTCCATGACGTTTACGCAAAAACCACTCGATAGAAAAAATGAAAACAGCAAGCCCAAGCGTCCACGCCAGATTCCAGAGTTCGATGTCGCTGGAGCTCGTGAACTCGCGCGACTGGAAGTTCGGCAGATTCTTAATGTCGTTCGATAAACGGTCGATGCGGTCCGTATCGTAGTATGTCCCGCCCGTCCGGAAGGCCAGGAGCTGCAAGAGCTGCTTGTTCATTTTCGTTTCGAGGAACTCAGCATTCAACCCGCCGACGGAGAATCTTCCCTGCTGTTCTCCGATCTGTTTGCCGTCGAGGGTGATGCTCGCGTCGAACCGATAATCACCTTCCTCGAGCTGGTTCAGCGAGCCTTCGTATCTGCCGTTGCCGACAGGTGAAAGCATGAGCTCATTCCTCTGGTGCCCGAAGTAGACGGTGAGGGCAATCTCCGCGTCGTCAACGGGCTGGTAACTCTGATCGTACACCTGACCGGTGAACTCAACAGCTTCCTGCGTTGTGAAGACTTGTTTTGTGGTTTGTACTCGCAGCCGTCGCTCATCTTCGCGGGTTGTCAGCCAGCGCACGGTATTACTCAGGAAAGCCTCGAGCACGTTTGTTGAGCCCGCGTCCGAAAGGAGGTTCCATCGCCACACCCCATAGCCCAGGAAAGCAACCGTTTTCCGCGCGTTGATGTTGCGGGTGACAAGGAAAGGTTCATTCGTAACGACGGACTGAATTCGTGTCGTCGCCAGTATTTCTGTTTCCGGCTTCAGACGGAAGAGCGATTGCGTTTTAAAGACAGGAGGGAGCTTTGACCACGCTTCAAAACTCGAAGTCTCACCGGACAGCTTCAGGATCGGGTTGTTCCTTTGAGGTTCGGGGATTTCCACAAACGCCTGGAACTCATCGAAAGAACTGTTTTGAACGGAGAACGGAAGGGCGCTCTCGATCTGCCGGAGTTTGGAATAATCCAAAGCTCTGCTGAGTACAAGAA
>JACQPT010000226.1 GCA_016207415.1 Ignavibacteriales bacterium
ATTCAGGACATCAAGAATTCGATAAGGTATCCCGACCGTCTTCCATATTTCCAGATTACACCAAACCGCCGGCCAACACTCGCAAGAAAATTTAAGCAACTTCGCGAATCCGGCGCCGTACTATTGATTGGAACGGACAGCGGCATCCCGATGAAATTCCACAGCCAATCCACGTGGAATGAGCTGGACGTCTGGGTAAACAAACTCGGCGTTGAACCTATGGAGGCGATACGCGCAGCTACGTATTGGCCCTCGGTTGCCATGAAAGTGGATAAGGATGTGGGCACCGTCAGCGAAGGAAAGTATGCCGATATTATTGCTGTGCGCGGCGATGTGCTTCGATACATCAATCTTCTGCAGAAGGTTGACCTCGTCGTCAAGCGCGGAGTCCGCTACAAATAAGCTCGCTTTACCTTGAACGGAAAAATCTTTTCAGCGCTCCTTACTCCTCCGCTGCTAAGCTGCGCGATTCTGGGATGCTCAGTGGGATTCGAAGCCACATCTTCTGAAGACCTGTTCAAATGGCTTGAGCTGGAAAGAAACATTGGAGTACGAATGACCGTCTTCCATAAGACCGGCGCCGCATATGTGTTTCCCCCGTCGAATGGAAGAATTCTCTCAAGTTCCGGAAATGCTGTCGTTGGCAACGCTATTCATGTGCAATCGGGGAACGCTGTCGCCGTCAAGCTGCCACTGAGCAACATCGAAAGAATCCTGCTCGACGCCAGATTGATTTTGTATGTTCAGGGAAACAAGAGATACCAGTTCGAGCCGCCGGACTGGGAATTCATCCCGAGCAACGGCAATCTCCATGTCATTCATGGCAAAGGAATCTACACCGACCTCACAATGAACAGAAATCAATGGGTGGAGTTCCAGATTCCTTTCGACCTGGTGATTCGTTTCCGCCTTGAGGACGCTGAAAAACCGGAAGTGCCGAGCGGGTTGCGAGAGTATTTTCTTCTGCTGGCCGTCGGGGCGCTTGTTGTCCTTGTATTGGTTTATTCCTCAATTTCAAACCGATGACTTCTTTTCTCGGCGATTTGAGAATTTCTCCGGAGAACATTCAGGACAAGATTCGCCCTGAAGTCGACTTTGTAACGATCGCGGGCACCTCCATTCCCCGATACACAGGAGAGTTCTGGACAGCAAAACAACGACAAGCGAGCTCGATCCATGAAATTTCCTACCGGGCTTGCTTTAAACCGCAACTTCCTCGATTCTTCATTGATCTCCTGACGAGAGAGAATGATGTGGTCTACGACCCCTTCAGCGGACGGGGAACCACAGCCATTGAAGCCGGATTGCTCGGCAGAAAGGTCATTGCCAATGATGCAAATCCGTTGGGTAGAGTTTTGACCGAACCGCGGTTTCACATACCCGACCTGCCACAAATCGAAGAAACGCTCAATCGCATTAAACAGATAAAGCTGCCGGCGTCGACCAACAACCTCTCTATGTTCTACCATCCGAAAACGAATGCAGAGATCTTGCGCTTGAAGCGGTACCTCGCCAAGCGAGAACGATCGAGCCAAGAGGATAACCTCGATCGCTGGATCCGAATGGTGGCAACAAACAGGCTTACCGGGCATTCAAAGGGCTTTTTCTCGGTTTACACATTGCCGCCCAACCAGGCGGTCACGAGAGAAAGTCAGAAGAAAATCAATAAAAGACTCCGTCAGAAACCCAAGTACCGGGACACACATTCTCTGATTCTCAAGAAATCCAGGTCGCTTCTAAGGGACCTCGATGAAAACGACACTGAAAAACTCTTATTCGCCACAAAAACGGCTCGATTCTTGTCGAATGATTCGCGAAATACACCTTCGATTGAATCCGAATCCGTTCAGCTCACTGTCACTTCGCCGCCCTTTCTCGATGTCGTCAATTATGGCACGGATAATTGGTTGAGGTGTTGGTTCAATTCAATTGACGCAGAAAAGATCGCCAACCGCATCACCACAACAAGTACGGTTGATGAGTGGTCGGTATTCATCGGAGACGTTTTTCAAGAACTCTTCCGCTTGACAAAAAATGGCGGGTGGGTTGCGTTTGAAGTTGGAGAAGTACGTGGTGGCCGAATTAGGCTGGAAGAGTACGTGGTTCCACGAGCTCATGCGTCCGGCTTTCGTTGCGCCGGACTGTTGATCAACCGACAACAATTTACCAAGACCTCGAACATCTGGGGGATATCGAACAACCGAAAGGGAACGAACACAAACCGTATAGTGCTGTTTCGTAAAGAATTGTGAGCATGGGTTTCCCCCCTGTTGGCGGGACGGATGAAAGTTCCATTTTCTGTGCGCGGAGCGATCTGTCACTTAGCCCAAGCCAAGGGATCAATCGAGTCTTTCTGATTCCTCGAAAACTGAAAACAGCCTTCACGTCAGAATCGGTACTCAATACTCAAAAATGGAAAACGAGAGATCGATACTGGACCGTTCTTAGTAAATCTCGATGTCAAAAGTCCCGCTGGAAAGAGTTTAAGATTCCAGGACGAGCCGGCTTCTGATTTTTTCGCTTGGCCGGAAAATAAGCCGTACGTAATGGCAAAACCTGCAAGACCACCAATGGCGCTCGAGGTCAAGAAAAGAGTTGCGTCCCCACGGCTGGGAGAAAATAAATAGGCTAATCCTGCACCTGTGAGAGCGCCACCGAATGTTCCCAACTGAATTAAGATTCCTTGACCAGTAGCGAAGTCCTTCCCTCGAAGTAACAATCTATGTGCCACTGCAACACCCGCGATGTTACCGGCCATCGAAGTGGCTATATACATTTTTCCTTCTTCGACACCAAAGAGATCCAGAGCCGCGATCGGGATATATGCTCCTAATAATCCTGCTCCTTCCAGTACAAAAGCATCGCCGCGCGTGTATGTTTGATCGTTTGTCAGAAAATCTCCTCCAATGATCCCGCCTGCCGAGCCCAAGAGCACCGTCGCCGCCAGTGCGCGCTCCTGTCCGCCATCAAAAAAATCGAAAAGACCACTCATGCCAAGCGCGAGCCCTGTCCCGAAATCTCCACACACTGCAATGGTAGAAGCCTTCCCAGTCGGCATCTTTGAAGCAACCGAAAATCCCGCAATAGATTCGCCAATGCTTCCGAGCATTCCGAACGTGATTCCGCCTCGCGCGGTTGCATCTTCACCCGCAACCAGGGTATTCAGAAAAACCCCATGGAGGATCCCCCTTGTTCCCCCATACCAAAACAGGATAGTGTTGGCATCTGTGACATCTATTTTGTTCGTCAATGCGAGCGGCACAAAAAATCCGGCTCCACTTGTAAGCATGTAGAGTGCCACGGCAATCTTGGGA
>JACQPT010000023.1 GCA_016207415.1 Ignavibacteriales bacterium
AGCGATGCGTTGATTCCGCCAAAGCCGAAAGAGTTGGACAGAATGTAATCGACGGTTGCCTCGCGTCCTGCATTCGGCACGTAATCGAGATCACACTCAGGGTCGACGTTCGAATAATGAATGGTCGGCGGCAGAAAATTCTTTTCAAAGATTTGTGCACAAAGAGCGGCCTCCACAGCGCCGGACGCACCTAAAGCGTGTCCGTGCATAGATTTCGTGCCGCTGACGGGGATTTGTCTTGCCCGCTCACCGAAGACAGACTTGATCGCAAAGGTCTCGACTTTGTCGTTGAGGTGCGTAGAGCTGGCGTGTGCGTTAACGTACCCGAGGTCACCCGGCGAGATACGGGCTTCCTGAAGGCAATCCGTCATTGCTTTTACGGCGCACGCCGCATCAGGCCGCGGTGCTACCATATGGTGGGCATCGTTATTGCAGGAGTAGCCGAGAACCTCGCAGTAAACGTGAGCGTTCCGGTGAGCTGCATGGTTCAGTTCCTCAAGAACGAGAACGGCCGCCGCTTCGCCCATCACAAAACCGTCGCGCGCTTTGTCAAACGGCCGACATGCGGTCTCAGGATTGGGATTCGTCGACATCGACTTTATAATCGCGAATGCGCTGAAGGTGAGTTCATACAGGGGCGCCTCCGCTCCGGCTGCAATCATTGCATCCGCATAACCGTCCTTGATGTAACGGTAAGCTTCCCCGATGGCCATGGTGCCGGATGAACAGCTGTTCGAGTTAGCATTACTTGGGCCGGTGAACCCGTAACGAATAGCGATGTTGCTTGAACCCGAACCGCCGAAGACCATAAGGGCGAGGCTTGGGTCGACTGACCGAAGGCCGCTTTTGATGTACGTCTCGTGCTGACGCTCAGCCCCCGCGACTCCGCCGAGAGCGGTTCCCACTGTAACGCCAACGCGACCGTTCTGCTTTTTCGGATCGTGAGCAAAATTGGCATCCTGGAGAGCCATATCGCAGGCGGCGAGGCCAAGCTGCGCAAACCGGTCCATTCGGCGGGCCAGCTTTGCGTCGAAATAATTGTGCGGGTCAAAGTCGTCAATCTGCGCGGCGACTTTAACCTGGATCTGTGACGTGTTGAACCGGTCAATTATTTTGACGCCGGATGCTCCGCTCTGCGCTCCCTTCCATAAGCCGTCCTTTCCGTGCCCGATCGGCGTAACCGCTCCAATTCCGGTAACGACTACCCGCCTACGATCCATACCGCGATTCCACGTATCGTTTCATATGATCCAAAGTTTGGTTTGCAATGAAGCGGATAAAGAACTCGCCGATGATTTTTTCTGCGATGAACGCTCCGAGGACCGGTATCGTCGACTTCAATTCGTGATGAATCTTCACATCGATACCGTCTGCAATCGGAGTGAACGTCCATACCACGCGCATGCCTTTGGTAAAGGCTTTGAGGTGATGGAACCGGACTTCTTTCCGCTCGCGATCGATCTCTTGCTCGGATGTCCATTGCACAGGAATCCACTTTCGGCGCGCGGCCATGATGACGACATTTCGTGCAGGGGACTGTTCAAGAAACCGAATCCAGCGATAGTGAGGAAGAATTTTGGGCCAGAGAGATAAATCTGCCGCAGTCTCGAAAACCTTTTCGAGCGGAGCCTTCATGATGATGGAATTCTCAGCGTGCATACCGTTGAAGGACGGAAGGTCATTCCGTCCGATGTGCTGCGACAAGAATCAGCCTGAAGAACGGTTTTCTGTAGACCTGGAAGTTTTGCACTTTTGCTTGAAGAGCAATGTCCCGAAGTTCATCTGGAGTAAAAGCGCGTAGCACAGAAAGACAGGAATCGTTTAACGTCAGCGGATTCCTCGTCGTTGCGTGTGTATACAGCCACGCTGTCCATGCACCGATCCAGGAGCGTTCCAAATCGTTCACCATGAATCCTACGCGGCTCAGTCGGTGCATTTCACGCAAGATTGCGACCGCATCTTCATTAGAAAAATGATGAATGGCGAGTGAACAAAGGACAATGTCGAACGACTTATCGCCAAAATCAAGGTGGCGCAAATCCTTCCGGACAAGAGAAATTTCAGAATACCCCTCTGTGTACTTGCGCGCGATTTCCAGGATTTGCGGATTCCTGTCAACGGCAACGATACGAACCAGCCGTTTCATCTTCCTGGCAAGGCCGACAATCTCCACGGGATGGTCGGCCGAGCCGGTTGCCAGGTCGAGAATCTCGGCTGTCCTGGAAGGCGGCACTCGTTCGAGGAAGCGGGGCAGGGCATCCCGCATTGCAGACAATCCGCCGAAAAAGCGATTGATCGTCCTCAGGTTGCTTAAGTCCTGTTCGAGCAACACCGGGTCATTGTCATCACCGTCGATCATTTCCGGCTTTGCCCTATCAAACCTGCGGTTGGGCACAAACAAATTCATAATTCTTTTTCTGCCTTTTCTTCCTATCTTTTCTCGTGATGAAACCTGTCAAACCACCGCGCTTGAAGAAAGGCGACGTTATCGGTCTCGTCGCGCCCGCGAGCACACCCTCTTCTAACGAGAAAATCGAAAAAGGAGTTCAGTATCTCGAACGGCTCGGATACAGGGTGAAGGTAGGAAAATATGTTCACGAAGTGCTAGGGTATCTTGCTGGGACGGATGAACAGCGGGCTGGCGACCTGAATGACATGTTGAGAGACCGAACAGTCAGGGCGATTTTTGCCCTTCGGGGTGGCTATGGCACGCCCAGGATCCTTTCGAGAATAGATTTTTCCACCGCTCGAAGAGATCCAAAAATCGTTGTCGGCTACAGCGACCTGACGGCCCTTCAATTAGCGATGTTCAGGAAAACAGGTCTCGTGACGTTCTCCGGTCCGATGGTCAGCGTGGAGATGTGGAATTCCATCGATCCTTACACTGAAGAACATTTTTGGCGGCTCATAACATCATCGTCGAAGATCGGCACTCTGAACAATCCCGAAACAGAACCGCTCGTCACCGTGCGACCGGGAAAAGGAGTCGGAAGGCTTCTCGGTGGCAATTTTTCTCTTCTTGTGTCACTGATGGGAACTCCCTTCCTGCCGGACCTCAGGAAAGCAATTTTGCTTCTGGAAGAAGTCGATGAGGCTCCACACAGGGTCGACAGGATGTTTGCTCAGATGAAGAATGCCGGAGTTCTCAACGGCGTGGCGGGAATTCTGATTGGAAAATTTACAGATTGTATCCCGACCGACGCCTCAAAACCGCATCTTACAATTGCTCAAGTGCTGGAAGGACTTTCGCAGGAAGTCAAATGTCCCGTGCTGTCGAATCTCCAATACGGTCACATCCCGAAAAAACTTACCATCCCCATCGGGTTGAAAGCGAAAATCGACGCAGGAAAGAGACATATCGAGATCCAGGAGTCTGGCGTGCAATAAGGTTTACTTCTTCAGGATTTTTTGTTCCCCGATATCCAGCACCACCACTCTGTCCGAGATCCGTTTTTCTTCCACGCCTTGCCGAAGCAATTCAAGCGGATACCCCGGTGTGGGGTCGAATCCTTGCATGAAAGTTCTGTAATGCATCGGAATGAGAATCCGGGCATGCAAATCTTCGAAAACCTGGATCGCCTCTGCGGGGTCAAGGTGGACTCTCCGCATAAAATCTCGCGGCTCTACGGGAGATATGAGTAAAAGGGCAACATCGATGGAAAAACGGCTGCCAATCTCCTTGAAGTATTCGGGGTGATAGCCGGTGTCTCCCCCGAAAAAGACCGTCACCCCTTTGTACTCGATGACGTATCCCGTGAAACCTGAGTTGCGCATCCAGCTTGTGTCGAAGCCATACCTGCCGGCAAAGTGCTGAACCGGCACCGCTGTGACGCGCACGCCGTCTTCTTCCAGCGTCTCCCAGACAGTCAACTCCCGAGTTTCGAGAAATCCGAATTCAGGAACATAGTGAGCGCTTCCGGAGGGGAGGAGGAGTTTGCCGTTTTTGGGTAAAAGGCTGAGGCTTCCGTAGCTGAAATGGTCCAGATGAATGTGAGAGATCAGTGTATAATCAACTCTGCTGACTGAAGACGGTTCAATGCCGGGTTCAACGAGTCGCTTCGCCACCATCCCGACGGTGTTTGTAAAGAGAGGGTCGGTAAGAAAAACCTTCTCGTGAATTTGAATCAGAAGCGTTGCGTGGCCGACCCAAAGAACCGAGAGCCCGACATTCGAATGAATGGGGTCTGTGATCTTGTCGGAGACGGTCTCAATCGGATCGGGAATCTGAGAGGAAATACGGAGGAAAAAACCCGGAATCGGGCCGCAACCGCTCGCCAAAAGGCCAAGCGCAAGAACGCCTGCACAAAGAACAATCCTCATCAGAAGATTCTTATATCAAATGAGGTCATCCAGATCTTGGGGTCCGGACTATATTTGAAATTCAAGTGCAGGAGTCCAAAAATAGAAGACACGCCCGCGACGTAAAACGTCGGCGATGCATCGGCGATGGAATACTTGGCAACGCCGGCATTAAGGGCGAGATGTTCGCCGCGTTCAACCAGCGGAACATGCGCGAGAAGCTGGCCTGAATAACCAAAATGTGAGGAACCGGCTTTGGACGTGTAGGCGAGCCCCGTGATGTTGAACTCAAGCGACCCGGTAAACCGAGCAGGCGGCTCAACGACAAAAGTATACCACGGGGAGATGAGTTTTGTCATCCCAAAGGAATAGAGGACCGGCGCCGCTTCCCATTCGAACGCAAAGTTGGTCTGAGAAGGGAAGCTCGTCCAGGACAAGTTCGGGATGAACTGAAAATACAGCCAGGTGGAAAATTTGTCAGCGTTTTGAGGCGGCTGCTGGCTATGCAACAGGGATGCCGAAAACAAGAACAAAAAGCCAAGGTGTTTTCGTCTCATTGCGAACTAAACAATTCTATCGTGCGGTGAAGTTCCTAAAAAGAACGGGCAGACATTTCCAGTCTGCCCGTTGCATCGAGAAGGGAAAAGAAGCTACGGGGTGATCTTACCCGCGCGGAGTTCTTTGACGATCCGGTCAGCCTTGTAAATCTTTTCCAGTCCTTCGAGAATTCCGGCCGTGTGCACGGAAACTGCTCGGTTCTTTGTCTCTTCGAGGATAATGTTCCCCGGCAGGCTTTCGATGTTGCCGTCAAAAATCAGGCCAACGACCTGCAGATCCTTGTTGATAACAGAGCTCCCGGAGTTTCCCCCGATGATGTCGTTTGTCGAAACAAAATTAATCGGCGTGCTCATGTTGAAATCTGAAGGAGGGTTGGCCCACATACCGGGCAGGTTCCAAGGTTCTTTTTTGCCGAAGGAAAAGTAACGGTCATACATCCCGTAAAACGTGGTTACTGGAGGAGCAATGGTTCCGTTGTACTCATAACCTTTTACCACACCATCCGCAATCCGGAGCGTAAATGTTGCATCGGGGGGAATGGAGGTCCCATACACTTCATACATCGCTTTCCCGAGCACCTGAACTCGGGCGCCTTGTTTATCTCTCATCTCTGCTAATTTGCTTTGCAGCTCGCTGAATCTCTGCGCAACCTGCACGGCAAACGACAGCACAGGGTCGGCCGAAGTCAGGATATCATCGGGTTTTCCCGCCATCAATGCGTCGAATTTTTCCTTATTGGCGATAAGAGAATTCTTTGCTATGTCCTCGGCAGCTTGTGCCGGAGTCCTGTTGTTCAAAAGTCTGTTGAATACTTCATTTTTCCCGCCGAGATGAGTCTTCATGTAGGCGAGCTGGTCTGATAACAGCGCTGTTTCGATTTCGGGGATGAGGTTCGTACGGGTCGCCTGGATTCGCTCGGGACGAAACGGCGGCGGAATTCTTTCGGGAGAAGTCTTGGAGATGTTTGCATAGTCCACAAGGTTTGCCGCAATCGCCAAGTATGCGGAACGCGCACGAAGATTCAAGGCGTTTGTCTCATTGAGGAGTGCCCTCCGTTGTTCTTCCAAGGAAGCGATGTCTGTCCACGGGTCGCCGTATTGACTGCGGAGGTTTGCATTGTTCAGAACAGCGTTCTTGAAACTCTTTTCGAAATCCTTTTTTCGCGCCATCAGATAGGGATCACGAAGTCCGCCAAGATACCCGGTGACCGCTTTGATGCTGTTGGAAATGCCGAAAATCTGGCTCATGTATTTCAAGCGTTGGTCGGGGTGTTTTTCAACATAGGACGATAACGCCGAATACCGGCCGTTGAGAATGTTAAGCGTAAGCGGATAATTGTAGTCGCGAAACGTTTCCAACTGGGCAACCGTCTGCAGGCGGTTTGTTGTGCCGGGGTTTCCAATCACAAAGACGGCCTCGCCTTCTTTAGCCCCTTCTTTGCTAAACATGAAAAAATTGGATGTTTTGACCGGCTTCCCGTCATCATACACACGGAAAAACGAGACGTCAAAGTCGTACCGCGGATACGTGAAATTGTCCGGGTCCCCGCCGAAAAACGCTATTTCCTGCTCGGGTGCGTACACCAGGCGGACATCGGTGTACCGCTTGTAGGCGTAAAGCGAGAATCTGCCGCCGTTGTAAAAAGAAATCACGTTGAAAATCATCGAATCCTTGGTGGTTTCTTTGAATTTCGCTGCATACCGGCGCTGAAGTTCCTGCATTTTCGCCATACGGTTTGCTGTCTTGGCGCTGTCAGTGGCGCCGCTCTCAAACGCTTGCAGTACTTCTTTGCTGACGTCCTCGATCAGGACAAGCTGGTCCACATAAGTAACAGGGGATTTTCGTTCCTGGTCCAGCGTCGGGGCATAGAAACCAAGTTCTGCCAGTTTTTCACCCTCTTTGTTCACGACGTCGAGGGCGCCGCGTGCACAGTGATGATTGGTCATGAGCAGGCCGTCCTCGGAGACGAACGCCGCCGTGCAACCCGGAAGCCGCAGAGAAGACATGCGCGCTTTTTCAAACCATTCTTTCGTCGGGTTGAAGCCGTAAGTCTGCGAAAAATACTCCATCGGGGGAAAATCGAACGTCCACATCCTGCCCGTGTCGAACCTGCCCGCTTTCACAGTGTCAAGATTTATGTGACCGGCTGTTAAAACAGCCATTGCCTGTTCGGGCTTCATCGTTTGCTGGCGTGAGGAACAGCCGAAGGCAAGAATCACAAATGCGAGAAGTGCCATTGGAATCTTCATTCTGGATTGTTTCATGATAACCTCTGGGGGTCGGTGAGAGGAAAGTAACGAAAAAGCGCTATCAATGTACGAAGAACAACGAGGGCAAACAAGAATATTCAGGCTAATTCATCCGCTTTGCAACGAGGAGTGTCAAGTCGTCTGAAGCAGGCTCCAGGCCAACGAATTCGCGAACGTCAATGAGGATCTTGTCTTTCAACGCTACAGCGCCGGATTTGAGCGCGCTCGAGATACACTTTTGAAAACGGTCTTCACCATATTGGTTCTGCGATTTGTCCATCGCTTCCGTCACGCCGTCCGTATAGAGCACGATGACATCACTGGCTTCGAGTTGAAGCGTTGAGGATTTGTATTCGCCCTCTTCCAGCATTCCGAGCGGCAAACCGCTGGCAGCAAGCTCATCAATTTTCCCGTTCTCGCCGCGAAAAATGAACGGCGAATTATGACCGGCATTCACGAAGACCACCGAGTGGGTGCTCGCGTCGAGGGTCATGATGAAGAATGTGATAAACTTGTCGGGGGTTGTGTTGTCGAAAACGATTTTGTTCAGCTTCGTCACCAGCGCAGCGAGGTCGGTTTGCGATTGAATGTACGCGCGGAATGATGCGTGGAGAGTGGAAACGAGAAGTGAAGCTGGAATTCCCTTTCCCGATACATCCGCCATCACAATGGCAAACAAGTGCTCGTCCAGCTGCACGACATCATAAAAGTCGCCGCCGATGGTCCGGCACGGAAAGGCTGCTGCTGCGACGTCGTATTCTTTGATGGCAGGAATCTGGTCGGGGAGCAAACGTTGCTGAATCTCGGCAGCAATGGAGAGCTCTTTCTCCACGCGCTCTTTTTCAATGCTCGCCTGGTACAAGCGTGCATTTTCTATCGCCAATGATGCATGGTCAGAAAACGCGGTGAGAAACATCTTATCCTCTTCGGTGAATTGCCCTTGCCTTTTGTTGATGATCTGGAAAACGCCGATGATCTTCTTCGCGCGGTTCCTCATCGGCATGCAGAGCATCGTCTTCGTCTGAAACCCCGACTTCTTGTCGATCCCCGAGTAGAATCGCTTGTCCTTGCTGGCATCGCTGATAAGCACCGTCTTGCCGGTTTTCGCAACGAACCCCGAAATTCCTGTCCCGATAGGGAGGCGGATTTCTACCAGCCGGGCGCCTTTGAGCACTTTGGACCAGAGTTCCTTCCTCTCCTCGTCGATAAGGTAAATCGTTCCCCGTTCAGCGTCCAGGTTGCGCAGAGCCAGGTTCAGGATGATGCCAAGGAGTTTCTCAAGGTCGAATGTTGTGTTGAGCTGTTTCGATGCCTCGATGAGGTACTCCAGGCGACGAATGTAAGTATTCGTCCCAGGGCGAGATTTCTTCAGCTGGGCCGGCTTAAGTATGCGGACTTTAGGCTTTCGCATCGAGCCCTTCGAACAAGGATCTTTTCATGGGGGGTAACCAATATAACAGGTCGGCGGTTGATATGCATCTATTTCTGGAGCATCTGTAGCTGCCACAAATCCCGGCCCTTCGTCCGCACAAACGGGGACATCGCGAGTTGTCCCGTTTTTCCAATGCTTCTCCTGAGGAACTGCAATTCGTCAAATTTTGCTTTGACGTCCGGATCCGGCGGGACGTCAAACCCAGCCTGCCGCATCATGAGGATGCCTTTGGCCTGAATGGAAAGCTCAAGATAGATGCGAAGATAGCACAATAGGTCTGCAACCGTCTCGCCGCTGAAGCGTGTTTGGAGAGTCTGGAGATATTCGCCGATGCGTGTTCTTTCCACGTTTCCAGTGATAATCATTTTCAGGAGTTCGGCGTCGGAATCGAATCCCACGCCAAGCCAGCCGCGCGTTGCATTTTCGCTCTGACGGAATACCAAAAGCATGATGAAGGGAAGAGAAACGAGCACGCTCAACGCGGAAATCAACGGCGGAAGGAAGAAGTGATTGAAGAACGAGTGAATCACCACCGCGGTGAACAGCCCGGCCAAGAAGACATTGAGGTGTTCCGAGCCTTTGGCGTCGGCATAGTTCTTGGACATGGTTGCAAAGATCGACGTGGTTCCACCATGCATGACGGCTGTGCCGAATCCTCGAATGATCCAGACAAACAAACTCGATTCGCTAATGGACTGCAGGTAGTAGATGTTCTCAACGAAGGCAAATCCCGCACCAATGCCAAACCCATAGATTGCCGCATCCACCATAAACCCGACGCGATGAGACCTTAGCAGAACGATAATATAGACGGCTTTGCAAACTTCTTCGATAACAGGAGCGCCGTATCGTGCATACACGCGCACGTCGATCTTCAACGTCTCAAGAGTGAACAAATTGATGAAATAAACAACGACCGCCACCAGGCATCCGATCACAATCGTAAACACGACTTCACGGAGTTTGACGAGTTTATAACTGTCGAGGAAAATCAGCGCCGCCAGAAAAAGAAAGACGGGACCGAGACTGACACCGACGTTGACAGTGTAATCAAGAGCAGAGGAGGACATACGTCGGAAACTTCATTTGAGCAACTTGAGCGAAATCATGACCTCGTTCGATGAAGCCGGAAGATGATCCTGTTTTGCAACGGCGTAGCCAATCGACAGCGTGGATTCCTGCGTGGAGAAAATAACGAGCTTACAATCAATCTGCGCTCCGACATTGACTGCGGTTCTTTTCAGTGTGAGGTCGTCGAAATTTGTTGAGAGCGCGCTAGAAAAGAAGGACAGATGTATCCAATTCATGTAAAAACTCTGGATGCCAAACCGCCGAAATCGAAGTGGAGGAAGCGTCCATTCGAGCATAAGCTTGCCGTAGTTCGTTCCCCCGATGTTGTTCAATTCGACGCCGGGGAAACTGTAATACTCGCGGTATCGCTTCGAGTCCTGGTAATCGATCCAGTTGTTCCCATAACCGCCGAAAAAGAAATTTGCAAACGGGTTTTCCCTCTTGCCGAAAGAGTATCCAGCCGAGCTCCGCAACCACAGAGAAGAGTGGCTGATGGGCAGAAGAAAACCATAGTCGAAGGTGCTAAGAAGACGCGGATACAACAGTCCGTTGACATAATTGTTGTGGCTGATCGCTTGCCAGCGGAAACCGGTCTCTTCTTCCACGGCTCCGAGAGAACGCAGGAAATATTGATAGTTCAGCCGCCCGCTCACGGAGAGAAACCTGTCAAAGGAAGTGGAAATGGAAATGTTCTGGAAATCCGGTAACCGCTCCAATCCCCAGTACGCAGTCCCTGTCACAACGTAGTCCATCGTTTTTGGTTCGTCGAATACCAGAAATTCCCTGTACTGAACTCCGGCGGAATAGCCTTTTCTGCTCGTCTTGGTGGGACCGAAAAGGTCGTAAAAGTCCGCTCCGTTATACGTCGCCAGGAATCTCCATCTCCACGAATGAAGGCTTAACCTTCCGTGCAGTCGTTCGCCGCCTGGGATCAATGTGTTCGGGGAATACGAAGCTGCTAAGTCGATTTCGTTGATGAGGATCGGATCGGAGGCGTTCATGCGAAATCCGAATGAGGCGAAATCCTTGTAACCCTCAACGAGGGGATATAACGACGTGACTTTGATATGATCAATAGGACGATACTCGCCTGCATACGTTGTCAACGAATCGATGTTGATCGATGATTCAGAAGGGGGGTCGAGTTTCCACTGCGTGACAGTGGGAAATTTTTCAACGACCGCCTGCCCCAGAAAATTGATGGCGCTTACTTTCTCCTGTTCCCTGTTCGCCAGCATCACGGGCACAAATCCGGTCCCGGTGTAGTTGAAGGCGATGAGGGAATCCTCGGAAACAGGGATCGGACGGAAATATCCCGTTTCGCAATTCGTCAACGCCACCATGGAATTTTTTTCGAAGTCGTATCGAAAAACATTGGAAACACCGCTGTAGTAGGAGGTCCCGAAGGAATACCTGCCGTCGGGTGAGAAAACGAAGGTCGCTGGAGAATTGCTTTCGAAATCAAAAATCGTTTCTGAAGATTGGTCTCCCTTCAGAAGTTTCTCGACGTCCATCCGAATCAGTTTTTGATTTCCGCTGACTTCTGCGAGAGCCCCCGTTAGCGTTTTTCCGTTAGGCGATATGTCGATGTCAAAGAAATCCTTGCCGTACGGAAGAGTGTATACCTGGTTCCAGTCGGTATAAGGCGGAGGGATGCGCACGAGCGTGGAAAAGCCGATGAAGTGTCGTACGCCCCACAGGGATTTGTCAGCGCTGTTGAAGGCAAGGTCTCCCGTCCGGGCATCTTGGATCAACAGTTTCGACTCACCGGTCTTCACATCTACCATGTTTAAGTCACGCCACTTGTTGTTGTCCGTAGTATAGAACAACACCTGCGCCGAGGAATCGTATGCCAACGAAGAGACGTAGTACAGAGCACCCCCCTTGACATCACAGATCTGTTCGACGGAACCGTGGTCGATGTTTATTGCGGCAATGTGGGCAACCTGGCCGGGATAATTAATGGCAGCGTAGATCTTTCTGACCTTTTTGTCATAAAAAGCCCGCGAAACCGACCCGAGAGTTTGTGGCGAAAGCGTGCGATGCGGTGTAACGGGATTGGTGCGGATGGATTCGAGATTTGCTTTTTGCCATTGATGTTCGAAGGAAATCCAATCCGACCAGCCCTGTTCAAGACTGCGGCCGAAGAGCTGTTCAAACTGCGACGCGAAAAACCTCCTGCTTTCGTCAGTCCGTGAAACCCATTCGATCAAACGCTCTGGCCCGTACTGATAAGCGACGTACGTCATGAACCTTGTTCCATACAGATACGAATTTGCCTTTGCTTGAAAATCGATAGTCGTACCCTCTGATTCCAGGCCGACATAATCGTATATATAAGCCCCGTCGCGAACCATCGTCCTGAAAACCATTTCATCGTAGGCACCAAGTGCTCTGCCGATGCCGCCGTCCATCCACGTTTCAAGGAAAGAGGCAATGCCCTCATGATACCATCTCGGTGAATACCGCCGTGGCGTTGTGAGGTAGCTGTAAAGCATGGAGATCGGATTCTCGCGCGTCGGGACGACTTTGCCCGAAAAGAGAGACTGAAACATTCTGTCGGAATCGGAAGAACGGTCCAGAGCCACAATATGTACCAACTCATGGTTCATAAGGGCGTTCATCCTTTCGTTGGCCGGGCTTGTTTCATATGCATAGTGGAATGGAGAGATACCGACGCTGATGAGGTTGAAGGGAACTGCCGTTGCGCCTCCATTCCCGTAATCGCCAAAATCCTGAAGAAGCAGAGTCACTTCCTCGGTAGGAGTGAAGTTGAACAACCTGCTGTGAAACCGGAAGGCATTTTCGAAGCAACGAGCGAGATGTGGCACGACGTAGGCATGGGATCGATCATAGGAGATAAGCCGGAGGTTCTTGGTTTCAAGAGAGCTCAACTGGGAAAACAGAGTTTCAGTGTGCGCAAAGACACCGCAAATAAGCGCCACGAAGATACTTCGGACACGTTCCATGAGTTAGCCCCCCGGGAAGAATTGATTGGCATCTGGCGTCAAGAACGGCGCCGACGGTTTGGACTACCCAAAAACAGAAACTTTTCGCCGAAAATCAAGGAGTGTAGTCAAAACGCTTGTGTTTGAGGAGGAGAAATGCTGATGTACAAATAACGAGGAGACGCCGAAGCTTTAATGCTTTCGACGTCTCCCCTGAAACGAGGCAAGAAAAGAGTTAGTACGCTTCTTTAGCAGCGTCTTTCATCAGTTCCTGGAAGGCGGCGTCTTTCATCAGTTCCTGGAAAGCGGCATCCTTCAAGAGTTCTTGAAACGCGGCATCTTTCAGGAGTTCCTGGAATGCAGCATCCTTCAGCAACTCCTGGAAAGCTGCGTCCTTTAACAATTCCTGGAACGCTGCTTCTTTCAGAAGCTCTTGGAAAGCCGCGTCTTTCAGTAACTCGGCGAACGCAGCGTCTTTCATCAGCTCCTGGAAAGCGGCATCCTTCATAAGTTCCGCATACGCTGCATCCTTCATTAGTTCCTGGAAAGCGGCGTCCTTCATGAGTTCAGCATGAGCGGCATCTTTCGCAAGCTCCTGGAAGGCGGCATCTTTCATCAGTTCCTGGAAAGCGGCATCCTTCAAGAGTTCTTGAAACGCAGCATCTTTCAGGAGTTCCTGAAATGCAGCGTCCTTCAGCAACTCTTGGAAAGCTGCGTCTTTTAGCAGCTCCTGGAACGAAGCGTCTTTCGCCACTTTCTGGAATTTGTCGTTCTTGTTGAGTTTCTGAAATTTGTCGCTCTGGATCACGCGGGCGTTTTTCTCGTTTTTCAAAACGACGTCTTTGTCGGTGATTTGCTCAGAACGATACTTCTTTGCCTTTTGCACGCCGCCGATCGTTCCAACGGCATCTTCCGTGTCGGTGGGCGGGTACAGGCCGGCCAGGTACACGATCGCCACCACTGCAACGATGGCGCCACTCAGGACGAAGATTCCTTTCTTTCCTGTAAAAAGGTTCTTCGGGGTTTGTTCCATAGAAGCCTCCTTATTGGTGAATAATGGTTGAATGAATTGGTTTATCACGGTATCCCAAATCGAATCGTGAGCGTGACGAGGTCGTTGTGGGCCATGGATGGAGTTGATGATGCTGGTTCTCATGTACGAAGGTGGTTCAATGGATTTCACACGGGAGAGCCGCTTCGAAACTGACTGAAGCTTTTTGAAAAATCGAGCGGCGTCCGCGTGTTTCTGGAGATAACGACTGAGTTCGGCACTTTCTTTCTTTGAGTTGGTGCCGTCGATCTCTTTGTTCATCAGTTCAAAAGAGCGGGAGTCTGTCATATTCACATGTCTTCTCTTTCGAGAAGTTCCTTAAGGTTTTTGCGCGCGGAGAACAATCTTGATTTGACAGTTTTTTCTGGGATATCCAGGATCGAGCTGATTTCTTTGTATGAAAGATTATGAAAATGGCAAAGCACAAGAACGATTCGATAATCCTGGTTCAGCTGCATGAGTGCGTTCTGGAGTTGTTCGTCCGTCTCCGCTTCGTCAAATCGCTGGTCGGGTGTCCGTTCATGAGAAACATGGTCATCGCTGAGCAGCTCATGCTGTTTGCGCGCTTTGAGATAATTCAGTGATTCGTTTGTTGCAATTCGATACAGCCAGCTGAAGAATTTCCGCTTGGTGTCGAACGTGTGAAGGTTTTCGAAAGCTTTGATAAAAGTCGTTTGAGCAATTTCAGTGGCATCATCGTAATTGTTGATAATCCTCAGGGCAACGTTAAAGACAGGCTTTTGGTACCTGTTGACCAGTTCTTCGAAGCACTTCTTGTTGCCGGACAGGCATTCCTTGACCAGCGCTGAATCGGACTTGTCACTCATAAATACAGTTGAAGGTCGGTAAAGTTGGTCAAAAAATGTTTCATTTTTTATAGAAAACCGGAAAAACGTCTAAAATAGCGAGATTTTGAGGCCACGAGAATCAATTGATCTTGAAAATGAGGTCAAAACGAGCATAGCGAAACACGTCTCGGATGTGATTGTTCATATTCGTGAGCGTGAGTCCCTGGCCGGACTCTTTTAGCCTTTTCTGTGCTGCAATCAGCACACCCAACCCGGCACTCGAAATATAGTCAAGTTCCGCGAAGTCAACGACAGCTGATTTTGTGATTTTAGAAAGAGCCTTCGTTGCCTCTTCAGCCTGGGAGGCATCAAGTCTGCCCTGAAGGTGCACGACTCCCTGACTGTCCACGGTGATTTTGAGCATGCTTACTTCTCCAGCGAATGAACGAGGGTAATAGTACTCATTTTATCAGTATGATGGTATTCAATTCGGTCTATCATTCTCTTCACAAGGAAAATTCCAAGCCCGCCTGCCCTCCGCTTTTCGAGTGGGGCCTGGAGGTCGGGCTCGGGGGATTTGGTCGGGTCAAAAGGTTGACTCTCGGTGTCAGTTATCCGCACAACGATATTTCTGCCCTCGATCTCAAGGTTCAGGGAAATCTCAGATTGACTCGAGGGGTTGTACTTGACAAGGTTGGTGAACAATTCTTCGACGGCGAATTTGACGGTGAACGCAACGTCGTCGTTCACATTGTGCGTACGGAAAAAATCGGCAATAAAACTAAAAACCGATTCAAGAGATTTCACCGAACGTCTGAAGCTTTTTTGCATGAGTTCACCAGCCAAAAAAAACGCTCCCCCCGACTTCAGGTCTGTAACCTTCGTCCTCTTTGGATAGATCTTCTTGAACAACAACCTCTAATAGCCGCTACGGCACGATCATTTCTGGCTCAGATCCGGCAATGGCGGACTTTCGCGTTTTATGGGAATATACACTGTAGACGTAAGTGCCGTCGGCTACCTTTGGATTAACTTGTCTGCGAAAGATTTGCCCGTTGGCAAGAGGTGCGTGGCGAAAGTCCATTATGGGATTTGGCTTATGAGCGGGCATAAGGATATCAACTTCAGCGCCGGTCTCGTTTTTCCATTCGACATAGCTTCCGCGTGAAACATGCACAGATCCCGGATCAATGATACAAACCTTCGGTGTAGGACAGAAAATTCTTATTATGGTCGCTTGAGGTTCCTGAGGTTGCGGCTTAGCGGAATTCTTCTCTGGCATGTCGCCAAGAAGATCTGTGTTCAACAAACCTGCCGAAGCGACACCAAAAGCGGATTTCTTCAGGAAATCCCGCCTTGTTGTGGATTTAGCTCTTGAGGATTTTTTCATAAAGCCTCCTAATGATATGTGGTGAGAATGTTAGGGCTTTTTGCCCAATCGCTCCACTAAACTTTTGTATCGAGTATCAGATCGCAGGTTTCTCAACGCGGGAGCCTGCTCAATTTCTCGGGCTGAAGTGCCCTTCTTGAATGCAATTTCCAGATACTTGAGCGCCAGTTCCCTCTCTCCGAGCTGCTCGCACACATCAACAGAACGCCTGACAATATCAACGCCCTCGGGAGCCAGCGCCAGGGATCGCTTCATGTAATCCAGAGCCTGCGTCTTGTGGCCAAGCATTGAATGATAGTCAGCAAGATTGCTGAGAACAGTTGCATCTTTCTGGTTGATGTTGAGTTGTTCTTCGGCCTTTTCGACGGCGATCTGAAACTTCTCACGCACTTTCTCCCGTTGACCGGACCAGTGCAGGGCGGAAGCGAAATTCCCCCAGACCTTGTAATCGCGCGGATTGACAGCGAGAGCCTTTTCATAGTTTCGAGCTGCATCCGCATAAGCTCCGTCAAAGAAATAATTTGTTGCGAGATTGCTGTACCCGGGGTAATACAGGGTGTCAACTTTCACGGATCGCTCCAGAGCCTCGTAAGCTTCCGCCCGGCGGTTTAACCTGAAGTAACAAGCCCCGAGCCCGCTGTGTCCTCGGGGATTATCAGGGCCGAGGTCGATGACTTTCATGAATTGGCCTGCAGCCTCGTCGTATCGTTTTTGACTAAAGTAAAATGAGCCGAGATCGCTATACGCCGCCCATCGGGAAGGCTGGATTCTTATCGCATTGCGGAAAGCGGCCTCGGCCAAGGCAAAATTGCTCAGCTTGATATAGGCTTGAGCGAGTTCTCTGTGAGCGTCGGAATTTAGACTATCGAGGTCAATCGCTTGCTTGAGTGCCGTTACGGCTTGTTCGTAATTTCCTGTTCCTCGCTGGACCATTCCGAGCGTCAGGTGAACGGGAGAAAGCACCTCACCGAGTTTGGTGGCTTTTTCTGCATTCTCAACAGCCGGGCCGATCCATTGCCTGTCTTTTGTAACTTCATACTTGCGCCAATACGATTCTCCCAAAGCCGCATATGCCAGGGCGAAGAGAGAGTCCTCCTGAAGAGCTTTCTGAAACAGCTGAATAGCATAGTCGACGTTGGAGAGTTTCGCATAATTCTGAAGATAACCGCGACCGCTGCTATAAAGCTCAAACGCTTGAGAATTATCGGTGTTGCCGGCGAACGTTGCCTCTACCGCCTTTGCTTCCGCCTCGACGTCGAGCATGCTTAGAAGCTCAGATGCGGCCAGCTTCTGAATATCGGCAAGGTTTGAGTATGAGTATTCAAAGGATTTGGAATGGACTTGAGTGAGAGTTTTCGTGTCTACAACGTTCAGGATGATCGTCAATCGGTTCTTGTCACGCGCGACGCTGCCTGTGACAGCAATGGTTGAGCCCAGCTTCTCACGGGCTTGACTTGGTGACATCACTCGGGCATCTCTCACCTCCGCCGTGGCAATGGCGCCAAATGTTTCGCCCGCAATGTGAAAATTCGTGAGCTTGCTGGTGAAGATGTCCATCAAGCCGTCGCAGAAAGCCTGGTTTGTTGAATCGTTCCCGATATTGGTGAAGGGTAGGACAGCCACGATTTTTTGTTTGGGTAAGAAACTCAATCCCAAGAACTTTCCAATTGCGATTCGCGTCGGTGGAAAAGTCACTAAAAACCCAAGAACCACGATAAGAGGAATTGAAATGAACCATGCATTGCCCACAACAGTCCGCGGTTGAGTTAAAAACCTACGCGTGGATTCCGTCAATCCCAGCAGATGCTTCAATTCACTCCGAAGCACCGAGGCAGATGGAAAGCGGTTTTCTGGATTTTTCTCGAGAAGTTTGAGAGTAATTCTGTCTAATTCGGTCGGGACGGCTGGATTGAGGGAAGACGGCGGGACAGGATCGATGTTGACGATAGAATACATCACGGCGGCTTCGTGTTCCCCTACGAACGGCCGTTTTCCTGTGAGCATTTCGTACATGACAACGCCGAGCGAAAAAAGGTCGCTGCGCGCATCAACATCAACGCCTTGAGCCTGCTCTGGAGACATATAAGCGGCAGTTCCTCCAGTGGATGTCGATGTTCCTCTTGTCTGTGAAGACAGCTTTGCAACGCCAAAGTCGACAATTTTGACTTCATTGCGACCCGTAACGATAATGTTGGCGGGTTTGATGTCCCGGTGGACAATTCCCGCTTCGTGTGCACGCTGAAGGCCGTCGGCAACTTGCATGGAAACACGTATGGCGCGGTTCACATCCAAGGGGCCCGATTCGATTTGATCTTTGAGTGTCTTGCCTTCATAGTACGCCATGCAGATGAAAGATTGCCCGTCGTCGGTGTCGTCTATCTCGTGAACGACGGCGATGTTGGGGTGGTCAAGCGCGGAGGCGGCCTGAGCTTCATGAATGAACCGGCTCTTGGCCTCCTTGTCATGAGTCATTTCCGGCGTGAGGAACTTCAACGCCACGGATCGCCGGAGCTTGGTGTCCTCAGCTTTATAGACCACGCCCATGCCGCCCTCGCCGAGCTTTTCGAGAATTTTATAATGGGATATGGTTTGACCGATCATTTCTTTGTTTCGTTCGTTAAAATCTGTATCGTTTCGTAAATGTCGTCCAGAACTCTGTTAAAATCTCCATAGATGTCCTCGTTGGTAAATCTCAAAAACTTCACGCCATAAGATTCCACGAACTCTTGTCGCTCGTCGTTGTTTGTAGCTCCTGTCATCTGAATGTGAATCGCCATCAACCTCAATGGCAAGTTTCAACTTCGGACAATAAAAGTCGATCACATAGGGACCGATTCTGTATTCTCGCTGGAATTTCTGTCCAAGGAGATTTCTCCGGCGAAGTTCAGTCCAAAGTTTTACCTCTGCCTTCGGCATATTCTTGCGAAGCATTCTACGGAGTTGCTTGTGTTTGGTTTTGTTGAATACCTGTGTCATTCTTCCTTACCGCCGACGTCTTTTTTCTTTCCCCCTTCGGAAGGTGGGAAAAGAAAAGGGGATCGGCAAAATTTGTCGAATACAGGTACGAATTTGAGGATTGATTCTCATCGACCCCTGCCGCCTTCGCCGACTTTCTCGAGGATCTTATAGTGGAATACCGTTTGCCCTATCATGTTTGCGCCTCCCGCAAACAGCGGCGGATTATTCAGAAGCTGCTCATTTCTCCAGTGTGATCTTGTCCAGCAAAGAAGAAAATCTGGGATCGGGGCGGAGAGAGGAAAAACCTCGCCCCATTTTCATCCACACGAGCGAGGCAGACCTTTCTTCATACGCCTTGTTCAGGTAGGAAAACGCGTCGTCGTTTCTGCCCAGAGCGGCGCAGAGCCCGGCCAAGTGAGCCGGGGAGACGTATGTTTCTCTCGACATTCTATTGAGAAGGTTCAGAAACTGTTCGGCCAACTCCCGTTTTCCCGCCTCTGCGCATGCACTCCCTAATGCGGCAACCATCGTGGGATTGTTGTCGGACAAACGCACCGCGGATTCCAGCTCATGAATCGCATCGCTGTAATTCCCGTCGGCTAGATAGGAAAACCCTAAGTGCATGTGTGCTAGAGCGAAGTTCGGGTCCAATTCGAGCGCCCGCCGATAATGTCGAACCTCTTCCTCGAATGAGCCGGTGAAATAATGGATGGCTCCCACTTCCGTGTTGATGATCAGGGAAAGAGGCTCAATGTCCCGAGCCTTCATGATTTCCTCGATCGCCTCTTTCGGCTTTCCGAGGGCTGTCAGAAACCATGCATACCATTGATGTGCAGTCGCATAATTCGGATTCAGCTCAATTGCCTTCTGAAACTCCCTCTCGGCAGACTTGCGATCCCACTCATACCAAAAGGCCACCATGCCGAGGGAAGCATGCGCTTCGGTGAGCGTGTTATTCAGAGCGAGGGCTTTTGTCGCAGCGGTTTTTGCTTTCGGCATGACCTCATTGGGAGGAGCGAAGGTATTGGAGGCAAGGACCACGTATGCGTCCGCAAGGCCGGCGTAGCCACGCGCGAACGATGGGTCTTTCTCGATTGCTCGTTGGAAATACTCGATGGCCTTCTGCAACCCGTCAGCCGTCCGCTTGTTCCAGAAAAACCTGCCTTGGAGATAGAGGTTGTATGCTTCGACGTTCTCTTGCTGGCGAGGCGCTGCGTCCGCCGGTTCAGAGGAAGACATTCTTGACTGCAGGGCGGAAGCGATCCGCGAGGCGACCTCGCTTTGAACGTCAAAGATGTCTTTTAGTTCACGGTCGTAGGTTTCCGCCCAGAGAGTCGTGTTTGAACCGACATCCCTGAGTTGCGCTGTAATGCGCGCCCGGTTTTCAGCTTTCTGAACGCTGCCTTGGAGGATTGCCGTGACGCTGGATTTCTTTACTTCTGACTGGACGTCCTGGCCGTCCAAAGAAGATGTAAATGAGACGATGCGGAGGCTGCTGGTCTTTGAAAGCTGCGTGATGATGTCGTCGGTGATACCGCGGCTGAAGTACTCATCTTCCTTTGCATCGCTGAGGTTAGAAAAAGGAAGCACTACAAGAGACTGCTGTGACGGTGGCTCTGATGAGCTTGGCCAGAGGAAGTATCCGCCGACAAGAGCAAGGACGACCACAAGAACACCCACTGCTCTTACGTTCAACGGAAGTATTTTTTGCACGCCGTAACCTTCTGCGAGTCGGAGGACTGACTTGATTTCGTTCAGCACTTCGTCGGCGGACTGATAGCGATCTTCTTTCCTCTTTTCAAGACACCTGGCAATGATTTTCTCTAGAGATTCAGGCATATCGGGTCGCAGCGATTTCCCCGACAGTGGTTTCTCATTCAGAATCGAGTAGCCGAACGCTGCCTCATGTTCTCCACGGAAGGGAAGCTGCCCCGTCATCAACTCGAACAAGACGATACCAAACGAAAAGAGGTCGGACCGCTGGTCAAGCTCCTCGCCCTGCAGCTGTTCGGGAGACATGTAGGCCACGGTACCAACGGTTTGATTTTTCTCCAGAGCAGGCTTGTCCTTGAATTTCGCCAAACCGAAGTCCGTGATTTTCACTCTCCCGTCCTCCGTCAGCATCATGTTATCGGTCTTGACGTCCCGGTGAATAATACCGCGGCGGTGAGCATGACTCAGACCCTCAAGGATCTCGACGCCATAACGCAAGATTCTTGGCGTGGAAAAGGAACGGCTCGACTGTGTGAATTCTTGAAGCTTGGTTTTTAATGTTCCACCCGGAAGATACTCAAGGTCGAGGAACGCCTCTCCTTCCGGCTGTTCGATATCATGAATCGTTGCGATGTTCGGATGGTTCAAGGTCGAAAGAGTTTTTGCCTCCTGCTGGAAGCGAGAGATATCCTTCTGTGACTTCAGCATATGAGGCGGGAGAAATTTCAGGGCAACATGTCGGTCGAGTTTCAGGTCGAGCGCTTTGTACACAACACCCATTCCACCTTCGCCCAAATTTTCTATGATCTTGTTATGCAAGATTGTACGACCAAGCATGTCCCGCCTCC
>JACQPT010000222.1 GCA_016207415.1 Ignavibacteriales bacterium
AATACAAGGGAACACCGTACCAGAATCCGGAGCTTTACAAAAAGTGGTCGCCCCTGGAGTACGCCTCGCGGTTTAAAACACCGATGCTCGTTGTGCACGGGCAGCAGGATTTTCGTGTGGATGTCAGCGAAGGATTCCAGGTTTTCACGGCACTACAGAGGCAGGCAGTGAAATCAAAAATGCTCTATTTCCCGGATGAAGGCCATTGGGTCATAAAGCCTGCCAATGCCGAGCTGTGGTACAAAACGGTGCTCGACTGGATTGATGAAAATACGAGGTAATGCCTCGGATCATGCTAGGAGCTCAGGAGCAGAGCTCCTTCGCAACTAGGCTTTGTGATTGTTTTTGTGATTGTTCTGAGGGAGCTCCGCTCCCGAAGAACAGGATTCCATGAAAATGCAGAAAAGAAAAACCACCCGTTTCGCCCCTCTCGAGATAACTTCGACCGAATTTAAAAAGCTCGGCCATGATGTCGTCGGTCAGATTAGCCGTCATCTTGCAAAGATTCAGAAAATCAAAGTAACGACTGCACCATCTCCAAGACAAGTTCGAAAGTTGTTGCGTTCAGGCGGTTTGCCCCGCAAGGGAATGGCTCCGACAAAACTCCTGAAAGAGACGTCTGATATGCTCTTTAAGAATTCTCTGTTCAACGGCCATCCGCGCTTCTGGGGCTATATTTCGGGGTCTCCGTCGCCGCTGGGCATTCTGGGTGATTTCCTTGCGTCATCCGTGAACCCGAATGTTGGCGCTTTCATTCTTTCTCCCGTTGCGACCGAAATTGAATTACAGACGGTTCGCTGGATTGCCGAAATGATTGGGTATCCAACAGACTGCGGCGGAATTCTCGTGAGCGGCGGTAACATGGCAAACTTTGTGTGCTTCCTGGCCGCTCGGAAAGCTAAACTCGCATGGGACGTTCGTGCCCAGGGGTTCAAGGGCTCTCAAGGAAAACGTTTCTGGATTTACACTTCGGCGGAAACCCATACCTGGATACAAAAAGCTGCCGACCTTTTCGGTTTCGGGACGGATTCCATCCGATGGATTCCTGTTGACGGCGATCTGCGGATGGATCTTGGGGCCCTGCGGCGACAAATAATGGATGATGTGGCGAGTGGGGATGTTCCCTTGATGGTGATAGGCACCGCGGGATCCGTTGGGACGGGGGCAATCGACCCGCTGGGCGAGATAGCCACCGTTTGCCGTGAACATTCCCTTTGGTTTCATGTGGATGGTGCGTACGGGGCTTTGGCGGCGGTTTTGCCGGATGCACCGGATGACCTCAGGGCATTATCCATGGCGGATTCTGTGGCAGTCGACCCGCATAAGTGGCTGTACACGCCTCTGGAAGCCGGCTGCGCACTCGTTCGCAAACAGGACGATTTGGTAGGAGCGTTTAGCTACCACCCGCCGTACTACAAGTTTGAAGGGAAGGAAGGAGACGAGCCCACGAATTTCTACGAACGCGGACTCCAGAATTCCCGTGGATTCCGGGCCTTGAAGGTCTGGCTTACACTTCGACAGGTGGGCAGGGAAGGATACGAAAAAATGATATCCGACGATATTCAGCTTGCCCGAATCCTCCATGCCAAGGTCACATCCCATCCGGAGTTACAAGCATTCACGCAGAGTCTGAGCATTACAACTTTTCGTTACGTACCTTCTGACCTCAACGTCGGCGACCAAAACGCCGAAAAGTATTTGAATGCCCTGAACGAAGAGATCCTCGGCCATCTGCAAAGGGGCGGAGAAGCGTTTTGCTCGAACACACTCATCCGCGGAAAATTCGTGTTGCGGGCATGTATTGTGAATTTCCGGACGACAACGGAAGATATTGAAGCATTGCCGGACATTGTGGTGAGAATTGGAAAAAAGATCGATAAAAAACTTCGGACGAAAGAATCTGGGAATTGAACCTATGACCAAGGAGGTGTGTATGAAGTTTTTGTTGCTCGTACTCGTTGTGGCCATTTCGGTTGTTCCAACTTTCAGCCGGCAAACGGGAACGCTCGTCGCGCCCATATCCGGATTTCGAGCCGAGTTTCTGCGAGGGTGGGATGATCTGGAGAAAAAAGTCGTCAGCTTGGCGGAGGCGACTCCGCAAGAGAAATACGGCTGGCGGCCTGGTCAGGGTGTCCGGTCGACCGGAGAGGTCTTTGCTCACGTCGCCGCTGGAAATTACGGGTATATGCGCTGGCTCGGTATTCAGCCGGCTTCGGACATCGACATGAAAACAATCGAACAAATCGCAGACAAGGCAAAAATTATCGAATTGCTCAAACGTTCGTTTGATCACGTTCGTCAAACTGTAATCAAAGTTCCCGATTCGGATTTGGAAAAGCCGGTCAAAATGATGAACCGAGAGGGAACCGTTCGCGAAGCGATTCTTTTTGTTGCCACACATCAGCCGGAACATCTTGGGCAGGCTATTGCTTATGCGCGTATGAATAACATTGTTCCTCCCTGGACGGCAGAACGTCAGGCAGCACAGGAGAAGAAATAGCTTTAAACCACGACGTAAATCTTGGAAACCTTGAACTCACAACAGCAACGGAGGTAAACGTGAAGGAATACAAAGTACTGACACAAAAAGACCAGTTCTTTGCAGGAAAGTTCGACCCAGAAAAACTCGAACAGGCAATGAATTCGTACGCCTCGATGGGTTGGCGCGTTATCGCTGTTGCAACGGGACACATTCCCTCTCTGACGGGAGCGCGTGAAGAGCTGATTATTGTCATGGAGAGGGAGAAGAAATGAAACCACCCAAGGGAGTGCAGGGTCTCGATTTTGAGGGCGTGTTTTTCACGGAGCAAGAGATCTCAAAGTATTCCACGGTCAGGCATATCGAGGTTGTGATCAAGCGTCAGAATGCGACGTTGGACGACCTCAAACGCCGCATGGCCAATGAAGCAAAGGCTGCCGGCGCGAATGCCATCAAGAATTTTCGCTACGGGCAGAGAATCATGTCGGCGCTCAAGGCGCTCATTCGCTTTCAGTGGGAAATCGAATACTGGCACGGTGAGGGCGATGCCGTCAAGATGTAAAATCTCCGAGAGAGTCACGATGAAAGCCTCAGCTGCAATCCTACTTTTGTTGTTCGTCATACAGGAGGGAAACAGTCAAAAACTCAGAGTTTTCATCTCTGTCGATATGGAAGGAATCACCGGCCTCGTCAGCTCCGACCAGGTTGGACGCGGAGGATCGGATTATCAAATGGCACGTGGGTGGATGACCGAAGAAGCCAATTCGGCAATTCTCGGTGCTTTGGATGCCGGTGCGACAGATGTCATCGTTAATGACTCTCATGGGGATATGCGAAACCTGATTCTTGCTGAGTTGAACGCGGCCGCGACATTGATCACAGGGTCTCCCAAGCCGCTCAGCATGATGCAGGGAATCGACGAGACATTTGATGCGGTCCTGTTCATCGGGTATCATCCAAGAGAAGGAACGACTGACGGAGTGCTCGACCACACCATTTCCGGAGGGACGGTGGATTTCATCAGGATCAACGGCGTGGAAATGCCCGAGCTCGGCATCAACGCCCTGGTGGCGGGGAACTTCAACGTGCCCGTTGTCTTCATATCGGGTGACAAGGCCGTTTGTGACCAGGCGAAGGCTCTTCTCGGAGACCAGATCGTCACGGTTGCGGTGAAAGAAGGAATCGGAAAACGGGCTGCAAAATCCCTTCCGCTGAAAAAAGCTCACGACCTTATCCGCTCACAAGTAAAAACAGCTCTCGAAAAACGTAAGGACATGAGGCCGTACAAGCTCAAAGGACCTTACAAGTTTGAGGTCGGCTATCGACGAAGTTCTCAGGCGGACAACGCGTCGGTCATTCCAGGAGTTCAACGGTTGAATGCGAAAACGCTTCAAATCGAGTCAAAGGACGTTATTGAAGGGTTCAAATTCATGAGGGGCTTGATTAATCTGGGACGTGATGATTAACTCTCTTAAAGGGAGGACGTTCATGCAAAACTTGCGGAAGGTTGTTCTCAGTAATTTCATTCTCACCACGATCACTATGGCACAATTCGATCCCTCGGCTGCAATGCCGCCGGTCGCAAAAAAAATAGCTAAAACTGATGTCCTCCACGGCGAAACCCGTGTCGACCATTATTACTGGCTGCGGGGGAAATCCAGTCCCGAAGTGATCTCCTACCTCGAAGCCGAGAACTCTTACATGGAAGCGGTGATGAGGCCCACCAAGCCCCTTCAAGAAACGATCTATAATGAAATTCTGAAAAGGACCAAGCAAACAGACCTGAGCGTTCCGTATCGACTCGGCGAATACTGGTACTACACGAGGACTGAGGAAGGAAAGCAATACGCAATCTATTGCCGGAAGAAGGGTTCCATGGAGGCAACGGAACAGGTTGTTCTTGAGCTCAACGAGCTCGCCAAAGGGCACAAATTCCTCGGCCTGGGACTTTATCAGGTAACGAATGATGGAAACCTCCTTGCCTATTCTCTCGACACAACCGGGTTTCGTCAGTATCAACTGCGGATGAAGGATATGACGGATGGCTCGGAGTTTCCGGATTCCATCGGCCAGGTGAACTCTGCCGTTTGGGCTGCAGATAACAAGACGTTGTTTTATGTGAAAGAAGACCATGCAAAACGCCCGTACCGTTTGTTCAAACATGTCCTCGGTTCAAAGAACGATGAATCGATCTACGAGGAAAAGGACGAATTGTACCGTATCGGCGTGTACCGCTCGAACGACAAGAAATACATCTTCCTCGGCATCGGGAGCCTGATCACATCGGAAATCCGCTATCTCCCGAGTGACAAGCCAACGGGACAATTCAAAATCATTCTCGCGAGGGACACAGGGCATGAATACGATATTGACCACCGGGACGGTTTGCTTTACATCAGGTCGAACAAGAACGCAAAGAATTTTCGCCTTGTAACGGCTCCCGTTGACAACCCACAGCCGAACAACTGGAAAGAGTTGATTGCGCACCGGCCGGAAGTGAAGATTGAAGGCTTTGACCTCTTCAAGAATAATGCGGTGGTCACCGAACGCGACAAAGGGTTGCTGAAGATCAAAGTTCTGGATTTTCGGACCGGCAGGTGGCAAAATGTTGATTTTCCGGAACCCGTGTACACGGCATTTCCCGCAAACAACCCTGAGTACGACACAAAACTCTTCCGCTTCAATTACCAGTCGTTCATTACGCCGAGTTCGGTTTACGATTACGACATGGAGAGCGAAAAGCGAACATTATTGAAGCAAACCGAAGTCCTTGGCGGCTACGACCCGTCACAATATGATTCGGAAAGGATATACGCAAAATCCGCTGACGGCACCATGGTTCCCATTTCGCTTGTCTACAAGAAAGGATTGAAACGGGATGGCTCGAGTCAATTGTACCTCTACGGCTACGGCTCTTACGGTGCATCAAGCAACGCGACGTTTTCTATTCCCCGGCTTAGTTTGCTCGACCGCGGTGTCATCTATGCCATCGGCCATATTCGCGGCGGAGGCGATTTGGGTGAACAATGGCGCGAAGATGGAAAGATGATGAAGAAAAAGAACACGTTCACAGATTTCATAGTGTGCGCAGAACATCTCATCCAGAAAAAGTACACCTCCGCGCAACGATTGGTCATTGATGGGCGAAGTGCGGGAGGGTTGCTCATAGGCGCCGTCCTCAACATGAGGCCCGATTTGTTCAAAGCCGCTCACGCCGGCGTGCCGTTTGTCGACGTCATTAACACCATGCTCGACGAATCCGTGCCGCTGACAGTCGCCGAGTTTGTGGAGTGGGGCAACCCAAAGAAAAAGGATGAATACGCATACATGAGGACCTACAGTCCCTATGATAATATCGAGGCCAAAGCGTATCCCGACATGCTCGTCACGACATCCCTTAACGACAGTCAGGTGATGTATTGGGAACCGGCTAAGTATGTGGCAAAGATGCGGGCGTTGAGAAAAGACAAAAACGTTCTTGTCATGCGGTGCAACATGGGGGCGGGACACGGTGGGGCGTCAGGGCGATATGATGCGTTCAAAGAAACGGCGCTGATTTATGCGTTTCTGTTGAATTCGCTAGGTATCACGAAGTAAGCTTCTTTCAATTCTTTGGCCAGAAACGAAGCTCGTCCTTTAAGACGATCCCCAAGACTATTTAGTTCACTCCCTTCAGTTTCTTAAGCTCATCCTCAACTCTCGATTCCAATCTTCCCTGGAAATCGTAATCATCGTAGTCATCGATCGCCTCAAACGCCCGGCGGGCTTCAGTTGGCTTACCGAGTTTTGCGTATGCCTGGCCCATCCTCAGCAGTCCATGTGGCACAAGCCAGAGCTCGTTGGGAGGCCGGAGCATCGAGAGTTGTTGGGCTGTGTAGATGACTTCGGAAAATTCGTTTTTGTCATAGCGGATCTGGAGGATTGCGTATAACGCAGCTGCTCTTTGGTCAGTGTCAGTACGGTGGTCTGCAAGGACATGTTCAAGGAGCGTCAACGCCTCGGCATGTTTTTTTAGTGTCTCATGGTTGCTCGCTTTGGTCAACCAAATGTCCACCTCGTTCGGCGGCACTTTGATTCTTTTTTGGGCAAGTCGGTACGAATGATACTCCCACGGGTTGCTGCTGATGTCGGCTTTTTTGGTTAAACGGTAGGTGGAGAGTGCCTTCTCTCTCTGCCCGATGATGTCGTAACAAAGGCCAAGACGGTAGTATGTTCCGTTGAAAATACTTTGCTTGTTCTCCGTCTTCTCGAGTGAAACTTCGATATTGTTCTTCGCCTGCTCAAAATCGTTCTTTGCAAAATGACAGTTTGCCAGGACGCTATAGGCGAACTCGTCTCCAAACTGGATTTCTCTCCGCGCGTTAATGGCAACGGCTTTTTGGGCGATCACCATAGCACTCTCGACGTTGTCTTTCCGAAGCTCCCATTGTGCGTACGTCACGAGAAAAAGGGAGTTCTCGGGATACTTATCGATCAGGCGCTTCAAGTATTTGCGTGCTTCGTCCTCGCGGTCTTCCCAGAACAGGATCTGAGCAAGGAAAAATGTTGCTTCGTTACGGGCATACGTCCCTTTCTCGGCGGCGATGCGCAAAGACTCAATTCCGCCCTCGGCGTCGCCGCTAAATCCCAGTAAGGAAAGAATCCATCGGAATGCCCTGGGTACTTTGGCAACGAGGTAATTGAAAAGGCCGAATCCCATTTGGGCATCGTACACTTCGGGGGAATCCTTTGTCGCCTCTTTCAGATAAGAATAACCTTTTCTGCCGTCCCAGGCGGCGCTGAGAATGGAGCCGTTGCGTTGGTACGCAAGACCGCGAAAACCATACATGCCCCCCAAGTAATACTTGGCAGCGCCATTATTCTCATCTCTGTCGAGTTCCTTTTCACAAACTTCAATCACTGCTTCCGAAAGCTCGAAAAATTTTTTGTAGGCCGTTTCGTCCTTCGTCAAGTTGTACACCCAATAATGGATCATGGATTTGAAGAAATGACCGCGAGGGTCGGCGGGAGCCGTACGGATGACTTCTTCAAAGGTTTTCTCGGATTGCTCAAGATCAAGGTTATACAACTGGTCAATCCCCTTGATGGTCAGCTCGTGCACTTTCGCCCAGTCGGTCTGAGAAAGGGCCGGAAGAGTGCAGGCGAGTGCAAGAATCGTAATAAGAGCTGTTTTCCTCATGCATGTCGCTCGATAAATCAAATATAGAAATATCTCATGAGAGAATCTCCTTCAAAACGACCGGCCTCAGAAGACGTCGATTGTAGTGAAAGGGTGGAGTCCTGCAGCTATCAAGAAACTCCGACTTGCCCATGCATACACCCGCGCCAGAAATCTGGGCCTCTGTACTTTGCATTTGAAGCATTCCGTTGATAGCTTGGGGCAGTCAAGGTCCTCCTCGTGGCAAAAATTTTTTTCAACGCGCAGTGTTCGAAAGAATTCAAGATGGAATCGCCTTCACGGTTTCCTCTGGATTTTCATCGGAGACTGCCAGGTTACCAGCCTACACCTCTTCTTTCGCTTCCCCAGGTGGCGAAACAAGTTGGCGTTGATCAAGTCCTTCTGAAGAACGAAGCCGGCCGCTTTGGATTACCCGCATTCAAGATTTTGGGAGCGTCATGGGCTGTTTTTCAAGCCTTAAGAGAGCGATTGGAGCTTGCAGTGCAGGATCTCGTTTCACTGGAGGACATTGGGAGGTTCGTCGGCGCGAAGCATTCCCTCAGGATCAGTTGTGCGACAGATGGAAATCACGGCAGAGCTGTTGCGCGTGTTGCACGGATTCTCGGCATCCCGGCTCGGGTCCATGTTCCCGCCGGCACGACAGAGCAACGGATGGAGGCCATCGAGTTGGAGCGAGCGGTTGTGGTCATGGGTGGCACCTATGATGAATCCCTGAAGCGAGCGGCAAACGACGGCGCATCAGGTGCACTCCTGATTCAGGATACTGGATGGGATGGGTACGAAAAAATACCGAAATGGACTGTGGAAGGATACTCGACGATGTTCTGGGAAGTTGAAGATGAGTTGGAAAGGAGAGTCGGGGTAAAGCATATCCCGACACACGTTTTTGTGCAGATTGGCGTAGGTTCCCTGGCTGCGGCTTCGGTCAGACATTTCCGCAGAAAGGAACTTTTTGAGCACCCCGTCCTTATTGGAGTGGAGCCGGAAGGGTCGGATTGTGTCCTGGAATCGGTCAAGGCCGGACGCATTGTCCAGCTGCCGGGAGCGCAACACTCTATCATGGCTGGACTGAATTGCGGGACTCCATCGTCTGTGTCTTTTCCAGAACTTCAAAAAGGCATTGATTGCTTTCTTGCTGTGGACGATGAACGCGCAAAAGAAGCCGTGAGGCTTCTGGCGGAAGTGAATGTCGTGTCTGGAGAAACGGGTGCAGCTGGGTTAGCTGGACTGATTGAGCTTTGTTCTCAAGCTCACATCGATTCACGAGAAGCACTTGACTTGGACAGAGATTCCCGCGTCTTGCTGATTTCCACAGAAGGAATCACTGACCAGGAAGTGTACGACGAAATTATCGGGAAAAAATAGTCCGGCAACAACGCCTTGTCGAAACGTCGCTACCGGGAAGCTTCAAATCGCCGTAGTAGCTGCAATCAGGTAGAAGGAACCGCGGTTTGCGGACGTCAGGCAATCTCCAACGATTCTGCCGTTTCTCAACTCTCCTTCAAAAACGGATGTCCCGTTGTCTTTCACAAGCTCGAAATGGACGTACGTCGAGTCGAGGATGATCCAATCAAGTGGGGCTTGCGAAATACCTTGTTCGGGAATGTCGATTGCACCTTTGAGCTGGCCGTCTTCGGTCCAAAAACGCACTTGAATCGTAAGGGTGACCGCTCCGTTCTTAAACTCGCCCGTCCAGCTTCCCTCAACGGGAGACCTTGGGCTTGAAAAGGCTGTGGTGGACATCAAGAGAACCATCCCCATCCCCGCAAAGAGAGCTTTGTTCATGGCACCACTCCTTTTCTGGGTTTAAAATCTTTAAGCTGATACGAAAACTCCTGCAAAAGGTTCCAGCACGCGTCAGTTATTAGACTGCACAACCGTACAAAAAGTTGCAAATCGTCAAAAATGATATTCGTTCTCGATATGTCCGTTTTGATGGACACACCACGTGTGAAAGAAATTTCAAAAATGTCTATATTTACAACAAGCAATTGTTGAGCGATTCAAGGCCGTACCTTCGTTGGAGCATAACATGACACATTTCAAACAAAGCATCTATAACCTTATTGTCGAAACCTCAACCAACCTTCCTCCGGACGACATCAATCCCAATCCTGAGCTGGCAAAGCTTGAAAACTACGTGATGGAGTATGCAAATAAGCTCGGTATAGGGGCGATGGGTTTTGGAGGTGCAGTCACCCTGATCGGCTGCAAGGTTGGCGCATATCATCGCTTACCGGCAAGTTTTTTTGTTACTGTTGCTTACGATTGTTGGGCATTGCGCAGACTAGGAGTGATCCTCGATGCAAAGAACGGTAAAATCAAACGATGGTTGTACAAAGACGACAGCCCCGTCGTCCGGATGGCAAAAGAGGAAGCTCTCCCTGCCACAGGAGGGGAAGTCCGGCTGACCGCCCCGTTGTCGGAAGAACAGGTTCGGAGCCTGAAAGTGGGGGATGTAGTTCTGCTGAGCGGGATGTTGCATATGGGTCGCGATGTCTTGCATCATCATCTTCTGCACCATGACTCACCGGTCGATTTGAAAGGAGCGGCACTGTATCACTGCGGTCCGGTTGCGCTGAAAAGCAACGGTAAGTGGACGATGAACGCGGCGGGTCCAACCACGAGCATTCGCGAGGAGCCCTACCAAGCGGATATCATTAAGAAATTCGGTTTGAGAGCGGTCATTGGCAAGGGCGGCATGGGAGCGAAAACACTGGCCGCTTTGAAAGAACAAGGCGCGGTGTACTTGCACGCTATTGGTGGAGCAGCTCAGGTGTATGCCGATTGCATCGAGGAAGTGGAGGGAGTCGATTTTCTTGAGTTTGGCATTCCAGAAGCTATGTGGCACGTGCGAGTGAAGAATTTCTCGGCCATTGTGACCATGGACGCGCATGGAAACAGCCTGCATGCGGATGTGGAGAAAGCTTCGGCGGAAGAGTTGGGGAGGTTGGAGGAAGATCAACTGGTTTGATTCAATCTGATAGCCTGCAGTTTCTTATTCAAGTTGGGGCCCAACGGGAGGCCAAGAAGACACTGTTTTCTCAATGATTGGAGGTTATCATGATCCAGTTCATTTTCAAAGTTGGCGACCAAAGTGTCGAATTGGCAAATGTCGTCGATCCCTCACTCAGGAACTCATTCGAACAACTCAAGTCCCGGCTCGAACTACCCCTCGAGTCCATCGCATGCATCGCCCATGAACTCGGTTGACTCTGCACGACGTGGGAAATCAGGCCAGCATAGCTGGATTCGGAAACTGTTGTGAGGAGCTCAACTCACGAGTAAAGTCAATCTTGAGCCGACTCGGCTATAACGTGAACCAGTGGACTTCAAAGACTCTCATCAAATACACTACAATGTAGGTCCACGCTTGCAGACGAGTCGTGAGCATTCGATGAGCTCTAAAGCCTTTCAGGATTATTATCCCGACCATCTCAGCCATTGCTACGGGTGCGGCCGGTTGAACGAACACGGACTACAAATCAAGAGCTACTGGGACGGCGAAGAATCCGTGTGTACTTTCATGCCGAGAAAAGAACACATCGCAATCCTGGGATACGTCTATGGCGGATTGATTGCATCGCTTATTGATTGTCACGGAACAGGAACCGCGTCGGCCGCGGCGTATCGAGCTGAAAACCGGGCAATGGATTCCGAGCCTACCCTCAGGTTCCTTACAGCCTCTCTCAAAGTCGAGTACCTCAAACCTACGCCGCTTGGCGTTCCGCTCGAAGTGAGAGGAAGAGTCAAGGAAGTGAAGGGGCGGAAAGTCACCGTCGAAGCAACTGTCTCAGCGAACAACGTCATCTGCGCCAGCGGTGAGGTAATTGCCCTCCAAGTACCGGAAGAGCTTCTGCCAGGATAAGATTCGTCCCTCCGATTTCCACGAAATCGCATCCGTCGGCGTCGCGATTGCACGACGCTATGTCATTCGCTATCTTTCAGCAAGAATCTTCACAGACTCAACCACAATAGGAGGTCTTCATGGAAACCCGGATCGAGAAGGACTCTCTCGGAGAACGTCGTATCCCGAAAGATGTCTATTATGGCGTTCAGACGCAACGCGCTATCGAGAATTTCCCCATCAGCGGGCTGAAGCCGAAGCCGTCCTACGTCGACGCCACGATTCATATCAAGCGCTCGGCAGCAATCGTTAATAAAGAGCTGGGATTGCTCGATAAGAAGAAAGCGGATGCTATTGTGCAGGCGTCGGACGAAATTCTCGCCGGGAACATGCGGGAATGGTTTGTGGTGGACGTCTACCAGGCAGGAGCCGGAACCTCGCACAATATGAATTGCAACGAAGTTCTGGCCAACCGTGCAATCGAGATTTTGGGGGGACAAAAAGGCGATTACAAAGTCGTCAGCCCAAATGACGATGTCAACATGGCCCAGTCGACGAACGACGTTTGTCCAACGGCTATCCGTATCAGTGCATTAATGGAAGTGCGAAAACTTCTGCCGTCTCTTGAGATCCTGGAAAAGGAATTTCTCAAAAAAGGTAAGGAGTTCGACCATATCGTAAAGTCGGGGCGCACGCATCTCATGGATGCTGTCCCTGTGCGCCTGGGGCAGGAGTTTACGGCGTACGGCATCAACGTGCGCAAACACTGGAAAGCTGTTGAACAGGCAGCCGAATCATGCAAAGAACTTGGGATTGGGGGAACAGCGGCTGGAACGGGGCTCAACGCGCATCCCAAGTTCAGGAAAATGATGGCGGATCAGTTGACGAAACAGACAGGGATCAATTTCAGAACAGCGGAAGATTATTTTGAAGCCATGCAAAGCCTGCGTGCGATGGTGGAGATTTCGAGCGCGATCCGGAACTTTGCGCAGGATCTTTCGAGAATCTCGAACGACATCCGGCTGCTGGGTTCCGGCCCCAAAACCGGGCTGGCGGAAATCAACCTCCCCGCCGTTCAGCCGGGGTCTTCCATCATGCCGGGGAAAGTCAACCCCTCGATCGCTGAAATGGTCAACATGGTTTGTTTTCAGGTGATCGGTTGTGACACAACGGTCTTGTTGTCGGCGCAGGCGGGACAGCTGGAGCTCAACGTCATGATGCCTGTCGTGGCCTTTAACCTCCTGCACGAAATCGAGATTTTGAAAAACGCGGTGGACATTTTCGTGAAATACTGCGTCAGTGGAATTACCGCCAATGCAGAACGCTGTCAGTATTATGCGGAGAACAGTACAAGCATAGTGACGGTTCTCAATCCACATATTGGATATCTCGCGGGCGCTGAAATTGCGAAGGAATATCTGAAATCCGGAAAATCGATCAGGCAGCTCGTTTTGGAGAAAAAGCTCCTCACCGAAGATCAGTTAAACAAAGTTTTCGACTTGAGACGCATGACAGAGCCGGGGATACACAAGTAGAGGAATGTTAGGGTACCGGATATGCATCTCTCCTTCATCGTTATCATAGCGTTAGTAACGGGGCAGGATGTTCCCAGGGCAACAGTTTTAGGCCGAGTCGTAGATGATTCAACAGGCGCTCCGATACCATTTGTCAACATCTTTATTGCCAACTCTTCGTTGGGCTCTTCATCCAATGAACAAGGGAAGTTTGAAATCAAGCATATCCCGATTGGAGATCATGAGATCGTCGCGTCCATTGTCGGCTACCAACGAAAAGTTCTACGCATTCATTTAACCGAAGAAATCAGGTCGGCTGATTTCAGATTAAAATCAGTTATGATCGAAATGCCCGCTGTCAGTGTAACGGCTGAGTATCCAAAAATGTGGAGGGAAAATCTCGAAAAATTCTCTCAGGAATTCCTGGGTTTTTCAGAGTTTGGCAGGAATTGCAAGATCCTGAACCCCGAAGTCATCACGTTTGATATGCAGAACCACTCTACTCTCGCAGCGATCTCCCGTGAACCGCTCAAAATTGAGAACAGTCTTCTCGGCTACTATCTGGAATATCATCTGCATGAATTTTCGATGCAAGATAGGGTATTAAGATTTTCCGGATTCACCAGGTTTGAGGACCTCATGGCGAAAAGTGATGAACAGAAGACTGCGTGGGACATGGCTCGAAAGAAAGCTTTCAAAGGCTCTCTTCAACATTTCCTGGCGGTTTTGGCAAAGCGTCGAAGCGAGGAGGAAGGATTCACGATGCGAAAAGTTCCCTCAATTTCGTTTTCCCATAAGTGGGCTCCACCGGTTTACGCTGATTCGATCATCGAATCGACCGGACGTTCACTCGAGAAGAAACTGAGATTTTCCGGACTGATAGAAATAACGTATAGAGACGAAAGAGCTGACCGCGAATACAAGAATTTCCTCTCCTTCAAGGGAATCCAATATCATGACAGCAATATGCTCATGAGCCAGATCTCATGGATCACTCTGAATACACCGTCTGTCTTCGTCAACACCCTCGGCATGCCTTCTAATCCTTACGCCATCACAACATTCGGTTACTGGTCATACGAACGGGTGGGAGAGATGTTACCGTTTGATTACAAGCCGCCAGCTGATTAAAGGCTTCTCATGTTCTGCCTTCCGTGGCGAATCACGAATCCTTTTTTCCTTCATTGCGCGATAATCGCTGGCAGAGCCTCTCCGGTGTGGCGT
>JACQPT010000224.1 GCA_016207415.1 Ignavibacteriales bacterium
GATGGAAAAAGCATTTGTGGTATTCTCCTCACCGAGCGCAGATTGAGACGATGACACCCGAGAACGATCAGCTCGATGACTATCCAGGCGAGAGGATCTATAGACTCGACCTGAAGCGATGCGTCGTCCAAAAATGCGGTGGCGAACTGGCCGAGCTCAGCTATTACGAGCGAAATAACTGGGTAACCGTGGAGTACAAATGCAACAAATGCGGCAAGGAATTTACCGTCAAAATCGAGAGCTGACCTGCATCTCAATCCAGCATCCATGAATCCGGTCGAGTTGATTCGCAAGAAACGTGACGGTCAAACCTTGACCGAGGCGGAGTACCGCTTTCTCCTTTCCGCCTATGTCGACGGGCATCTTCCCGAGTATCAGATGTCCGCCTTCTTGATGGCCTGCTACTTTCGCGGCATGAGCAACGAGGAAACGCTCGCTTTCACAAAACTTATGCTGTACTCAGGCGAGGTCCTGGATCTTTCGGACATCCCCGGCGTCAAAGTCGACAAACACTCCACCGGTGGCGTCGGTGATAAGGTCTCTCTCCTTCTTGCCCCCATTGTTGCGGCCTGCGGCGTTCCCGTTCCCATGATTTCGGGCCGGGGGCTTGGACACACGGGCGGGACATTGGATAAACTCGAATCTATCCCTGGATTCAGAACAGATTTTTCGATTGACAAATATACGAAGCTCATCAAAGAAATCGGGCTCGTCATGATTGGCCAGACAGAAGAGATCGCTCCGGCCGACAAGAGAATGTATGCTCTCCGGGACGTTACCGCAACGGTGGAATGCATACCGCTCATTGCCGGGAGTATCATGAGCAAGAAACTCGCCGGAGGGGCCGACGCGCTCGTCCTCGACGTCAAATCGGGACGTGGCGCTTTTATGCAATCCGATCAGAAGGCCATCGAGCTCGCCAGAACTCTCGTAGATATCGGCAGTGGATTCGGGAAACAAATGCTCGGCTTTATTACGGATATGAGTCAACCCCTGGGAAGCGCCATCGGCAACTGGCTTGAAGTTGTCGAGTCTGTAGAATGCCTGAAAGGAAACCGGGGCACCGACGACGAGTCGAAGGACCTGATGGAAGTGACCCTCCTCCTGTCAGGAGCCATGGTGTTCCTGGGGAAAAAAGCATCCTCCGTTCAAGAGGGCATTGAACGCTCCAAGGAGGCACTTGCTACAAAAAAGGGCTATCAGAAGTTTTTGGACCTTGTGAAAACCCAGGGAGGGGATGTCTCTTCTGTTGACAATCTTGAAAAATACCCGATTTCTGAATTCTCGGCCGATGTGAAATCGTCCGACCGAGGCTTCGTGTCTTCCATCGACCCTCTCGAGATGGGCCTCACAAGCATCACACTCGGCGCGGGAAGGCAGAAAATCGATGACATCATTGACCCGAAGGCGGGCATCGTGCTGAAGAAAAAAGTGGGCGACCCTGTGGCCGCGGGTGATACGCTCGCGGTCTTGTACACCGACTCCGAAGAAGTCATCTCGCCGGCCAGAGATCGCATCGGGAGGTCGTTCAAGATTGTTCCAGACCGACCAACGCTCCCACCGCTCATCAAGTACATCGTCGAAGAAGAAGGCATCAGAAAGTGGGATGGGTGAAAAGAGTTCATCTTGGTTTGCTTTAGCCCGGCTTTTTGCTACCTTGCCTTGGTCATGAAAACTTCATACTTTTTCAACCCGCAGAGAACTGGCGGTTCTTTCATCGATGACCATCTGGACGTTCTATGAAGACGATGGGCAGAGTAGTGAGCGAAAAACCTCCTGTATTCCATTTCCCGGACCATCAATGTATCAGAAGCGGCCAAGTGCATGGCGGAAAAAAACGACGGGGCCGTGCCCGTTGTCGCTGAGAATCATCTCGTCAGGATTTTCTCCGAACGCGACGTGATTAACAGAGTCATAGCAAAAGGGCTTAACCCCGGCACCACCATGGTCGATGATGTGATGACCACCAAGATCGTTGTCGCCAGCGCCGAAGAAAGCCTTGAATCCTGACTCCAGAAAATGCAAAAGGCGCACTGCCGACATTTGCCGATTGTCTCCGGCGACCGTCTTGTCAGCCTCGTCTCCCTTCGCGATCTGCTAATGATCGACCTCGACGAAAAGGAACGGAATCTTGAGTACTTGCAGAGTTATGTTTACATGGTGCCGCCGGGTGCAGCGAAAAAGTACGAGGAATCATAACCGAACTCAGGAGAATCAATGCCCGCCATACACTTTCTGAATGAACACACATCGTTAGACGTTTTACCGGGCACGAACCTTCGAAAAGCAGCTCTTAAAAGCGGCATTCATTTGTACGCGCCCCTTCACCGTGTGTTCCATCTCAACCTCAATCTCGGACCGCTGAAATTTCCGTGCGGCTCCGATGTCATTGAAGTCGTCGACGGAAAGGGGATCAATGCCAGAACGCATACAGAGGAAGATGTGATTTCAGGCAGATGGCTGATGAAAAGAAAGGTTAGCCCGAATCATCGACTGGCTTGTCAGGTTGTCGTCAACGGAGATGTGACGGTAAAAACCCGACCCAAACTCGAAGTGGATCCAAGGGCAACAAAAAATAGAGTGGCTTTTCTGGGTGTAGTTGGAGGGTTTCTGCTTATGATGCTTGCGGTACTTGCCTTAATCGGCCTGGACCTGGTTAAAAAACTCTGAGGAGTAACTCGTTCTTTGAGCTGTACATCCTATCATCAACGACCTTTCCTTAGTTCATTCCTCGTTTGAGAACCTCCACCATCTGATCGTGGATTTTCCCGTTGCTCACAAGCAATTCCTTGTTGTAGACTGAGCTTGGGAAGCCTCGCAGGTCCGTGTATTTTCCGCCCGCCTCCTCAAGAATCAACACTCCGGCCGCCATATCCCATGGATTCAAGCTCGCCTCCCAGAAGCCATCAAATCTGCCGCAGGCGACGTAACAGAGGTCCAGAGCTGCAGACCCTAATCGTCGTACAGCTTGAGCCTCCATGAGGAAATTGTTGAAATGGGGAAGTAGACGGTCTGCATTCTTTCGGACATCGTAAGGGAAGCCTGTCACGAGAAGGCTCTCCACAAGTTTCGATGTCGTCGAGACTCTCATGCGGCGGCCGTTGAGAAAGGCACCTTTTTCTTTCTCGGCGCTATAGAGCTCGTCAAAGTTGGGGTCATACACCGCTCCCGCAATTATTTCGCCGTTGAACTCCAAGCCGATGGAGACGCAATAGATCGGCAAGCCGTGCGTAAAGTTGGTTGTTCCGTCCAGCGGGTCAATGATCCATTTGTACTCCGACGCGCGTTGATTTCCACCTGACTCCTCACCGAGGAAATCATGACTGCCGTACCTGCTTTTGATTTTCCTGATGATGAGCGCTTCGGTCTTCTTGTCAATCTCTGTAACGAGGTTCGTTTCCTGTCCCTGTTTACGCTCGATGTGAAGTACTTTCCCCACGTTCATCCGCAGAAATTTTCCGGCTTCAATTGCCGTCTCCACCGCGAGCTGTAACATGGCGTTTTCCATTGCGTGAATAAGATACAAAAGATTTCGAATTAGATTGACAGCAACTTGGAAAATCTTTAAGTTGGTTTTATCCCAATAGCATCTTCTCATTAAATCCCCAGGAGGTTCTTATGTTATTCGTCTTTAGCGTCATCGTCGCCATAGTTGCGTTTTTACTTTGGAGAACTGCTCAAGGTAAAGTCCGGGATGAGCGCAATCTCGCCTACCGGGCGACGTCTAATGTCAGCGGATTGGTTTCCTTGTTGTTTGCCGCCATTGCGTTCTCTCAGACATTCACAGTCGTCCCCGCCGGCAATGTCGGCGTCGTGGACTTTTTTGGAACAGTCTCCGAAAACACCCTAAAAGCCGGCATCAACTTCGTGAACCCTCTTGCGCGCGTGATCAAGTTCTCTGTGAAAACGCAGGAGCTCAAAGAGCTTATGGACGTTCCGTCGAAAGAAGGTTTAACGGTGGGCCTTGAAATAAGCGCACTCTTTCACCTGAACCCGGAGAAAGCGGCCGAGGTTTACAAGAGCATCGGCGAAAACTATGTGCAGATTATTCTGGAGCCACAATTCCGCTCCGTCGCACGCGGCGTGACGGCGGGATTCGAGGCAAAGGCCCTCTACACCTCGGAACGCGAATTGCTTGCACAGATCATACTCAAAGATTTGGAGAAAATTGTTGAGCCGCGGGGGATTACCATCGAATCGACCCCTTTGCGCAAAGTCGGATTGCCGCCGGGACTTACGTCAGCCATTGAAGAAAAATTGCGTGCGGAACAGGAGAGTCAACGAATGCAGTTCGTCCTGACAAAAGAGCGTCAGGAGGCGGATCGCAAACGGATAGAGGCTCAGGGGGTTTCGGATTTCCAGAACATCATCGCCCGCAGCCTGAGCCAGCAGGTGCTGACATGGAAGGGAGTCGAGGCAACAGAAAAGCTCGCGAATTCTCAGAACACGAAAGTGATCGTGATCGGAGGAGGGAAAAACGGTCTTCCACTTATTCTCAACACACAATAATTTCAACAGGTAGCTCGGCCTTAAGGCCGGCCTACTGCTTTGCCAAACAGCCAGAGCAATCCCGAAACAAATAATCCTGGAAACATCGGCTCAATGCCCAGGAGATAATCGGGAACCCCGCCAACGGCATTGATATGCCCATACACAAGACTTGCAGTTGAAATGGCCCATCCTGCAAGCATTGCCGCAAACGCATACCGCGTCGAAATTCGCAGGCGGCCAAAATAACCTGCCAACACAGGCACGAGCAGCCCCGGCACGATACACGTGCCAATTGTGTACCATATCTTCACGACGGATGGTACCGCCAGCGCCAGAACTATTGAAAAAACTGCCGAGAGAAGTAGCCCCAGCTTCGTCCAGCGATTGACCATCTGCTGCTGATCCCCCGCCGCTGTCAGCCGCCCTACAATGTCCTTACCGATGGTAATCGCTGAGATCAACGTGAGGCTGCTCAGCGTTGACATGACCGTGGCCAGCATGCCGATGTAAAACAGCCCTTTCGCAACCACTGGCAGCGTCAGCTCTGCCAACAATGGATAGGAAAACATCGCCTCCTTGAGATTGGGAAGAGCGGCACGCGCATACAAACCTGTGGCGCTTGTCAGAAAGTCAAAACAAAACCAGAAGACGATCGAAACAAGAATTCCACGCTGAGCGGTCTTGCCGTCTCTTGCCGCATAACACCTCTGATGGAAAGCCGGATCGACAAGCGTCCAAAGAGCAATGAAAAACCAGACGGAAATGAATTGCCAGCTGTTCCCTCCATGCCAGGAAAGATGCAGGGGCGGGACATTCGCCTGTATGAATTCCAGTCCGCCAAACTTCGCCCATGCAAACGGCAGCATGATCGCAAAACCCAAGAACATCAGGACGAATTCAAAGGCATTTGCCCAGACGTCGGAACGGAAGCCGCCTGCGTACAAATAACAGACGGTAAGAAACGTAGTCAGGATGACACTTGAAACAAGGCTGAGGCCGAACATGAGCTGCACGAGAACGCCCAGCATAAGCACGTAGGCGGCGGGAGTCACCAGAACAAACGTCAAGAATCCGCCCAGAATGGCTGTCCGCCGGTCGTAGGATTGCTCAAGTTTGTCCGGGATGGTGTAGAGATTGGTGGCTCTCACGCGTTTGGCCAGAAACAAAGCAAAAATCGTCGCAAACACATAGTACGGGACACCGAAAACCACCCAGTTGGAGATTCCATAAGTATACGAAAACTCGCCAACTCCCAAAATCCCGCCGTACCATGTTGACACCAGGGTCGCAACAAACATTGGCAGGGTCAGTGTTCTTCCCGCCAGGAGAAACTCGTCGGTGCTTGATTTTTCCTTTTTCGAAGCCCGAAGCCCGATGAAAACGACAGCAGCGAAATAGACAAGGATCAGGAGAGAATCGATGAGGCCAATGTCAACCACTCGTCTCACCGGATGGTTTTTGGACTAGGCGAGGTGAGTCTGTACAAAAGTAAATCTCCTCGTCGGACCATGATCGACACGGGGCTTGATTTGACGACATTGCTCGTGCTTTCCCGGACACCGAGCTTTAATGACTCGTTCCTGAGCTCCCACTTGAGGCCTTTCGTCACAATACCCTCGCACAGCGAGAGTGGAATCAGGGAGACGATTGTTCCGGGGTCCGCGTCAAATTCGTAAGAATGGCCAACGCCAACGAGTTCTGATTCATCATCAATAAAAGTGATTTTTGCCTTCCTTGAAAACTTTGCCAGTGCGCTCAAATTCCCTATGGCATGGTCCAACCGATGGCCGGCGGCACCAACAACCATGATTTCCTGAAACCCCTTTCGCACAGCCCATGAAAGCGCCTTCTCAACATCTGTGCTATTCTGGTCCGCAATCCGTCGTGCAGGAACACGGCTGAATCTTTTGAGCGTTCCGGCCTGAATGGAATCAAGGTCGCCGATGATGAGATTCGGTTTGAGTCCATACCTTGCCGCGATGTTCGCGCCGCCGTCCGCGCATACAAAAGCGTCTGCTTCCTTTAACAGTTTTGCCAGCAAACGCTTGGTCGGCGGTTTACCGTTAGCCAGGACGAGAGCTCTTTCATTCATACATTATCCGCCGTTCAGTGACACCCGTTTTCGCTTGGACTTCTGTTTTGGGTTTGGCGCTTCGATTTCTTTGTGCCTCAATTTTCGTCTTAGGGATTTGTTGTATCCGGGTTCGTTTCCTCAGAAAAACAAAAGGTCGCTGAGTTTTGGGAGGCGACCAACCCAGCGACCGAAACGGCCGCTCCGAATGCCCACGAAGCGACCAAAGAAAATCTACAATATTAGACGAACAGTTGCAAAAGTTGTTTCTCATAGCTGCAGTAACACTCCTACAAGATAATTCCTCTCTGCAGCCGGAAAGAACGCGTTCCCTTCCCCAGACATTGAGTAAAAAGTATCCAGGATGTTTCTTACTTCGGCACGGAGGGTCACTTTGACATCGTCAAGAATGCCGATCTGTCGCAAAACTTCAACGTTGAGGACTGTGTAGGCATCATTTTTGTTCCTCTCATCCCGGAAGTTGTCCGTGAAGAATGAACCCACATATTTTCCTACAAGGGATGCGGTAAGAGTCTCGTCCGCGTATGTCAACCGAAGATTTCCCATGACATCCGGAAATCCGGCAATCGGATTGCCGTTAAGAACCCGGGTCGAGATAAATGAATTTCCGGCAGTGTCCGTCGCCTGCTCGTACGAACCGTGCCTGACAAATCGGTTCTGCGATATCGTCGCATTGCCGGTAATCATGAAACTCCGGCCGAGCTTGTGCGCCACTTCGATTTCAATTCCTGCATGGCGCGTTTTTTCTGCATTGCCCGTCACCGGCTGGCCGAAAACATCCACCTGCCCGCTTTTGACAAGCTCATCGCTGAAGTCCATCAAAAACAGGTTGACTTTAACCTCGGCTGAAGACGACCTGAACGCAGCGCCGACCTCAACATCAAGTAATCGCTCCGGTCTCGCCAGAGGCCGCGAGAAATCATAAATAATGTTCCCGCCTGAAGTGTCAGCATGAAATTGAGGCGTCGCCCCGAAGTAACTGTCCTCGGCTGCATACAAATTGCGAAGACGCGGTTCCCGAGAGGTGTGAGCGATGGAAACATACGCATTCCATTCGGCATTGATGTTGTAATTCACTCCCAGCCGTGGGTTCCAGAAATAGTACGGCACGTTGAATGCGTAATTCAGGTATTTTTCGTTCCGTATTCCGTATTTATTGTACACCAATTGCAGATCCAGCATCAACGTCGTGCTCCCGTCAATGCGGTACACCTCATGCCCGTACAATGAAAGAATATCCTTTTGGCCGTTGTACTCGTAAAAGTGATAATCTGGATCGAAGTTGACCGGCAGTCCTTCCGCGAATTGAATCTTGCCCCAATGCACCGACCTATGAATGCGCAGCTCAGCACCGAGGGTTAACTCACCGGATTCATGCTGAAGGTTGAGCCGTGGCAGCCATCCCCATTGCCTGTTGCCGACAAATCCCCGCACGATGGCGTTGGTGGGATTCTGATTCGTCGGAAAACCATAGTCCGAGCCGATTCTCAAGGTCGTGGTGTCGGCCCAGGAAGCATCATAGTCAAAATAGCCTTGTCCGATCACCAGAAAAAGCGTGTTGTTGAGTCGGGCACTCGGTGACAAGCGCCATTCGTGCAACAACTCAAAATGAGGTTGGGAAAAAGACTCGTGCTCTTGAGGACGCCGGGATCCTGCCCAAACAAAAGAGTTACCGTCGGAATAGCCCGTCAGGTTTTGACGACGAAGCTCCTTGTCGCTGATAGCATGTTTGGGCAATCCGTTGTATATGAGGCCGTCCATAAACGGACCGCCAAAAAAGTGAACACGAGTGGTTGCGTCCTCGTCGAACCGAACGGCGCCAAGGAAATAGGAATTCAAATCGACCCAACCGCGTTCGCGGTAACCTTCGGTACGAAGCTTTGCCAACCTCCCATACAGCATATACCTTTCGTTAATCAGCCCCGAATTGATCGCGGCAGCAAACTTCCTTGTTGAAAGGGGAATTGTCTGAGACTCTTCGTATTCCTGAAATCCAAACATCGTCTCCAGGGTAATTGCCGGCTCCTGCGCAAAAGGGTTCGCCGTCAGGTTTACCGACCCGCCGATGGCCGGCGGTCCGTAAAAAGCGCTACCGGCTCCGCGCTGCACCTGAATGCCCTGCGTGCTCGCAAGCAAATCGGGGAAATCGATCCAATACACATTATGGTCTTCGGGGTCGTTCTGCGGGACGCCGTTGATCATCACCGACAGCCTTCTCTGGTCAAAACCGCGAAGGTTGATATAGTTGTAACCGATGCCGTTGCCATTCTCTGAGTAATGAGTGATGGAAGGAAGCTCGGAAAGCAAAACCGGCACATCCTGCACGGAGTAACGTTGTTTCAGATCGATGCGGCCCAGATTGGAAAACGTCACCGGAGAAAGCCGTTCGAAAGCTTGGGTGGCGGTAACAATCACTGGAGAAAGAGAGTAGACTTTTGCGGTGTCTTCCTGGGCAACTGCTGTAATTTGGAAAACAAGCGATACGAGAAATATGGTCGTGAGTCTTCGAACGTGAGCTCTCATGTTTATTGTCTCCTGCATGTAGATCGACCAGACTGATCGACCTACAACGTTAATAAAAAAGCCGTTTCCCGAAGGCGAATCGGAAAACGGCTCGAAGAAAAACCGATTTTCCGTTTTCCTCCGCTGGTATAGTCCAGATCAGGTTCAAGGGTTTGTTCTCAGCCCCGGTCTCGATGGCGCGCATCAGGATCGGCGGGACACCCCTAACGGAAAAACAATAACTTGCTTGGAAAAGAACTAACTAAATATACATCATCAAAAAGGACTTGTCAAGCGTTCGCGGCTGTCCGACTTCTGTCGGGGCCAAAGCGTGACGGAAATCTGACATCTTACACCATACGATTCATTCGTTCTGCAATTGCTCCTGAACTTTTTTGTATTCTCGCTCTCGCCTCCGACACGATTCAATTTCTGCCAAATAATCGCTGTCTGCTTTCAATTCGTAGGCTTTATGCAACGCGGCGACGGCTTCTTCAAACCTCGCGCTGAACTCGTAGGCAACCCCGAGGTTGTAAAACGCTTTGTGGTGGCTTTCGTGTCCGGCATATTTTTCCGTTGCGGATTTGAAGAGTTCGATCGCCCGGTCCCATTCTCGGATTCTTGCATAGGAAACGCCCGACTCCAGCTCCGGCATTTCAGACTCCGTGAACATTTTTACCTGGACGTTCTCCCAGTGGGGCGCAATGCGGGTCACAAACTGACGGACTACGTTCCTGCGGGCTGAACGGAGCAAATCCTCATCTTCAATGCGGGGAGGGCGGCCATCGACAGCGCTCGTTTGTGCCAAAGCATCATGGGTAATGTCCCTCGAAAAAATGAACCGCCCGGTGGTCAAGTCTGTAATCCGAAAATTGATGGTGACCCTCGCCTTGCCTTCGCGTGTTTGGCGCACATGCGTCTTCCCTTCTTTGTCCTTGTAGGGTTCCCCCTGCAAAACTTGCTCGCTGTACCGGTGGTCAGCCACACGGGCAAAAATTAACGCGGCCGCACCGATGAGGTTGCCCAGCTGCAGAGCGGTTTTCTCATCAATAAGTTCAGACATTGAAAGCCTGTATTCTCGAACGATCTTGTTGAGATTCGAGCGGTCGAGAACGTCAAACGCTTCGACCTCGATCAATTGCCCTATAAGGTCATCTTCCACATCCCGCGCTGATTCACCCGAAACTCTCCCGACGGCAACTTTTTTGAGGTTTCCAAGGTTTACCTCAGCCGGCTTCATGACGGGCACGACGATCGTCGTCGTGCCACAATAGGCGAAGAATGCAACGAACAGAAAAACCGCTGTTGACTTGAGTGCTGTGGCTTTCATACCTGCTCTCCGAGTTAGCTTACATGAGTTGCCGTACATGTTCCTCAACACTCTGCGCGAGGGCTTCAAGGTTATATCCCCCCTCCAACACCGAGACGATTCTCCCGGCACAGTATTTCTCCGCAACTTCTGTGACCATTTTTGTCATTTCCGCAAACGACTTTTCCGTCAGCAGAATGTTCGCGAGAGGGTCATCCTTGTGTGCATCGAAACCGGCCGAGATCATGAGCAATTCAGGCTGGAACTTGTGGAGGGCGGGAAGGATTTTCTCTCTGAAGGCCTCCAAATATTCTTTGTCCGTGCTCCCCGCTTTCATCGGACAATTCAGTGTGAACCCTCTTCCTTTTCCCTCCCCTGTTTCATCTGCCGCTCCCGTGCCGGGATAGAACGGGTATTGGTGAAGACTGATGTAGAAAACGCTTGGATCTTCATAGAAGATTTCTTGCGTGCCGTTTCCGTGGTGGACGTCCCAGTCCACAACGGCAACCCGTTCAATTCCATGTTTCTGCTGGGCGTATCGCGCACCTATCGCAACGTTATTCAACAGACAGAATCCCATCACCGTGGCTGTTTCTGCGTGATGTCCAGGAGGACGAACAGCACAAAAAGCACGTTCATGCTTCTTCGCGAGAACGTTGTCGACAGCTTCCATCACTGCACCTGTTGCAAGAAGGGCGACATCATAGGATTCCTTGCTCACGTGCGTATCGCCCATGTCCAGGACGGTTTCTCCGGCGGAGCACCGCCGCTGAATCATCTCGATGTACCGCTCGGGATGCACCTTGGTAATCCATTCTTTCGCTCCGGGCGAGGGCCGCAAATGATCGAGCGAATGCCACACATCGCTCTGCAACAAATGATTTGTCAGATACCGAAGCCGATCCGAACGCTCAACGTGCCTGTCGCCGGTGTCGTGCTTGAGATAGTCGGGGTGATAATAGAAGCCGACCTTCGCCATACGGCGCACAATCTACCAACATTTTTTGAATATTGCCTTTTTCGTACCTATATTCGCTCGATGGCGAGTGGACGGTTAGAGGAAGCTCTTCGGGATTTCATCACAGGCCGCGGCGTGGAACGCGCAAAACTCGAGTTGATTCACGGCGGCAGACCGGTCATCGAAGAGTTCATCGTTGAACTCCGTCAACTGAGCTTTCACGCTTCAACGGTTGCCGCAATATCTGTCGAGCCCGGCGAAAGAGTCCCGGCTTTTTACATCAAGGACTCAACGGCGTTCTTCGGCTGGGTGTTCTGGGAAAAATTCACAGAGAAAAAACTGCGAAAACTCTGGGGATCGGTCGTGCGTAACTCCAAAGGAGATTGGCTGATTCAAATTCCGCCGAATAAGGCCACAACAATTTACGCCAATATCCGGCTAAAAACTGAAATGGATATTGACCACCCGGTATGAAAGCGCACGTTAGACCCCGAAGTTCAATGAGATCCATGAGATCTCGCTTGCGGGACCAATGAAACTTTGAAAGCCCGTTAACGACCATGTTCATTGATCTTCTCCATCGATTCGTTCGACAGCGTTTTTCCCGGCTGGGAATCCGCTCAAAGTTCTTGGAAGATGAGCATTGCCTTATTCATTATTACGAAAACCGGAATGGAGCGTCCAAAACACTCATTCTCCTTCACGGACTGGGGACTTCTTCCAGTACTTGGGCTAACGTCCTCCCCCACATCGCAAATACCTTCCGAGTCATTGCTGTTGATTTGCCCGGATTTGGTTTCTCGACTTTGAAAACCGGCGAAGAGTGTTTGAGCATCGAAAGGTTCCATGATGTTCTTGCTAGAACATTGCCCCAAATCGCGCGTCCTCCATTCGCTCTCATCGGCCATTCTCTCGGAGGGTGGCTTGCCATGGATTACGCCATTCGCTCTCCGGATCTTGTCCGCCAAATTGTTCTCATTAACCCGGCAGGCGTGCGCTATCCCGGAATTGAGGAGCAACGACGCTTGTTCGAGATAACCAACCTGCGATCTCTGTACATCCTGCTCAACCGACTCTGGATGAAATATCCCTGGTATTTCAAACCTTTTGCTGCTGCTATTCTACATGATCTCAAACGAAGAAAGGTCCCCGAATTCGTACGGTCAATCTTGGAAACGGATTTCGTCAATGAGCGCCTAGCATCACTGAAGACACCGGCTCATCTCATCTGGGGGAACAACGATGCGGTTCTACGGGTAGAGACGGTTCAAATTCTTAAGAATGCGTTGCCGGAAATCAAAGTGAGCTTCATTGAACAATGTGGACATGTTCCGCAGCTCGAACGGCCGCGCGAGCTGATAAGGATCCTTGATGAAATATTGTGAAGCGGTAGGGAAGCGGCGGGTTAGTTGATGGGAATGACGATTTCGCAATCCAGCAATTCCAGGAATCGAATGGCATACCACGCTTGAACTTCGATTTGTTCGTGGAGGATCTGCTCTATCTCTTCCAGCTCTTTTTTCTTGATTTGCCTGAAGATGTATTTTTTTGCCATGGGGAGCCTCCTTTTACCTTATATACAACGAAACCGGGAAAGGTGACTGTACTTTGTGTCACGTTGGCGCCAAAAACAGCAAACCCCCGGCGCAGTGCCGAGGGTTTGTCCGGTTCTGATACACTGCTCTGTGCGTCAGTTCACAATATAGGGAATGCCCCAGAGCTGCGATGAGAAGGCGGCTACGTCGTCGAAGATCGAGCTTTTGGTCAAAGCTCCGACAAACACATGATGCCTTCCGATAACAACACCCGTCCAGGATTTCTCATACACCCGCGTATACGATGAGCCGTTTTGCGTCTGCGAAATCATGGTCATACGCACACTGAGCGGCCTGAACATTCCTGCCATCATCGCAAAGTACGGACGATGCAGCGTCACAATATCCGTATCCGGGTCGGCGCTCGTTACGGTCACCTGTACGGTGATATTCTGCAGGAAGCTCGAGGGCAGCTCTGGCACTTCGCGCCCACCAAACTTTCCAAGTTTCAGGAAATAATTCAACGGGTTGTCGATCGTCAAGGTGTCTGTGCCGACAATTGCTCGCACCTGATTGATAATCACAAGAGACCCATCGGTTCCGCCTTTCACGGCCGACACTTCGCGGTGAAGCCATCGCCGCCCTACCGCCAGCGGGTTCTTGTAAAACTTGGCTTTCCTCGTAAGAACTTCGGTAAACGGTTTGGTGATAGTGGTAAGCAATGTGTCCGAGAGAGAGTATTTCGCACGAATGATGACTGTCCCGCTTATTGTGGTCGTGATGGTTGCGAGGACTGTCGTGTCGTTGAGTTGCTCAAACGTTACATCGCGCGTGACCTCTGTAATTCTCCTTCCCCATGCTCTGGGATAAATCGGCGTCTCGGTTTTCCCCATCGTCATCCCGGCGCCGTCGTCATCGAGCGAGTTCCGATCGCTCGTGAACAGCGGATCGCTCTCGATGCTCTGTATGATCTCCTGTTTCTCAGCGTCGGTCAAATCGACTTCAGGCCCGTTTAAAGAATTTTGACACCCGGAAACGAGCAGCGCAAGCACGAGCGAAGCTCCGCCGAGTTTCAAAAGAAGACGTTTGCTCATGACTTCCCTCCTTGTTTAGTTCCCTGTGGAAAAATGTTTGTCTTCATGAATAATGTAACAGTTGGACAATTATTCTTCCAGCGGGTTTAACAGGAATCGTGCAAATTTTCCCTCGTTTCGTGAGCATGAGCACGTTTTTACGCGGGTTTCTTAATTTCTTTTAACAAAAAGGGCCTCGTTCTGACCCGTGCGGATTATTGATCTTTTGTCGCGTCCGCCGGATACCTCTGAAGCATACCCTCTTCTTTCATCAGCTTCTCAATTTCCTCGATTTCCATCGGAATGAACTCCGATGCGACTTCTTTTCCATTCTGCGTGATAATAATCAGATCTTCCAGTCGAATGTTGATATTCTCCTCGCGCACGACGAGCGATGGCTCTATCGTAAACACCATTCCGGGTTTGAGCGGTCCAGTGTTGAAGCCAACATCGTGTGTTGCCATCCCCGTCCAGTGGCCAAGCGTCGCGTAGGCGCTTGTTGCACCGCTTTTGTAGTTCGTGACGAAACGTCCGGCTGCTTCTTGGTATAATGACTTCGAGAATTTCGTCCGAGCGAGAATTTTTTCCATCTCAGCGGCAACCTCCTGCTTAATTGCCTGAGCCGTCACGCCGGAACGGATGGCCTTTAAGATAGCCTTATAACAGGCGAGGTAGAAAGAATACAGCTCACGTTGCGAAGGGGAAAACTTTCCGTTGACCGGCCAAACGCGCGTCACGTCGCTCATGTAATACCCCGCATCAGGTGCGAAATCAAAAAGCAGCATGTCGCCGTCTTTCATCATCCTTTTTCCGGCATTGTAATGCCCGATGAGCGAGTTCGGACCTGAAGCAATCAACGAATAGTAAGCTTCTCCCTGCGCGCCGTTCCGGTAGTAGATGTATTTCGCCATCGCATCCAGCTCGTATTCCATGATCCCCGGAGCCGTGGAGCGCATTCCTTCGATTAAAGCCAGCCCTCCTAATCGCGTCGCTTTTCGAATAAGCTCAATCTCACGCGGACTTTTGATCATACGCAAGTCGTCGAGAACGGGAGAAAGGTCTTTTACATCGAACATCGGAAATCGCTCTTTCAGGAGAGCAATAAACCGTCCTTCACGAGATATTCGGCTGTCAAACGGGTCGGAGACAATGTCGGCGTTGTATCGTAGTGCCAGGTCCCGGCTCATCGCAAACCCTTCGCCAGGTTGGAAGGGCGTGTAGAGTGTTTTGATGTTCATGGAGCGGCCTGCATTCGCGAGGTGTTCGGCCAAAAGATCCGATGCGGCAACCCCTTCGATGCCTGTGAGTTTCTGGACAAGTTCCACATCCTCTGCTGAAAGGAGTTTGCCCTCCGAGCGTTCGCGTCTTTCATTGCGATGGGGCAGGTAGACCGTGGCTTGTTTGCGCGATCCATCCAACAATATATATGCGTGAGGCACTTCAACACCGCACACATAATAGAACTCGTTGTACTGGCGGAAGCGAACATACCCTTGCGGACTCGGTGCACCTTGCAGCACGGCAAGAGCGTTGGGGCCGATAGCTTCGTAGATCCTGGCACGTCGCTGACCAAACTCTTCCGGCGGAAAGTCCGACGTAAACAAGGGGACATCTTGCCCCGCCGCAACACTACTCAAGACAAAAAGAACAACTGCGACGAAAGCTTTCATGCGTTTTCTCCTTCCGTTATAGTGTGGGGGTGATGATGCTGTTCCAATTGATCGACGCGATCCTGGAGCTTTTTGATGAGCTTCCGTTGTTCAACCAGAATGGACATGACGATGCTTTCGAAGGGAATTGTGCGCATGGCGTAGAAGTTTTCTGCCAGATGTAGTTTTGCCGCTCGAAAAATCTCGTCGAACAATTCTTGGTCCGCCTTACGCAGCCCCCGCCGAAATTTCGACCAGCCCGCGACTTCAGCGTCGATGATGTTGGTGAACGTTGGTACGGTTCTTCCCATGGCTTTGTCTCCATCTGTTTTTCGTCTCGACCACCACAGCTCAGATTAATCGGGGCCCCTGCTGTTCCAGGAGGGGAAAAAAGTCGGCCTCATAGTTTATTCGGCTAATGTTTGTTCAATTGACATCAGTACACCATCGAGGTTTCCACGTATTTCGTCATTTGTAAATCGTATAAACCGTACGCCAAACTGCTCAATCCACCGTTGTCGCTCTGCATCTTCTCTTGGCGCTCCGCCGACGAAATGGCTCTCTCCGTCGATTTCTATCGCAACCTTCTGTGATGGGCAATAGAAGTCGATCACAAACGGTCCAACACTCACCTGTCTGCGGAATTTGTACCCAGACATCTGTTTACCTTTCCGCTTTGACCACAGAATGACCTCTGCCTCCGGCATAGATTTACGCAGCGCTCGTCGTCGCGTCTTTTCTTTGGTTCTGTTGAATACTCTCAACTTTTTCGCGTCGTTTTTTTCCTCCCCATTCTTTGGGGAGGTGTCCTTACAGGCACTGACCACGAGGACGGAGGGGTCGTTTTTAACTGTGCAGTGACAGGAAAAACCGTTTCCTCCAGCATTCTCGGCTTTCCCTCTTCATTCAACTCCAGCCGATACACACTGTCCACGCCATGTTTGAGCGTTGCAAACAACTGATTTCGTTCTTCCGGCAGCACATTGAGTTCCAGACACGCCAGAAGAAGCGAAATGCCTGAACGTTTCATCTGCTCGAATGACGCAAGCAATCGAGTGAGGATCTGCTGCACCTCGCGGAAGCGCGCCTGTTCGTCGTAGAAGGTGTCCAGCAAACCGAAAATCATTGCTGTCGACGAATGAATGGACTTGAGAAACGCCGGCAGCCGGCCGGCAATTGCCTGTTCCATTTGGTAGCAGGTGAACCCACGCGAAACAAACGCACGACGGAGAAAAGCCTGCGGATCAAGGCCCCGTTCACGCGCAAACCTCGTCAGCAGATGCACGTCGAACCGGTTGCATCCGTCCACGACGGCAATGGTGTTTCCCTCGCCGATGGCATGCGCCGCCAGCGTAAGCGACAAGGGAAAAATCGATTTATCACCGTACAGCAGGATTGTTTTTCCGGGTGGGGTGATAAAGGTGTGTGCCAGGGACTGCGATGTAGTGGCGATATCCAGCACGGTTGAAAAAAATCTTAATCAATGAGTGCCTGTGACGACTGTACGTCGAGTGCCCTATTTCTTTTTAAAAAAGAAATGGGGAAAAGAAAATCGTCGAAATCGAACCCGCGGATCGTACCCTGCCCACATCCCCGAAATCTCGGGACATCAATAGCGTTGAGGATACTTAACGTTCTTTCAGAACAGCCCCTCGATTAAAGTCCCGCGGTTGCGTCTCAACGCTCAAACCCGTCGATTTCGACTCCCTCCTACATCCGCCATCCCCCAAGCCAAACAAAAAGAAAAATGATCATCCTAAGTGAAGTCGAAGGATGCACTCGATAATAAAAAATATTTCAAAGGTTTTTTATCACCTTCACCACCCGCCAGACGAACACCACGTCGCGTTTCCGAATGACCATCGGCTCGTACTCGGGATTGAGCGGGATGAGCTGCACAAACTCGTTTTCTATCTTCACACGCTTGACGGTATCCTCGTCGCCCACACGTACAACGCAGATATCGCCGCTTTTTCCTTCGAGTTTCGGACTTACCACAATGATGTCGCCGTCCTCAATACGCGGCGCCATGCTGTTGCCTTTTACCTCCAGCGCGAATGCGTTCGGGTCGTTCACGTCGTCCACCGTAATGTATTTCTCGACGTAATCCGGATGGAAAATAAACTTCGGCGCGCCGCCGGGCACGGAAGACAATAACGGCAACGAGATCAGCTTGAGCTTTTTATACTGATTGACCGGCAGAGGGAGGACTTTGGATTCCGGCGTGTACGTCTTCGCATACTGGTGGCCTTGCCCTGTCAGCAGCCAGTGCGGTGAAACTCCGGTGGATTTGGCAAGACGCATGAGGTAGTGACTGTCCGGCACCTGCTCGCCCTGTTCCCACCGCTGCAGTGTTCGTGTGGCAATGTCGAGTTTTGCTGCAAGCTTCGCCTGGTCTAGCCCCTTTCCGAGCCGTGCTTCGCGTATTCGTTGTGCTAGATTTTTCATATATGACCTTCGAAGGTTTTTTCGTTTTATCCCGACCTTCGGAAGGTTTTCTCACTCACCCCCGAAGGTCTCGTAACTACAGTCTTACAAATGGTCGGAACCAAAAAGAGTTGAAACGGTGTAGACGGTGTTCTTTTTTAGTTTTTTTGTCGTCTTGTGTAAGCCCGCCAGGCAGGAATCGATCTCAAACCCTTTGAGTTTACGATAAGAAAGAATCCTGACCGTAATCTTGTTTTTCATATCTGTGACGATGGTTTCGATCCTGGGTGGTAGCATGGTTTTCTCCTGGGCGGTTATATCGTGGCTCTCTGAAATTTATTCGAGAGTAAGCACCAATGGCTCCTGCAATAGTTTTTGCCGGATTTTCGTTCGGGGCATTTCGTCATAGGTTTTTCCATCTAAAACCCTTCCTGCCGCTTTCTTGTTCGTTCCACCCCATTGTTTGAAAAAGAAAGGGACGTTCATTTCTCTGCAGCGCTTTCTGATTTGCCGAACCCAGTGTGCTTCCATTTTCCGCGCTCCCGGCCCCGATTCCCCGCCGACAATCACCCAGTCGATTCCTCGCAACGGTAATCTTGGTATAGCCGCAAGAAGAGGCTCAACTGATAGAAATCTCACGACCGCAGGCACCTTAGCAAGGTCGTGAATCCGATATGTATAGGCGGGCGACTCCACGCTGACGCCCATCCATACATTTTTCGGCCACGGCAAGATCTGACCAAGCGCCGCAAGCCGTTCCGATCGTTTCGTTAAAATTTGGAACGTGTGCCAATGGGCTTTTACCATTGTGTCAAAGATTTTGGCTATAAAGTCGTTCGGGATGTCTTTGTGAAAGAGGTCGCTCATTGAGTTAACGAAAATGACTTTTGGAGTCTTCCAGCTCAGAGGCAATTCAACAAGGTCTTCTTGCAACGTTACTTTGAACCCGTTGCGATAACGATACGAGCCCATTGCCTGTAATCGCTCTGCGAGCCTTTCTGCGTAGCAATGTTTGCAGCCC
>JACQPT010000237.1 GCA_016207415.1 Ignavibacteriales bacterium
GCTTTTTTGAGCACGAGCTCGCAACAAATAATACTCGGAAGATTCTGGATGGCGTCTTACTTGACATCTCGCGCGATGACCAATACATCTTATACCGCCGCGACCAAGACACACTTTTCTGGCGGGGCGTACTAGCACGCAAGGCAGCACCGGACAAGATCATACGGGAAATCGAATCACGCTGGGGGCCTCCTCAGTTTACGTGGGACTCAAAACACGTTGTCGCCCACGATTCCGCCAGAATATGGTTTACTCCTGTGGACGAAAAAGGGAAACCAAGGTTTTACAAAAAACCAAAGAATTTCGGCTTTGTTCATTCCCTCCCCGACGGCAAGGCAATTCTTGGCACTATCTGGGACGCTTCTGCCAGAACATCCACACTTGTGAAATTCACTCTGTCGAACGGTTCTGTTGAAAGCCTTGTCGCGCTTCCACCTGCTTCTGAGATTTGGACATGGGGATCGTCGGTCTCACCGGACGGCAAAACATTGCTATTCACGAGGCAGGAGACAAAGAACAGACTCGTCTTGTTGGAGAATTTCCGGTGACTTGGATCGACAATAAGTCTTGTACCGGGACGTACCAACTATTGCTATGATTGGTCAAACAATATCCCACTATAAGATTCTCGAAAAACTCGGTGAAGGCGGCATGGGCGTTGTCTACAAAGCCCAGGACACCAAGCTCGACCGCCTCGTTGCGCTGAAATTTCTTCCTCCTCACCTTTCCGCTTCAAAAGACGACAAGGCTCGGTTTATTCAAGAGGCGAAGGCTGCTGCCGCGTTGAGCCATCCCAACATCTGTGCAGTCCATGCAATTGAGGAGCACGACGCTCAAATGTTCATCGTTATGGACTTCGTCGAAGGTCAAACGCTGCGTGAAAAAGTATCGAGCGCCGCTCTAAAGCAGGCTATAGAAATCGGTGTCCAAATTGCCGAAGGTCTGGCTGCCGCGCACGAAAAAGGTGTCGTGCATCGGGATATCAAACCGGAAAATATCATGATCCGTAAGGACGGTATTGTCCAAATCATGGATTTCGGTTTGGCAAAACTGCGCGGGGCGTCGCGGATCACGAAGGAAGGCAGCACTGTTGGAACGGCAGGGTATATGTCCCCTGAACAGGTCCAGGGTCAGGAAACTGACCATCGGTCTGACATCTTCTCGCTGGGGACGGTGCTGTACGAGCTCTTGACACACACGTTGCCGTTCAACGATGTCCATGAAGCGGCCATCCTCTACCAAATAGCCAACGTGAACCCGTATCCTCCGTCGCATCATAAGCCGGAGCTCGGCGCTGATCTCGACGAAATCGTACTCGAATGTTTGCAGAAGGACAAAGAAGAACGTTTTCAATCTGCCAAGGAACTCGGCAAAGCCCTCAGGCGGCATCTAAGAAAATCCGGAAGTAGTACGGCAACAGGTGTTATGCCTGCTCAACGACCATCCTTTGTGGATACGGTCGCTCAACAGAAAGCCGTTGCAACGTCTCCCTTCAGCAGACCCCGCTCTATTCTTAGAAAACCTCTCGTATGGATCGGAGTAAACTCAGCAATATTTTTAACGGGCATGATACTCGGAATCGGAGGCTTATTGGCTCCGGCCCCTATACCGCCGGACGCGGTCCGATCGTTTATTACTCCTCCACCCGACTGGAAATTCTTCACCTCAACTCCTCGTGCGGGACCGCTCGCCCTCTCTCCTGATGGCAGGCTTGTGGTATTCTCAGCAACGAATGAGCAAGGAGTCAAATTGCTCTGGGTCCGAGCTGTCGACGAGCCCGATGCTCATGCTCTCGCCGCTACCGAGGGGGCCTCGTATCCATTTTGGTCTCCCGATAACAAATGGATAGCATTTTTCGCGGACGGAATGCTCAAGAAAATAAGCACCGATGCTGGAATAGCAACAACCATCTGTGCAGCTCCAACTGGCTATGGTGGAACATGGAACAAGGAGGGAGTTATTCTGTTTGCCCCTTCCGCCTATTCCCCCATTGTCAGCGTCCCATCGACTGGAGGTGTCTTCAATGCGGTAACTACGCTCGATACCACAGAAAAGGAACAGAGCCATCGTTGGCCCTACTTCCACCCCGACGGAGAGCATTTTCTATACTTTGCTCGTTCGACCTACGCAGGGATCAGGCCTGAGGGAGAAAAGTTGATGGTGGCGTCTCTGAAGACCCGCGAACGAAAGGTGCTCCTCCAGGGAATGCTGAATGGCGCGTTTGCCGATGGCTTCCTGCTTGCATATCACAACGGGTCTCTCTTCGCCTACCAGTTCGATCTTGATAAACTTTCGGTTTCATCTCCACCAACGGAGATTGCTGGAAACGTGCAAATGAACCCTGCAGACGTCTTTGGCATTTTTTCCGCCTCATGGGGGAATGTCCTTTCGTACCAGGTCACCAAGCCTGAAATCGGCTACAAGCTTATCGTGTATGATCGCACAGGGAAGCAGCTTTCGACCATAGGAGACCTAGGCCAATATTGGGATCTCCGCTACTCGCCCGATAACAAGCTCGTTGCATTTTCTCTCATGGACCAGGCATCTCAAAATATGGATATCTGGACCTATAATTTCGCGGGCACTATGAAACGGCGTTTGACATCCAACCCAGCGCAGGATAGGAGACCTCTTTGGTCTCCCGACGGGAAAAGGATTCTGTTCCTGTCAAACCGAAAAGGAACGCATGACTTTTATCTCAAGTCCCTGGAAGAGCAGAGAGAAGAGGAGTTGTTTTTTGAGTCTCCCGAAATGAAGCATCCCGAAGCCTGGTCTCCTGACGGTCAGTATTTGCTGTACTCTCCGTTTCAAGATAGCCGGTTTCGCTCCGATATATGGGCTCTGCCTCTTGTTGGCGAGAAAAAGCCCTTTCCCGTGGCACGGACGGAAGGGAACGAATGGGATTCGCGATTTTCGCACGACGGAAAATGGATTGCGTACAGTTCAGACGAGTCGGGCCAATATGAGGTGTATGTTCGCCCCTTTCCCGGCCCCGATGTCAAGTGGAAGATTTCCACGAACGGAGGCGCCAGGCCGCGCTGGAGAAAAGACGGCAAGGAACTCTATTACATGAGCTTGAAGGATGTGGTGATGGTCGCGCATCTTGCTCAACACGACAACAGTTTGGAAGTGGTCTCCACTCGGGCTTTATTCCAGTCGACTCCAACGACGTTTGCGGGGAACTATGACGTCACGAGTGACGGAACACAATTCCTGATTAATTCAACGCTTGAGTCCAAGGGACAGTCGCCGTTCACGCTTGTTTACCACTGGACGTCGCTGGTGAAGAAGCAGTAAGGAGATGATAAACCAGTCGATGATTGGACAGACAATTTCACACTACAAGATTCTTGAGAAGCTCGGCGAAGGTGGCATGGGCGTCGTGCATAAAGCCCAAGACGTGAAACTCGACCGCATCGTCGCTCTAAATTTTGCCGACCCCCTTTTCATTTCCCCCTTCTGA
>JACQPT010000227.1 GCA_016207415.1 Ignavibacteriales bacterium
GAATGGTGCGAGGCAAACGGCGTTCTCTTCACGGGCCATTTGCTCTTCGAGGAATGGCTGCGGATGCACGCTCGCTGCGAAGGAAATATCTTCCAGCATTTGAAGCACATGCACATTGTCGGTGTCGACCACCTCTATCCGAAGATCGGAACGGAGAAGGAACCCGACCAACATGTCGCTCTGAAAATTGCCAGCTCCGCAGCGCATCACTTCAAAAGCAATCGCCTCCTGTGTGAATCGATGGGAGGTACGTACTGGGATTGCACGCTCGAGCGCATGAAGTGGATATTAAACTGGGAATACGTGCTCGGCGTAAATCTTTTCAACAACCACGGGTATCACTATTCAATCGAGGGTGAGCGCAAACGCGACTGGCCGCCGTCGCAATTTTATCATCATACATGGTGGAAATACTACGATAGGTTCACGTCCTACGCCACTCGGCTGAGCCATCTTCTTTCCGGAGGCAGACATGTAGCGAAAGTCCTCGTCCTGTATCCGCTCAACAGTATCTGGACAAACTATGTCCCCCAGCGCCGAAACCCCGTCGGCGATCTAATCGAATCCGATTTCAACTATCTCACGGACACCTTGCTTCGCCTCCATTACGACTTTGATTACGTTGATGAAGACACTCTGTCCGGGGCGAAGATTGGGAATAAATCGATCCGGATAGCAGATGAGTCGTACTCCGTACTCATCATACCGCCCATGACGCACATGCAAAAGTCGGCCTTTGCTGTTGTGCGACGGTTTATCAAAAGCGGAGGAAGTGTCATCGCCGATTCACTGCTGCCAGCCGAATTACTCGATGCGAGAAGAAATGGTGTCGCGCGGGAAGTCAAATCACTTTTCGGAGCAGACCCCGTGCAATTACGGGCGGATTTTGAACAAGGACGAAAAGAAAAATCCAGCGTGTTTCACCGGAACACGAAAGGAAATATTTTTGTGTTCCGCGGGAAAGGGCTTGCGAGGAATAAGCAAAAAGAAGAACTCCGGCTGGCGTTGAACGCATGTGCAGCCCCTGACGTGACGGTCAGCGACGAAGAGGTTTTCTATCTCCACCGTGTCAAGGATGATTTCGACATCTATTTTCTGGCAAACACAAGTCAAACAGAAAAACGAAATGTTCGGGTGACCTTCGAAAACGTCGGCCGCCCGGAGCTCTGGGATCCGAACACGGGTATATGCAGTCCGCTCCACATTTATTCCGTGGAGAAAGGAAGGTTGAGTCTTGAACTCGATTTTCCACCGAGCGAATCGAGAGTGGTCGTGATCGGAGGAAAAATCGCATCTGAGCAGATTGCGAGCACCAATCTTTCAGTCCTTCATTCTGACGGGAAGAGTATCACCGGTTCGTTCCACGGCAAGCAGGATGTTGTGGCGAGAGTAATCAGCGGCAAGAAGGAAAGGACTGTCCGGGCCAAGGCAAAGAAACCGTTGAAGCCCATTGTGCTAAGTCCATCCTTTTCTTTTGCGACAGAAGGAGACAACACACTGGCAATCGGGTCGTGGAGAATGACAGCGGAAGAGAAAGACGGTGAGCGAAAGGGGTTTCAAGCGCCCGATTTTGACGACGGATCCTGGCTCTCCGTGAGCAACGGCGCATGGGAAACTCAATTGCCCCAGGAAAGGTCGAATCCTGTTTATCCCGTAGAACTCTGGTACCGCACATCGTTCGGAATCGGAACGGTTCCCACCAATACGCGTCTCCTCATCGACGGGTTTAGCTGTGGCTCGTACCAGCTCTATGTGAACGGCAGACAGGTCGAGGAAAAAGGCACACGGAGCAAGCTGGATTCCGAAATCAAGGAAGTGAACATCCAGTCATTCATCCGACCTGGCCGCAATGTCGTAGCAGTCCAGCTCATTGCAAGAAAGAGAACGGACGGCATTCTTGACTTATTGAAAATCGTCGGAGCGTTCTCTCTGAAAAAAAAGAACGGCGGATATGTTATCGAATCATCCAGGAGCAAGATCAAAGTGGGCGACTGGACGGAGCAGGGATACCCGTTTTTCTCGGGGACGGGCATTTATCGAACTGAGGTGTACGTACCATCCACCTACTCCGGCGGGCGCTTTTTTCTCGAAATCGATTGCGGCGAGGATGTGCTGGAGTGCAGCTTCAATAGCGAGACTTCGCTGGTGGTACCGTGGCATCCGTATCGTTTCGAAGTCACCAATCACGTCCGGCCCGGGAACAACACCGTGGAACTGAGAGTGACAAATACGCTCATCAATGTGCTGGAAGGTGTGAAGAAGCCGTCGGGCGTGTTTTCCAGGCCTCGGCTAATTCACGAACACGTTTATACATTGCCCATCCGTGGAACGCGATGAGTTCCACCGCCCGCAAAGCCGTTGTTGTCGTTGGCAGCGCCAACATGGATATGGTCGTTGGCGTCAAAGCGTTTCCCAGACCCGGTGAAACCATCTTCGGTAATACCTTCGGCATGTTTCCAGGCGGCAAAGGCGCCAATCAAGCAGTTTGCTGTGCAAAACTTGGGGCGACTGTGTTTTTTATCGGCAGACTCGGCAATGATGTGCTCGGCGAGAGGCTTTCAGCCAGCATGAAAAATGACGGCGTAAGTCTCGACTATGTTTTTTACGACCAGAAAGCGCCTACTGGTGTTGCCCTGATAACGGTGGAAAAGGGCGGACAGAATGAAATCGTTGTTGTTTCTGGCAGCAATATGAGCCTCTCGCCGGATGACGTCATCTCGCGTCAGGCTGCTTTCGATGAGGCACGGGTGCTCCTCCTCCAGCTCGAAACGCCGTTCGAGACAGTTAAAAAATCCGTTGCCATGGCCCGACAGCGCGGAGTGACCGTCATTCTTAATCCTGCGCCAGGCCAAAAGCTGCCAAAAGCGTTCCTGAGAGACATTGATTATCTGACTCCAAACCAGACCGAGGCGGAGTTGTTGACGGGAGTGCGAGTTTCCAATAATGTCTCAGCTCAAAAGGCCGCGAAAAAGCTCATCGATGCGGGTGTGCGAAACGTCGTCATCACTCTGGGGAAAAAGGGCTGTTTCCTGATGACGGAAGGTCACTACAGGTTTTTTTCCGCGGTCAAAGTCAAAGCCGTCGATACGACGGCGGCGGGGGACGCTTTCAGCGCCGCGTTGGCCACGTCGATGGCAGAAGGAAAACAATTGGAAGAATCCATCGGTTTTGCCAATACAGTTGCCGCGATAACGGTGACGCGAATGGGTGCTCAAGGCTCAATGCCAACGAGGACAGAGGTCGATGCGTTCGGATGATCTCCCGTATCGACCATACCACCATGACAGTCCGGAGTCTCGAACGGTCCGTCAACTTCTATACGAACCTGATCGGTTTTGTTGTCGACCATGATATGTGGATACCCGAAGCGAACCTGAAGATTGTGTTTCTCAGGATCGGCGATACGATGCTTGAATTATTCGGAGTACCGAAAGTGGACGGTGTCGCGATATCAGAGAAAAACGAAGTGGTCGGATACAAGCATATTTGCCTGCTCACGGACGGGGTTGATCGCGAGTACGAACGGCTGTCGCAGGCGGGCGTGAAATTCCATGTACCGCCCAAGAATGTTCAGAATGTCCGTGTCGCTTTTTTTAAAGACCCGGACGGTATGGACATAGAGCTTATCGAATATCAGAAGAAAGAGGCAATCGCATGAAGAAGATTGGCACGTTGAATTCGCATCTCTCGTTGGTCATCGCCCGGATGGGACATACCGACAGGCTGGTGATTTGCGACAGCGGTTTTCCAATTCCTAGGGGCACAGAAATGGTTGATCTTGCGTTGACCAAAAATGTTCCGTCATTCATCGAGAGTGTAAAAGTCGTTTTGGAGGAGCTCCAGGTGGAAGGCGCGGTGATTGCAAAGGAAATGCAGCAAATGAACAAAAGATGTTACGACCTCCTCCTCAAGGAAATGAATTCAGCGAATGTGAACTCTCTCAAGAAGGTTTCTCACGAAGAACTCAAGAAACTGACAGCCAACGGCGGGAACATTGCATTTGTCCGGACAGGCGAGGCCACTCCGTACGCGAATGTCATTTTGATAGCTGGAGTAACGTTCGACTGATGAAACCCCTCACCCCGAACTACACTCGAAGAAAGACCACAAAATGCAATATCTCAGAACTTTAACTCTGTTCCTTACAAGCTTTCTAACAATATTTCCACTCTCGGCTCAGGACAAAAAATTGTTGTATCGCCAACTTCTCCGCCCGCTGACGGCCAATTTTTACCACACCCAAATCGGACTTTGCGAAGACTATCCGGAGGAAACAACAACCCTGGAGATTATTCGCAAGGACATGGAGCTCCTCAAACGTTCCGGGATCGGACTTCTCCGCATCAGCTTTGGATGGGACGCCATAGAGGAACAGAAGGACAAGTATAGCTGGCTGTTCTGGGACGACTACGTCAAGATGGCCGTTGAAGAATACGGAATCACACTCATACCTTACATCTGTTACACGCCGTCGTGGAACTCCACGGGTGACAGCACAAATTTCTGGAACCACACGCCCAAAGGCTATGAAGAGTTCGGTCAATTTACTTTTGACCTTGTAACGCGCTACAAAAAGTGGATCAAGTCCTGGGAGTTGTGGAACGAGCCCGACATCAAAGAGTACTGGTCGGGGAATGTTCAGGACTATGCCAGGCTGGCGAAAATTGGCTCTCAGGCGGTGCGAAAGGCAGATTCCACAGCCATTGTTGTCCTCGGAGGATTGGCGCACAATACGAACTTCACCCGGACCCTTTTCCGCGACCTCGGCATCAGTCCGTTCGTTGATGTCGTGAATATGCACAACTATAACGAAACATGGTCGGGCACACCCAATGAACTCATCATCGATTATATCAACACGATGGCCGATATCGTGCAAACCTACGGTAACGGGCAGTCTCTCTGGGTTGCGGA
>JACQPT010000024.1 GCA_016207415.1 Ignavibacteriales bacterium
AAGTTTGGCAGTGTGCAAGCGATCCGTGAAGTTCCAGTCAATGTTCGGTCTCAAGGCGGCATACAACGCATTAAGCTCAAAGACCTTGCTCGTATCGAAGATTCCCACCGTGAGCAGCGCATCTTTGTGCATCTGAACGACATTCCCAGCGTGAAGGTCAGCATCCAGAAGCAGCCGAACGCAAATACCGTGGAAGTCAACGACGGGATAAAGAAAAAAATGGAATACCTCGAGCGCAATGGGCTTATCCCGGCAGGTATTCAATTCAAAGTTGTCAACGATCAATCGTATTACATCAAGAATTCGCTGTCGAGTGTTTCCGATGCGGCCCTCATCGGAGGACTCCTGGCCATGATTGTTGTCGGCCTCTTCCTCGGCAGCTGGAGGCGGACGTTCATTATCGCGACGTCAATTCCGATCGCCATTCTTGCCACGTTCGTTATGATGGGGATGGGGAATCTCACGCTCAATATCATTTCCCTTGGCGGACTGGCCTTGGGTATCGGAATGCTTGTGGACAATTCGATCGTAATGCTCGAAAACATTTCACGCCACCAGAAACAACATCCCGATCCCGTGGAAGCCGCGCATTACGGAAGCAACGAAGTCATCTCTGCAGTGGTTGCCTCAACGACGACAAACCTTGCATCTGTTGTGCCGTTCTTGCTGGTGATCGGTCTTGCGGCTCTGTTTTTCAAGGAACTCATCCTTACCATCTCCTTTGCGATCATCGGATCTTTGCTGGTGGCGATTACCCTTGTGCCGATGCTCTCGGCATTACTCTTCCGTTATGAAGAATCCCATAAGCGAAAAACCACGAAGCTTTTTTCAAAGGTGGAGGAGTTGCTCGCAGTTCTTAATGAATGGTACCGCAAAGCGCTGGCATGGACAATTTTGCACAAGTTCCTCGTGGTGGCGGCAGCCATCGTGATTTTTGTCGGGTCGATTCTCTTGTTGCAAAGATTGGGTTCTGAATTTCTCCCATACATGGACGACGGAAGGATGAACATCAGAATCCAGATGCCGCCGAGCACGGGTGTGTCTGAAACGAATAAAGTGGCCGATCGGTTGAAGCAAATCGTCAGGGAAATGCCAGTAAAAGAATCCGTTTTTACCACAGTGGGAGGATTTATTTTCGGCAGGGGGACTGCTGAGTTTGCAAATCGAGGCGGAATTGACGTTCAACTTGTCCCCCTTAGCGAACGAACAATCTCTAGCAACGAATGGATCGCGCAAGTCAGAAAGAAAATCGACGAGGCTCAAATCCCTGAAGCTCGCATCCTTGTCTCAAAGTCGCAAATCCGGGGAATCCGCACATCCAGCAACGACAACGACGTTGGTGTTAAAGTCCAGGGACAAGATTTGAACACGCTGATTTCACTGGCGAATGAAGTAATGGCGAGGTTACGCGGCGTCGAGGGCCTTGCCAACCTGAACAAATCATTGGACGAAGCCAAGCCGGAAGTACGCATTCAGGTCGACCGGGAACGGGCTGCCGAACTAGCCATTTCAATCAGAGATATTGGCGAAACAGTCAGAACGGCAATTGATGGGACCATCGCTTCGAAATACACAGAAGGGGATCGTGAATACGATATTCGAGTCCTGCTTGCGCGATCTGAGATCTCGAGCCTGAGGGATGTGGAGGATTTAATCATTTATCCGATGGTCGGACCGCCAACGACGTTACGAAGTGTTGCGAAGGTCAGGGAAGGGCTGGGACCCGTCACGATTACGCGCGAAAACCAGAACCGAATTGTCGAAATTACAGGTGATATCGCCGGCAGCACCAGAACCCTGGGTGAGGTCATGAATGACGTCCACGCGCGGCTTGACCAAATGCAGATGCCGGAAGGCTATTCCCTGCTCTACGGTGGCCAGGAAGAAACCGTACGAGAAAACAATCGAGTGCTTATCACCATCATCCTACTGGCGGTTTTCCTCGTCTATGTCGTCATGGCTGTTCAGTACGAATCGTTGCTCAACCCTTTTGTGATACTCACAACCATCCCCTTTGCGCTCATCGGTGTGGTGCTGGCGTTGTTTGTCACAAACATCCCCGTGGGAGCAACAGTTATGCTTGGAGTGATCCTTCTCGCGGGAATCGTGGTCAACAACTCCATACTTCTCGTGGAGTTCATAGAGATCATGAGAAAAGAAAAAGGCATGTCCAAGGAAGACGCTGTGCGCGCTGCCGGCCCGGTTCGATTGCGTCCCATCCTTATGACGACGCTGACGACGACTGTCGGGATGGCTCCGCTGGCCTTCGGAATTGGCGAAGGCTCCGAGGTTCTTCAACCGCTCGCGATTTCCACGATCGGCGGGCTTGTAGTTGCGACAATCATCTCGTTGCTTATCATTCCTAATATCTACCTTGTGTTCCACTCCTTAAAGGAAGCCATCGCCCTCAGGCTTACAAGAGCCAGCCGAGAGCCTGTCGGGCCATCCGTGGTGACTTCGACCGAAGAAATTGAGGTAATGGCCAAATAGAATCTTCGACGATTGAGGGAGACCGGCCCACAACCTCGCCAGTCCTCCTGCCAGGATTGTCCACTTTTCTTGCGAAAGCACCTTCGGTTTCCTATATTTTTCTGCAGTTTTTGAATTCCACTCAATCAGGATTGAACTATGAAGAACAAGAGAATCGAGGGGTTGCTGGCTCTCCGAAAGGAGGCTCTTCTCGGTGGGGGAGCGAAGAGAGTTGAAGACCAACATAAGAAAGGAAAACTCACTGCACGAGAGCGAATTGACCTGCTTATGGACGAGGGAAGTTTTGAAGAGATCGGAATGTTTGTGCAACATCGCTCAGCAGATTTTGGCCTCGACAAACAGAAATTCCCGGGCGACGGCGTAATAACTGGGCGGGGGACGATCAGCGGGAGGCCGGTGGTCGTTTTTAGTCAAGACTTCACTGTGTTCGGCGGGTCGCTTTCAGAGGCGCATGCTGAAAAAATCTGCCGAATAATGGAGCTTGCGCTCAAACTCGGCGTGCCGATTATCGGACTGAACGATTCGGGGGGTGCAAGGATTCAGGAGGGTGTGGTAAGTCTCGGCGGGTACGCAGAAATTTTTCTTCGCAATACATTGGCGTCGGGAGTCGTTCCACAAATTTCGGCTGTCCTTGGGCCTTGTGCTGGTGGTGCGGTTTACTCTCCGGCCATAACCGATTTTGTTTTCATGGTCAAGGGGACCAGCCACATGTTTGTTACCGGGCCAAACGTTGTCAAAACTGTGACCCATGAGGATGTAAGCTTTGAGGATCTTGGCGGTGCACTTGCTCATGCATCCAAGAGCGGCGTTGCACATTTTGCCATGGAAAACGAGGTAGAATGTCTGGAAGGAATTAAAAAACTCCTCAGCTACGTTCCCCAAAACAATATTGATGACGTTCCCTTGGTGTCCACAGACGACGATGTCAAAAGAGAGGAGATCGACCTCGATGACATTGTGCCAGAGAATCCGAATAAGCCGTATGACATAAAGACGGTTATTCGAAAGGTTGTTGACAACGGTGATTTTCTGGAAGTCCATGAGCTGTACGCTCAAAACCTCATCGTGGGGTTCGGCCGACTCGGAGGAAGATCCGTCGGCATTGTTGCAAACCAACCATCAGTTCTGGCCGGTGTCCTTGATATTGAATCTTCTCTCAAAGGTGCACGCTTTGTCCGTTTTTGCGATGCATTTAACATCCCTTTAATCGTCTTTGAAGATGTACCAGGATTCTTGCCCGGTACGGATCAGGAATGGCGCGGCATCATCAAACATGGCGCGAAGCTGCTCTACGCATTTTGTGAAGCGACTGTCCCGCGGATTACCGTTATCACGCGAAAAGCGTACGGCGGTGCCTACGACGTTATGAATTCCAAGCACATACGGGGAGATGTTAACTATGCCTGGCCGTCGGCTGAGATCGCTGTGATGGGGCCGAAAGGAGCTGTGGAAATCATATTTCGTAAAGAGATAGAAAAGTCGGGCGATAAGGAAAAAGCCCTTGAGGAAAAAGTGGGGGAGTATAGAGAAAAATTCGCAAACCCTTATATAGCAGCTGAGCGAGGATACATTGACGAGGTGATCATCCCCCATGAGACACGGCCGAAATTGATTCGAGCTCTCTCATTTCTGGAAAATAAAGTGGGCGCGAACCCTAAAAAGAAGCACGGAAATATTCCTTTGTGACGTGTCCAGGGATTTGTGGGAGGATATTCAGTTTTCCTTGCATCTCTTTCTCATGTTGATTATATTTGGCAAGTCATTCTGCAAGTACCCAGATTTGGAGGCTGATGGTTCGAAGTCTTTTCATAACATGTTGCTTCATCTTTCTTAGCTGTTCCTCAAAACACACCACACGTACCACCGAACTCGATCCCCCCCCTTCTTCCTCCGTCGCGAGTTCCTCATCTCAGTCAATAGAAAGGGCTGCAGCGCAGCCGGAATTCATCCCCGATACCCTTAGGGATTCGCGTATTGAGCCGGCCTCGAACGGTTCTGCGCTGCCGACGGACTCTATAGCAGACGAGGCGGAGATCATTGCTCAAAAATTAGAGTTAGCCAGACAGCATTATCTCTCGGCCCTCGCGGCCCAGGAAGCAAAGGACACAAGCCTTTCCGAGGCTGAGTTTGAGGAAACGATACAGATCCTGAATGAACTGAGCGATTTTCCTGACATAGAATCCAACAAAGATTTCACGGACTTGTTTCGCAGCGTCATTGAAGACTATGAAAAGCACATTGCCGTCATAGACCGATTGGGACCTTACGCGTCGATTTTTGCCATTCGGGAAAAACTCAGCCAGGATGTTGAATCGGTTGACACGAGCGGCGTCGCTATCCCGAGAGATGAGATCAAGGGAACGACGATCCCCCTCCCCGTCAACGAATACGTAGAACGGAATATCGCCTTTTTCCTGGGAAAGGGGCGCGTGCACATGGAGCGTTGGCTGTACCTTTCGGGAAAATATTTTCCTATGATGAAACGTATTTTTAGAGAAGAAGGAATCCCAGAGGAACTTGTATACCTCTCGATGCCGGAAAGTGGATTGCGAACAGATGCGCGCTCGTGGGTTCGAGCAGTGGGGTTGTGGCAATTCATGAAGGGTACAGGAACTTTGTATGGTATGAGAAGCTCTTGGTGGTATGACGAACGACGTGATTTTGAGAAATCTACGAGGGCTGCCGCACGGCATTTGAAAGACCTGTACTCGGAGCTTGGCGACTGGTATCTTGTCCTTGGAGCTTACAATGCCGGCCCTGGCAGAATCTTCAGAGCGATTCGTCGAAGCGGTACTTCGGATTTCTGGGAATTACGCAAGTTCTTACCCCGACAGACAAGGAACTACATTCCGCAATTCATCGCTGTCACCCGAATGGCGATGGAACCGCAGAAATACGGGTTTACAGATATAGAAATCGCCGATTCCCTTTCGTGGGACACTGCAGAAATCAGCGATTGCGTGGACTTGAAGCTTCTCGCTGAGTGTGCACAGACGAATATTGAAACTTTGCGCGAGTTGAACCCTGAACTCCTGCAATGGTGCACGCCGCCAGGGGTGAGCGGATATCGGCTGCGGATTCCAAAAGGAACCAAGGAGACGTTCGCGGCCACCTACGCGAAAATACCCGATCATCAAAAACGCGATTGGGCTGTTCACATTGTCAAGAAAGGGGAAACACTCTCGGCGATTGCCCGGCGCTATGGGTTGACATCGGCTTTGCTGAAAGAGGTCAATAATCTCCCTAATGAACGGCGTCTTTCGATCGGAAAGAGCCTGGCTATCCCCGTGCCGACTGAGTTTGCAAGCGCGATGGATAAAAGACCGTTTGAATACGACGCTGATGCAAAACGCGTAGATTTCGGTAAAGTGCGCGCTTATGTCGAGAGGAGAGACAAAACCCGAACGTACACTTCATCGGTGCCTCTGAAGGCTCCTGTAGGGAAACAGAAACTTGTTTATCGGGTGAGGCGCGGGGACACCATTGGCCACATTGCAGAGTGGTACGGCGTAAGGGCAAGCGCGATTCGAAACTGGAATAACATACCGTACGGCAACCACATTTATTCGGGCCAGTCGATCGCTATCTGGGTTGAGCCCTCGAAATCCGCTGCACTGCAAAATATCGACAGGCTTGATTTTGCGGCGAAGCAAGCGCTCATCAATCGCGAGATTTCGCAAGGAGCCACGGCCCGTGAAGAACGAAGTCCTGCAAGAAACAACGGGAACGATTGGAAAGAACATGTGGTTCAAAGGGGAGAGAGCTTGGAGAGGATCTCTCAGAGTTATGGCGTGAGCGTCACCGAGCTGAAAACATGGAACAACCTGCGCAGTAACAAGATTATTCCAGGACAGACTCTGTCAGTATATTTAACTCCTGAAGAGAGGGTGAAGATTATTTCTTCTCCGGCCGAGGCATCTTTTGGGCCGCATTTGCCCTCAGAGATGCATGAAACACAGCCTTCTGCTCTTGTTCACCGTGTCAGGAGGGGTGAAACGCTGTACGAAATTGCAAGGCAGTATGGCGTGGAAATTGCCGCATTGAAGGCATATAATAACCTACGGAGCACAAAGCTTGCCATCGGCCAGGAGCTGCGTATTCCCCGCTCGAAGAATTTCACATCGACCGTATTGTATCACGAGGTTCAACCTGGTGAAAATTTGTGGAAGATCTCGAAGATGTACGGCGTCACAGTGAAAGACATCGAGGAACGGAATGACACTGCAAACGGTTTGCACCCCGGAGACCGGCTGGTTATTCCTCTGAAGTAGCTGAACCCATTCTGTGTGAGATTGTTGCAGATTTAATAATTTCACAATTGACTCTCAGTGGTTTTTGTTCGACATTCTGAGAGTTGCATACCGAAGTCCGTAGTTCCCCTTCTTCAAGTAATGAAATCGATATTCTGCACAATGTTCGTGGTGTTTTCTGTTTCATGGGCGACCGCGCAAACAGTTGCGAAGCGATGATAATTCGAAATTTGCCAAACGCCATACGATTTCGAATAGCAAAAACGTTGACCGCTTCATTGAGTTAGTAAATCTCATTGATGACCCGCAGGAAAGCTTTGAGAATTCCAATAGTCCTTTCGACCTTCCTTGTTGTCGCGTATCATGTAGCTCCTTCACAGCAATACGGCGAGAAAATTGAAAAGTTCACAAAAGCAGGAAGGATTGGCTTGACAGTGACCAACATTGGAGTGATCGGGAATTCGTTTCGGGGCCCATTCCTCCAAGGAGCCCCATCGTGTGAATTTCCTATTGGAAGTGGAATTGAACACCTCTTCGATGGAGGTTTATGGATAGGGGCGAATGTTCGCGGTGAAGACATAGTTTCAACAGGAGCGGCGGGCGACGATGCAAATGGGTATGACCCAGGGAATGCAGGATATGAGTTTACTTTCGCGAGTGCGATATCAGAGCGCTCATCACTTTTCAGCTCGCCTTTCTATAACCCCCTCGCGGTCAGCCATCAGGATTTTGTTACATCGTTTACGGATACGCTCACAATTGTGCCAGGTTCAACTGTCTCGATTGACCAGCATACGAAACCTCTGGGAGCTGTGGTCCGTCTGGAATCATATGCATGGAATTTCTCGTTTGCAGATTTCTTTGTCATTCTCAATTACCGCATCACCAACACTAGCCAGGATCCTTGGTCAAAAGTGTATTTGGGGCTTTGGGCAGATTTCGTGGTGCGGAACGTGAAGATAACGGCGCCACGAGGTACCGACTTCTTCAGCCATGGCGCGAATGCTTTTCTGGACTCATCGGATTTGATTTACACGTACAACTATAATGCTGACATAGGTTTTGCAGATAACTATGTTGGAGCTGTGGTTCTTGGTGGAACTTGGCGCAACGTTGTTCTGAAACCGAAAACCTATGCTTATTGGCCAGACTCGTTGAAGCAGTATTATCGTGCTTATCCTCCCGAAGATACGAGCGGGTTGAAAGTCAATTATCAGTTTTGGGGATTTCGAAGCACCGAATTGGAAACCGGATCTCCTCGCAACGACGCAGAACGATACGGAAAAATGCGTACATCCATCAAACGCGATCTAGTCGAGGGCCCTGGTGGAATGCGAGTGTCTCCTGGCAATCGTCTCTCTCTCATTAGCATGGGACCTGTCCCCGTTGTAAATCCTGGCGAAAGCATCGAGTTTGCGGTCGCTGTAGTGGCTGCACCATTTGGAGAGCCTAGACAGGTTGGGGTAGCAATTGACACCGCAACGGAATCTCGGCTTCGGAAAGCCTTAGCGGAGAACACAGCTTGGGCACAACGTGCATACAATGGTGAAGATCGAAATGGAAATGGGATTCTTGACCCTGGTGAAGACAGCAATGGAGACGGTATCATTAATCGCTTCCGGCTTCCGACGCCTCCTCTTGCGCCTCGCGTGAGGGTTGTCGCCAGCTCGCAGCAGCTGACTGTTTATTGGGACAAGGGTGCGGAAGAATCAGTTGATCCGATTACCTCCATAAAAGACTTTGAGGGATATCGCATTTACCGAACAAACGCCGGAAGTGATCTGCAGATTGGCGTGAATATTCTCGACAAGCTTCAGTTGATCGCGGAATTCGATTCGTCAGGAAACTCAGTTGGCCCAAACGCCGGAATTCAAACACGAGGCTCATTTCAGGTGTTGCCATCCCCGCAATTTTTCGCAGGTGATATGACCGCTTATTATTACAAGTACGATATCAATAATCTTTTGAACGGTTGGCAATATATCGTAGCTGTTACCGCTTATGATGAAGGGAATGCCGAACAAAACCTTGAACCACTTGAGTCTAGCCGATTTATTAGCGCAGTGTGGGCTATTCCGGGCACGACAGCTAATGATAATTTTGAACGAGGCCCAGTCGGCGTCTACCCCAATCCGTATTATACGCGGACGACGTGGGATGGAAGTTCAGAGCGCGATAAAAAGATTTATTTCTACAATCTCCCATCAGATTGCGAAATCGGAATTTACACTCTGGCGGGGGAAACGGTTGATGTGGTTCATCACCGATCGGATTATTCCGGCTCTGACGTTCGCTGGTTCACAACCTTCAGCGGAGAAAAAAGAGTAATGGCAGGGGGCGAACACGCGTGGGACCTGATTTCCCGCTTCGATCAGAGGATTGCAACAGGGCTTTACCTGTTTACTGTGAAAGATAACATGACTGGAAATATTCAGCGAGGGAAATTTGCTGTAATCCGGTAAAGCCCGGAAGCGAGAGAAGCCAAAGGATGGCATGATTTTTCTTTCAACAGATGCAATCTTTCCACCTCTTAACCAAGGAGGCTGTTATGAAAAAATGGTATGCTTTTTTTCTCGTGGTTGTGTTATTACCACTTCCTTTGTTGGGACAGACGTACCCGACTGTAAGTATTAGGCAAGTCCAGGAAATACCGGACTCTGTGCTTAATGGAACGAATCCGATTACGGATTCCCCATTTCTCGGTGATACAGTATGGGTAAGGGGCGTCGTTGTGACAGCACCTCGCTATCAGAATGGTGCTCCACTGTGGTTTACTGGGGATCGATGGAGATTCGTGCTCAGAGATCCTTCCGAATCCTTGTTTCATCACATTACGGTCGTCGCATCAGATACGACGTTTTTCCGTGACAGCGTCGGACTGGATCTGCTTGTGGAGGGCGACAGCGTAGAGATCCTTGGATACATCACGGAGTTCCGTCAACTGACGCAATTAGAGGTCGTGAAGAAAAGGGACATCTTAAACCTCTTGGGAACGTCTTCGGCATCCTTTAATGCCACTGTGCTGCCCGTGTCCAGCTTCTTTACAGGAACGACCCGGAAATATAATCCTGCGGAAAAATATGAGAGCGGTTTCGTTCGCTTGGAGGACCTTAAAGTCATAACAATCTCTGGTGATGAATTCATCGTCTCGGACGCAAACGATAATCAGATAATTGTCGATGATCAATCGAACCAAATTAATCCAGGTCGTCCGGATTCGCTCATTCCTCCTGTAGGGGCAACGATCAACTGGGTTCAGGGATATATTTTCACAAATAGCGCCTTGAATTGGACGATTAATCCGCGATTCCCTGCGGATTACGAGGTGGGAACGATTTTTCCACCCACCATCAGCAATGTTGCAAGGCTTGACACGCTCCCGGGGCCCGGAACGAATATCCGTATTCAGGCGCGAATCCTTGATCAAGATGGAACTGTACAAAACGCGGAAGTGTATTATTCGGTTAATGGCACTCCCAAAGGCTTCCTAGGAATGACCTCCGGAGCAGACTCCATTTGGTCCGCGACAATCCCCGCCGTGGGAATGGATAGTGCGCTGGTCACCTACTACATCGTCGCAGGTGATAATGGGAATAATACTTCGGTGTTCCCCGGGGACACCAATATCGTGAGGAATTTCTTTTTCGTTCTGAATCGTAATCCGCGGATCGCAGAGATTCAATACAATCCGTACGGAGGGGCTTCGAGCTATCTGGGGGCAAAACTATCTGTCAGCGGCACGGCGACGACCGACCGAACAATTTATGGTGCCGTATTTATTCAAGAGGCTTCAGCGGTATGGAGCGGCATCAGAGTTCAATCCAGTCAGGATACCTCAGTGCGAATTGGGCAGAACATAACCGTTCTCGGGACTGTTGCCGAAAACTTTGGCCAGACAGTCCTCAACAACGCAACGCTTACTATCAACAGCCAGGGGAATCCTCTTCCTTCTCCGGTCAATGTCTTGACAACGGATGTAAGAACCAGGGGGACCTTTCCCGAAGCATATGAGTCGGTGCTGCTTCAGGTTCAAAACGTGTATGTTGTGAATCTCAACGAGGATTCACCCAGTAATGCAAACTTCGGTGAATTTGGCATCCACGAAAACAATACTGCCACGTCTGGATTGCGAGTAGATGATTTTTCACTGCGCTTGCCGTATTCAAACGACACTACTCGGCCAAATCAATCGGGCAAAATTCAACTGCGAAAAGGAGATTTCTTCCAGAGTCTTCGCGGCATTCTTGATTACAGCTTCAACAACTACAAGCTCATTCCGCGTGACAGTGCCGACTTTACCGGTTATCAAGCCACTACTTCGGTTGAAATCACGAATGAGCAAACCCCTTCATCTTTTGTATTGAGTCAGAATTATCCAAATCCATTCAACCCGTCGACGACCATTGAATACTCAATCGTCTCGACAGGACCAGTTTCATTGAAGGTATACAACCTCCTTGGCCAGGAAATTGGCACAATCTTCAACGGAGTTCAAGGCCCCGGAACCTATAAAGTTCACTTAGACAAGGATTTCTTTCGGGGAGCGGCGAGCGGGTTCTATTTGTATCAGTTGAGAGCAGGGGATTTCCTTGAAACGAAGAAGATGTTGTTACTACGCTGATTCGAAGGACGCAAGAACGTTCTGAATAATTTTCCGTTAGGGGTTCCAACGGTCTCTTGGAGCCTCTTTTTTTCATAAAGGGAAATCCATTCTCAAAACGACCTTCATCAATTGCCTTGTTGTCGTGTCAGTCTGTGCGTGGGGCTGCAAAGACCGGATAACAGGAGAGCTGTATTCGAATCGCCCGCCGAAGACCTATATTTGGGTCGATACCGTAGCCTCGACGTTGACAAGTCAAGTGAAGCTGCATTGGTGGGGAGATGATCCAGACGGCTTTGTGGTGGGATACTTTGTATCTATAGGAGGTTTGCAATGGACGTTTACCACACGACAGGATAGCACATTTACCGTGCAGCTCGGTACCGTCGATACTTTGCTGACAACTTTCCGCGTTGCTGCCCTTGACAACAGTGGAAACGGTGTGTGGGATTCAAACGTCCAGGCTGGGACGATTTCATTTGGTCCTGAGCCATACAACGATCTCGACAGCAACAACAACTATTCTGCCGGCGAGCCGTTTGTTGATCTCGGGGCTGCCGATCCCGCACCCGCTCGATTAGATCTGAAAATCAAGAACAGTCCTCCGACTGCCCAATTTGCTAATCTCACGTCCATTCCATCAGAGACCCTTCCCGTTGCAACCTTCCTGATTGAAGGAAATGATCTCGACGGAAAAGCGACCATAGTCAATTATTTCATTTCCTTGAATGAGCCTGACACTTCTAAACCTGGCTGGGAAAAGCTTCCGGCATCTGCCTCGATAGTGACAATCGTCGGAGACTCAAGCCAGTTCCAAAACAGCATAATCTCTGCAGAGATTCTTTTCGGAACGGAACTTCTTTCTCTCGGTCAAACGATATCCGGTTTGAGGCTGAATTCAAACAATGTTGTCTATCTTTACTGTAAAGACCTTTCCGGAGCATCAAGTCCTGTTGTCCGCATGCCTGACTCGACGCGAACGTGGTATGTCCGAAAACCCTCGACGAACAGGCGTCTGCTGCTTGTCAATGATTATGGCCCAGCGAACCCAGATCCGTTCGCCGTTTACGCAAGCGCGCTCAACGCGGCAGGTGATGGAACGGGGGGTACGTTTGGGGATTATGACCTTATGCATTTAATCAATAACCCGGTCCCCACCCCCATCCACAAGCCAATGTTGACAGCGACTTTCCGCTTGTACAAGTATGTGTTCTGGTTTTCAAAAATCGCCAATTTCAATTTCGCGCAGAACACCCTGCCCGAATTCATGGACGCTGGAGGAAAGGTATTGATATCGACGGGGTTTCAGAATTTTATCGACCCCCAGGGTCTCTCGATAGATTTTGCACCAATTGACAGCCTTGTAACAAGCTATACCGATACGGCGGGGAATACACGCTTCGGATTTATTCCCAGAGTATATTTAAATAGCATAGTGCTTTCCTCTGATACAACTCGATACCCAGAGATGGTCTTTGATCGTACGGCGATTTTTGGAAGTTATGCCGTCGCTGCCGCGCCAGGACAAGAGGTGATCTTTCGACTTGATTATCCGAAGAACCCCCCGAACACTCAAGAGACTTGGGTTGGACAGCCATCTGTCGGCGTCCGTTCATCTCAAGGGAAAATGTTGTTTTTAACAATTCCGTTGCATTTAATGAACTCCGTCGATACGTTCGGCTCTAACCGATTGGTCAGGTTTTTTGAAAAAGTATTTCGGGACGATTTCGGTGGATAGGAGAATTTCACAGCGTACGTTGACGATCCTCGGTCTTTTTTTTATGACTGCAAGTATTGCAGCTCAGCAGAAAGGCAGAGTTGTTGGAACAGTGAAAGACGCCACTACGGGCGAGGGGCTCCCAGGTGTAAACGTTATTCTCAAAGGCACATATTATGGCGCCGCTACCGGCCTTGATGGTGTCTATCACGTGGACAATATCAATCCTGGAGAATATACGCTCCAATTCTCTTTGATAGGATATACAACACTCCAACAAACAGGTGTGGAGATAAGAGTAGGGGAAACCAGAACTATTGATGCTAATTTGAAGGAGACAGTCCTCGCTGTCGGAACGGAAGTTGTTGTCATTGGCGATCGACCGCTCTTTGATATAGAACAAGCATCCAGCGCCAAAACCATTCAGTCCGATGAAATTCGTGCGGCCCCCGTGATTAGTGTGCAGGAAATTGCATCCCGTCAGATAGGTGTCACTCAGACTGGCGAGGGAATTTATATCAGAGGCGCCCGTTCTTATGAAACTGCCTACTATGTTGATGGAGTTTCTGCGAAGGATCCCCTTGCCGGAACAGGATTTGGTCTTGATGTCGGTGCGAAGGCTCTTAAAGAAGTTGAAGTGATTACGGGAGGGATTGGCGCTGAATACGGTGGGACGGCTGGCGTTATAAGTGTTACAACCCAAGAAGGAGGAGACCGTCTATCTATCTTCGGATCCTATAAACGCGACGGTCTTTGGTTCAACGACCGTACGAGCTCCCACTGGAATACAGATGTTGCCGAGGTAAATATTGGCGGCCCGATTTTTCAAGACGAAATGACCTATTTTGCATCGTTTACCGGATATTTCTCCGATGAATACACCAGAGCACCGGCGCGACAACTTCATTCCTCAATTCTCGACGGGGGGATGTTCATGCCTCGCCAAGATAATCGATGGAACGGCCTTCTCAAGATAAGCTACAAACCTGTTGCGATGCAGCGGTGGCAAGCTTCTTACCGACGGTCGTTGAACGTCAACCAGAACACGAGAATGCTGCAGATTGGCGGGAACGATGTACAGCTGAGGCCAGGATATCAATACGAATTTGCATTGCAACCCGATAATGCAAATACCTACACACACGATTCGCAACTATGGATTGTCCGGCTTACACAAACACTCAGTTCAAACCTGTTCTTCGACGCGCAAGTTTCCCGGCTCTTTACAAAACTAAGGGCGGATGCGAACGGTCGACCCTGGCGTCCGGACTCCATTTCTGAAGATTTGGATGCGGCCAGCATCATTACGGATCCAATTAGCTATTGGCAATACTCCGATTTTGCCAGAGGGATTATCTATGTCATTCAGGGTAATCCTTACTTGGCGGGACTTTACAACAACGGCGGCATCGCTCCGCTTTGGCACGACCACTTTGTCGATGAGTACACGTTCAAATTGGACTTCACATTTCACGCGAGTCAGGAGCACAAAATTCGCGGTGGCATTGAATCGAAGTTTCAGGAGTTCCAATGGATTGATATCAATTTGCCATGGGTCGGCGCGCCCCTCAAACCGGGCGATCCTCCTCGCAGCTTGGGGAGATCCTTCGACATTTGGCATGTGTGGCCAGCACAGGGGTCTTTCTTCTTTCAGGACCAAATAACGTTCAAGGGGATGGTGGCTTATCTGGGCACACGATTTCAGTATTGGTTTCCCGGCAAGTTTATTGATGATTTAATGCGAAACCCATCAGCCGTGCGGTCGGCCGAAAACCCTCAAGGAATCGTCGCTCAAAGATTCAAAGAGGCCTATGACAAGGATTCATTTACTTGGGGGAATAGAACGTGGAAAGGCCGCTTTCTGCCCAGATTGAGAGTATCATTCCCCGTCAGTGACAATCAAGTCCTTTTCTTTAATTATGGCCACGCCGTTGACTGGCCGAATGCATACCAAGTGTACTCCGGGCTTGACCTTCAACGTCAGGACCGCTCATTCCTCGCCCGCGTGGGCAATCCATCGCTCAATCCTGAAACGACAGTTGAGTACGAGATCGGGCTTCGGAATCAATTTACGAACGACGACGTATTTACTCTGTCGGCATACAATAAAGACAAGTTTGATTATGTCGTCCGCCGATACATTCCTGAGATCGATAAAACGACGTACGTTAACGAGGACTACGCACGCATTAACGGCATAGAGTTGTCCTACACGAAACGCGTCGGTTCATCATTTATGGGAACTATCTCCGGCTCCTATCAAGTCGCAAAAGGAAAGAGCAATTCTGCCGAGGCGTCTTTCTTCCGATTCTCAGACGAAGAAACAACAAAAGAAAAATTTCTTGCTTGGGATCGTCCTTTTCAGCTCAGAGCAAGTGGGACAATTCGTGCGGACGAACCTTCCGGTGTCTGGAATATTCCCTGGTTAAACAAATTTTCTATGTATTTTCAGCTGAATTATCAGTCGGGGAAAAGGTTTACACCATATATCACGACGGGTGTCGATGCCAATACACAGCGGGTTATCTATCGTGAAGACTTAAGCGCAGAATATCAAAAGATTGGGCAGGCCTGGTTTTGGACCGATTTGACATTTCAAAAATGGATTGATGTGGAAGGAACTAAACTAACGCTGTTTATTGATGTAACGAATCTCTTCAACAATAAGAACTCGAATATCATCAACCCGCTGACGGGAAGGGCCTATGAATTAGGCGACCTCACACCGTTTCGCGATCCGACTGATCCTCATCCTAGCGACCGGGGAATACCTCCGTTTGATCCCGCTCGTTATCTTGAGCAACGACACATCGTTGGTGGTATTTCAATTACGCTATGATACTATCGCGACGAGTAGCCTTTTGGTTCCTTTGTTGTTCAATGAACGTTGGTTCAAGCACAGGTCAACAGGTGTTTCCAACACTCGGCTCTCAGAGGACAGGAATATCGTCGTTTACGTTTCTGAAAATCGGCGTTAATCCAAGGGCAACCGCCCTGGGAGAGTCATTTGTCGCCATCGCAGATGATGCATCCTCACTTTACTGGAACCCTGCGGGCACAGCACTCACAACGACGAACGAGGCGATGTTCAGTCAGACATTCTGGTTCGCCGATATTGCTCATGTCTTCGCCGGAATCACCTACCATCTCACACAATCCGATGCGGTCGGATTAAGTGTGATCAGCCTGTATACTGATCCGATTGATGTGACAACCGATGTCATGCCATTTGGTACCGGACAGTCGTATTCTTATTCAGATATCGCGATCGGACTTACGTATGCGCGGAAGATGACCGAACAATTCAGCTTTGGTGTAACGACGCGTTACCTCAATGAACGAATCGCGGAAGTGACTTTGCAGAACCTCGTCTTTGACCTCGGGATCCATTACTATACCGGTTTTAGCAGTACACGGTTTGCAATTGTCCTGTCGAATTTTGGATCGAGTTCAAAAACGACTGGATCCGTTCACCCTAGTAGTGGTGTGCAGGTTTCCACCTTTGAGGAATTCCTCCCGCCCACCATGTTCCGCATTGGATTCGCGTTTGAGCCGATCGACATTGCCGATCATCAAGTGACCTCGAGCATACAGCTTAACCATCCGAATGATAGCGGGGAAAATGTAAGTTTCGGTATCGAGTACGCCTGGAACCAATCCTTTTTCCTTCGAGTAGGCTATCGTCTCGATGTTGAGGAACAACCGTACCCTTCATTCGGTATCGGGGGAGCGATGTATCCCGGTAACAGCCGCCTTCAGTTTGACTACAGTGCTGTTCCTTTCAGGATCCTCGGCGTAGTCCACCGCATCTCATTTGCTGTAAGGATGAGCGACTGATGCAACAAATCCGAGCTATTGCAGTAGTATTTCTCTTCTGCTCCTGCGTCGAAAAACTTGACCTCACCCAGTTCCCAGAGATTCCCGCAACGGTTCAGCAGCGCGTGGAGTACATTCCCTTGTTGCCGGAATGGGGAGGCTTCAACGATCCTTCTGATGTGCATGTTGGCTACGATGAACTTGTATATGTTGCCGATACGCAGAATGACCGGATTGTGCAACTTGACATTAACGGGAATATCCTGGGTTTTTCTCAAACGATCAGAGATCCAGTTGCTATTGCTCAGGATCGGAAGCTCGATCTTCTCGTTGTGGGTCGATATGATACCCTGCTCTCTGGCAATCAAATTCAGCTCGCGGCCGTATTCCGGTTGAATCTTATCACCGTGCAACATGACATTGCTCGAGCAACGCCGATTCCTGTCGTCGTTCATCCCCGTTATGTTTTAGGTAAGACAGGGAGGACAAGTGATAGCTCAGTCCACTTCACAGGCATTAGTACGCTGGCTGACAATCAATACTACGTGACACGCGTAGGTCCCGAAAATGCTTCTCTTACTCAGCCTGGGGGGCCGGACAATAATGTCATCCACTTTTCAGCAACCGATGTTTTGATTACTCCATTGACTGCTTATTTAAACGCCACGGGGACAGGGAAGGCGTCTGCAAACCAAATTTCTGCAATTGCAAGCTATGCTGTTCCGCCACAACGTGCAGAGGTCGACAGACGCAAGAGTTTCATCGTGACATTGCTTGGAGATAACAGCTTCCGGGTTCAAGGAATGAATTACTATGAAACCGCGGACGGCGTGGGATATGAATTGGAGCCGGCATTTGAATCAATTGACACAACCGTGTCCAGCCGGTTCTTATATGATTGCACGCCTGGAGATGGGATCCTGGGAAGTTGTTTCAAACAGCCGCAAGACGTTACTTATTCGGCAGACTCACGCTTTATCTTCGTGGTTGATGCAGGCACGGATAGTCTCTATCAGTTTGCATCGAATGGCTTTGAAGGCGTCCGACCTCCAGCGCTCTCGAACCAAAAAAAGAATATCATTGTGTCCTTTGGAGGGCGTGGAAGTGGACCGACTCAGTTCAATCATCCGAAAGGGGTTGCATACTTTCAGACAAATCGGATTCTCTTGGTAGCCGATGCCGGAAATAATCGGATTGTTCGATTTAAGCTTTCGACAGATTTTCAGTGAAAGCAATCGCTGGTCCTCGGAGGTGAAGAGTAGAGTTCTCGCGGAATAGTGTAGCCAGATCGACGTCGAGCGTAACAACCCGGCGTTGTTCGCTTCAAGCTTTCCACAGACTTGAGGCGACTCTGTCAGGCGACAGCGAAAAATTTCGTTTCGCTCATTACCGATTATTCCAACATCCCTAGTAGTCGCTCACTCAAGGGAATTCTTACTCCAAGCTTTCTCAGGGTCTCCCTCTGGCTGAGTACGTCATCAGCAGAACCTGCATAACCAATCCCTCCGGAAGAAATAATATAGACCCTGGTTGCAAGCGTGATAAAGAAATCCAGGTCATGGGTCACGACAATGAATGTACGCCCTGCCGTTTTCAGCTCCTCAAAGGCGTTTGTGAACGATTCCCGCTCGTAATGTGAAAGGCCTGCACTCGGCTCGTCAAAAGCCAGAAACGGAGCATCAGTAGCCACAGCGGAGGCGATGGTGAGCAGCTTGCGTTCCGCCGGAAGTAAGTCGTAGGGGTGTCGTGATGCCTTCGAGCCAAGGCCGAAAGTGGTCAGGGCCTTGTCCGTCAGCAATTCCGCATTCTGGCGTTTAAGGTTTGTCGGCCCGAACAGGATTTCCTTCCGGACACTGGAGGCGAAAATCTGGTCGCCGGGGTTCTGAAACGTGACGGCGATATGTGCGGCAAGATCCGACGTTGGAGTGGATGCGGTATTCCGGCCGTTAACCAGAACCTCGCCGGCAGTCGGCTTCAGTATGCCATTCAGGAGTTTGAGAAGGGTGCTTTTTCCAGCGCCGTTTCGCCCCAGAATGAGCACGCATTCGCCACGCTGAATATCAACATTGATATCCCTGAGAATGGGATTACCGGGCTGATAGGAAAAGCTTACTCCTTTAAGGGATATACTCATGCTAATCCAAAACGCTTCTTCACACGCTTTGCCCGTAATGATGAGCTACGCGAAAGAACGCGGATGACGTCCTGCCATTTCCTCACCGGCAGGGAAGACTTGAATTCTCCCAGGTTCTTCAGGAACGACTTCTTGTCTCCAAAAGAAATCACTTCTCCGTCCTCCATGATAAGAATCGAATCGGCCGCAAGTATCGCCAGGTCTGGCTGATTGTCTGAAAAGAGAACTGTCGTGCGGCCACGAAGTTGACGAAGGATTCGGACAAGCCTTGAAAGAGCGTCATCGTCAAGAGAATTACCGGGTTCGTCGAGCAGAAGCACCGGCGGTTGGACGACCAGCAAGGTGGCCAGCGTCAGGCGCTGAAGTTCTCCTCCAGAAAGGGTAAAGGGTTTGCGATCTCTCAGATGCTGTATCCCCAGGCGCTCCATGACAGACACGATTTGTTCTTCATGCAACTCTGGGTCAACAGAGATGTTTTCAAGCGAAAACTTGATTTCGTCATACACGGTATCTCGTAAGCCGGATATCATAATCTGAGGTTCCTGGAGGCACAGTCCGACCTGAGGGAAGAGAACTTTGTCGGGCATCGGCCGAAATACATGAGGTCCAACGGAGATTTCACCTCGACCGGTCCCGCTTGAATGTTGAGCGCCTAGCGCGCCGGAAATGGCAAGAAGGAGGGTTGTTTTCCCCGCCCCGGTGGGTCCGAGAATTGCGCAGCAGGCTCCGGAAGCGACGGCAACGCTGACCTCGGACACGACGGTCGGTTGTGAAGACACGTACTGGAATGAAAAGCCATCGAGCCTTATTTCCATACTTGCCAGAGGAGAAGCACGAATGATGTAGAAAGGATCAAGTATGCAAGGCGAAAGTCACGGACATCGCGGGGTCGGGATGGTGGCACCTGCCCACGAAATCCTCGAAGTTCGAGGGCCATTCCGCGATTGACGCTTTCAACAAGTGAAGAGAGAACAAGCGGAGACAGAATACTGAAAAAGGACCGAATCCGGAGAATAAAGTTACCTTTGATTGGAGCACCCCGCGCTTCCTGAGACCAGAAAATCTGTCGGATACGAGCGGGTAATTGTTCGAGATAAAATGTCGTCAGGAGGATGATGGAGATGATTTTTTGTGGAAGTCCGAAGTACCCGAGAAGATCGGCGAATATTTTTATAGGTGTCGAAACAAAAAAAAGGAGTATGGCGGAAGACAGCAACATGAGGCGACAAGCGACATTCAGCCCAAACGCCAATCCGTCTGGATAGAAGCTCAACCCCAAAATGATGCAAGCATCATCATCTCCTTCGATCAGAAGCCCGTTGATAAAAACCATGAAAAGCCCTAATGAGACGAGGTACGCAAGAAATCGAAGGAATGCTTTGTGTGCTGGGGCAGAGATCGGCTTATACGTATCCGAGAATATTTCAAGAATAACGACACACAGAAAAAGAACCAGGCTCGCTTGCCACGGGAGGAAAAATGCAAGAAGGGCAAGAGTAGCTGAAAGAGCGAATTTTGAGGCCGTGCCAAAACGCATGTCGGTTACCCTTTACCGCCCAAAACGTTCGCTGCGCCAGGAAATCTATTCATAAGTCGTTCCGGCAGCCCCCGTAAGAGAGAGAAAACCAGGAGATAGGTGATAACCTTATCCACGGGGTCCATAAGAAGTCCCTGAAAAAGGACACTCTCGAAAATTGAATAGTCTCTCGAGCGAAAATACACGACAAGAAAATCCGCACCGCCCATCGTCGTGCCGGCAAACAGATGTGCTGAAATAGGTGCCGAGAGAAGTGCCGCAAGAAGGCCTTGAAGAACACCCCCAAGGACGCAGAGGTGGCTTCTTCGGAACCAACCAGCACGTGCAACAAGGCCCGTAAAAATTCCTATGGCAATCATCGGCGGCAGGAAAAACATCATCGTGGGATTCCCAAGGGCTGCAGCAAGGAGATTGGAGAGACAACCTGCAATGACGGCGGCCCAGGGACCCGAGACGACCGCAGTGAGCACCGTTCCAAGGGAATCGAGATAAACCGGGATCTTCAAGACCCCTGTGATCTGGCCGACCGTAAGGTTCAACGCCACGCTGAATCCAATAAGTGGAAGGGAGGGACCCGAAGTTTCCCGGCGAATCCGTTCTTTGATCGATTGGATCATCTATCAAAAAGAAACCCGACTGTGCGTCGGGTTTTCCACAAATCAATTTGTGAACGACATTTATGTTATCGAGACAAGGGCAGCGGGATTCTCGAGCATTTTCTTCAGGTCCTGGAGGAACCGGGCTGCGATGGCGCCATCGATAATCCTGTGGTCAGATGACAATGTTGCGCGCATGGTGTGGCCTGCGACGATGTGCCCATTTTTCACAACGGGTTTTTCGAGTATCGCGCCCACGGCCAGAATGGCCCCTTCCGGCGGATTGATAATGGCAACAAAATCCTCGACGCCAAACATTCCCAGGTTGCTGATGGTAAAGGTTGCCCCTTGGTACTCATCAGGTTTGAGCTTTCTGTTCCGGGCGCGCTCCACGAGGTCGCGCAATTCCTGATTGATGCGGCCGATACCCTTCTGTTCGCAATTTCGGAGAATCGGTGTTACGAGGCCGTCCTCAAGAGCTACGGCAACGCCGATGTGCGCGTAGTGGTGCTGCCGCATTTTGTCTCCGAGGAAGGTCCCATTCACTTGTGGATGAAGCATCAGAGCTGATGCACAGGCTTTAACGATGATGTCGGTAAAACTGATTTTTGCGTCGAACACGTTGTTCAGCTGAGTCCGGAAAGCGATGGCGGCGTCCATATCTGCCTCAACCGTCACATAGAAATGTGGCGCGCTTTGCTTGCTCTCCGTCATTCGTTTTGCGATTGTCTTTCGGATTGGCGAAAGTACAATTTCTTCGGCTGTTCCTGGAGCGACGGGTTTTGCGCTGGGAGCTAGAGAAATCTTCCCCGAAAGAGCTGCCTCGATATCCCTTTTTATAACACGGCCCTGTGGCCCACTCCCTGGAATGGTTTGGATGCTGAGCTTGTGTTCCGAAGCAAGACGTTTCGCAAGAGGGGAGGCTTTGGTTCTTCCGTCGGTGGGTTCTGATTTCGGGGGTGAGGTTGCAACGGTTGGCTCAACCGCGGCTTGAACAACTGGCGTGGTGGGGGCTTTTTCTTTTTGTTCTGAATGGCCCTCGACTCTGACGGACTGGGCGGCGGAAAGCAAGGAAGAGATGTCTTCTTCGGGTTCTCCAATAACCGCGATTAATGTCCCAATAGGAGCCTTGCCGCCTTCAGGGACAACTATTTTGCGCAGGGTTCCGGTATCGAACGCCTCCAATTCCATATCGGCCTTGTCGGACTCTATTTCGACAATAATGTCCCCCTGGTTTACTTTTTCGCCCTCTTTCTTCAACCATTTCAGAATGACACCTTCGGTCATGGTGTCACTGAGTTTGGGCATTTTCACCGCAACGGCCATAGGGTTCCTGGGTTAGTCGGCATAAAGTACTTTCTTTGCGGCACGGATCACTTTTTCTACATTCGGTAATGAAGCTACTTCGAGATTGTGGGCGTAGGGCAGAGGCACATCTTCTTGTGTGACTCGTTCTATTGGTGCGTCCAGATAATCAAAAGCTCGATTGGTCACCTCATGGGAAATTTGCGCACCAACTCCCGCAAAAGGCCATCCTTCCTCAACAATCACGAGGCGATTTGTTTTCTTGACAGAATTAATGATAAGGTCTAAGTCCACTGGCTTGATGGTGCGAGGGTCGATGAGTTCCACGTCGATGCCCCCCTGAATCAGCTGGTCGGCAGCTTTTGTGGTCACATGGGCAAGAACCTTCGACCAGGATACAATGGTTATGTCTTTTCCTTCACGGATTTTCTTGCCGACTCCGAGCGGTATGGTGTATTCGCCCTCAGGGATTTCTCCTTTTTCACCATACATCACCTCGCTCTCAATGAAGATGACAGGGTTTTCATCCCTGATTGAGGTCTTGAGAAGACCCTTTGCATCTTCGCAGTTCGACGGCATGACGACCTTCAGTCCTGGAATGTGGGCATAGATTGTTTCGAGCGCCTGGGAATGCGTGGCAGCGAGATTGTGCGCAGCTCCACCGGGCCCGCGAAATACAATGGGGACATGAAAATGACCGCCCGACATCGAGTACATTTTTGCAGCGTTGTTGGCAATCTGGTCATAGGCAACGAGAGAAAAATTCCATGTCATGAATTCAACGATTGGCCGAAGGCCTACCATCGCCGCGCCAATACCTATCCCCGCAAACCCCGCCTCAGCGATGGGGGTGTCGATGATTCGGCGGTCACCATACTTCTGGAGAAGACCCTGGCTGACTTTGTACGCGCCTTGATAATGCGCTACTTCTTCGCCCATGAGAAAAACGCGCTCATCCCGGGCCATTTCCTCGTCGATGGCCTGCCGGAGGGCTTCTCTGAGGCTGACTGTTGGCATCGTTATTCCCCAGACTCGTAATAGACGTCTTTGTACAATTCGTCAAGGGGGGGCAAAGGACTGTCTTCGGCAAATTGCACGCACTCCCCGACAATTTTCTTCACCTTTTTTTCGGCTTCATTTATGTAATCGTCGTCGATCATGTTAACGGACTTAAGAACATTGACAAAAATGACGATGGGATCCTTTTTTCGCTCTTCTTCAACTTCTTCTTTTGTTCGGTAGTGGCCGTGGACAGGGTCGGATTGTGAATGTCCCCGATAACGGTACGTGCGGACTTCGATAAGGGTTGGCTCGTACGTCTCACGAGCATGGTCGACGGCCAACTTGACAGTCCGGTAGACCTCGAGCACATCGTGGCCGCCGATGACTGCGCTTCTCATGTCATAGGCAAGAGCTTTCTTGTGGAGGTCCTCCACTGCCGACGCGCGCTCGACGGCAGTCCCCATCCCATAAAGATTGTTTTCGATAATGTAGATCACCGGAAGTTTCCAAAGTGATGCAAGGTTGAGGGCTTCATGGAACGATCCGATGTTCGTTGCACCGTCGCCCATGAAGCACAGGCAGACTTTGCGCTCGTTCCTGTATTTAGCGGCGAAGGCCACACCGGCTGCCAGAGGTATGTGGCCCCCAACGATTGCGTGTCCACCCAGAAAATTCTTTTCGCGGTCGAAAATGTGCATCGACCCGCCTTTTCCCTTCGTAGTTCCTGTATACTTTTGAAGGAGTTCGGCCATAATCGGCTTGGGGTCAACGCCTTTGGATATAGCTTGAACGTGGTCTCTGTAGGCGGTGATCACATAATCGTCATGGTTTATGGCACGTATTGCGCCTGTGGATACCGCTTCCTGACCGTTGTAGAGGTGACAGAAACCTCCGATTTGGCCCATTTGATAGAGCTGGGCGCACTTTTCTTCAAAACGCCGCGAGAGGAGCATTTCGTCGTACCACGCTAAGAGGACTTTCTTAGAGAGTCCCTGTAACTTTGCACCTATTCGGGGTTCTTTGACTGCTGTCAGCGACTCGTTCATTTCCATTTTTCAGATTCGGAAAGCCAATATACAAAGAAGTTCAGGAAAAGCAAAAGCCCAATGTTTTTGGGCTTTTTTTAGTCTTTCATGGCCAAGGAGGCCATCGCTGTTTCGTTTTCAAACCACTATCCCAGCAATCCACAATTCACAATCTACAACTTTCAATCCACAATCTTAAATCTACAATCTTAAATCTACAATCTTAAATCTACAATCTTAAATCTACAATCTTAAATCTA
>JACQPT010000240.1 GCA_016207415.1 Ignavibacteriales bacterium
GCCCGGCAATCGTGAAGTCTTCCGTCAGATCCGTGGTTTCGTACACCAGGACATCGGGCCGCCTTGCAGCAAACCTTTGATCCTCGCTCATAAAGGCCGCGTTATACCACTGTGTGACCTCGGCGGTGTACGGCACGGGCTTTCTTGGGTCGCTCACGTACTCATCGAAGTCGGTCTTTTTTTTCCCCGGCTTTTCAACTGAAAGCCTGTTTCCTTCGTGAAAATAGAATTCCTTTTTCTCAAGATTTTTTGGCGGCCACGCTTCAAACATCCGCCATTCATTGGCACCTGTGAGGAAAACGCTTGCTTCGGCAAGTCTTGGGTCAGGGCCATCATTCAGGTAGTGCTCGAAAAAAGGGCCCTCGAGGTTCTCCGTGTAGAACTTCGTCGTGTTGGAGCCGAATTTCACATCTCCGAGTGAATCAAGGTTTGCGGCCGACCACCAGCCGTGGGCCCACGGTCCCATCACGATGCGGTTGCTATTCGTTGGGTTTTGTTTTTCCGCAGCCTGATAGCTGTGGAGTGCTCCGTAGAGATTTTCAGTATCGAACCATCCTCCGACAACGAGCGATGCAGGCTTCAAGTTTTTCAAATGGGGGAAGATGTTTCGTTCCTGCCAGAAGGAATCCCACGTCCCGTGCCTCATCAGGTTGTTCCACATCGCTACACTGTCGTGCAGGAAACGGGCGTTCGCGTTTGGAAGCGCGCCGAGTTCAAGAAAGAACTTGTAACCGTCGGGAGACGGGAAACGAAAGTGAGAAGGATAACGTTTGAGCGGGGCTGTCCGGGGCCAGCCAAAATTGGAATAGAAGCTAAAGGCATGAGATTCGAGGAATGCGCCGTTGTGAAACCAGTCGTCCCCGCCCATCCACTGCGAGACCGGTGCCTGAGGCGAAGTTGCCTTGACTGCCGGATGAGCGTCGATGGTTCCCATCCAAGCGTAAAAACCCGGGTAGGAAATCCCCTTGATGCCGACCTTTCCGTTGTTTCCTTTGATGTTTTTGACGAGCCAATCGACTGTGTCATACGTGTTGGAGGTTTCGTCGATGTCGTTGTTTGATTTCTTTGCTGGTTTGTACGGATGGACGTCCTCAAACTCACCCTCAGACATGTATCTTCCTCTCACGTCCTGTGTAACCATGATGTAACCTCTTCTCATATAAAACGAACCCTGTGCATTCTGAAATTTTGCATAATCATCTTCACCGTACGGAAAGCAGCTGTATGGCGTTCGTGCAATAATCATTGGGTGAGTTTTGGAGGTATCTTTAGGTGTGTAGACTGATGTAAAGAGTTTCACACCGTCCCTCATCGGAATCATGTATTCATGTTTAGTATAATACTGCCTCAGATATGTCGAATCGGGCAGTTCCGATTGGGCGCAAAGTGATTGAAGCAAGAACAACGGTAGCGCAAAGACGAGAAAGAAAACTGACTTTTTCATGAGATTTCCGTTTCTGTGGTTGGGTGTCTTGAAGAAAGGCTTTTGGCAGGTCGCGATGAACGCAACTATCCTTGAAACCTTTTACAACTCCGCTAACTTCTTCTTCGCATCAGCTCCGGGCTCCTCGTAGCTGACCACGGTATTTCCATCTCCGTCGAATTCAAATTCGAAGACCACACCGGCCTGCATAATAACAGAAAACAAACGGGTCTCATCGTAGTTTTTCAATTTGGGATACTGACCGGTGAGTGTCTCAATAAACTGTGGGAGAGCGAGTTTGGGCATGAAATGTTTACCTTTCTTTCAGAAGATAAGGCTTAGAGTTTTGAAAGTCGAGAGGCGAATTCCCATTAGTTGCAGTTGGGGCTTGAGTACAACCTATCTCAAAAACATCTTGTCACTGCTGCGGATTTTAAGTCCGATTCGATGTTCACATCGAATCGAGATCTCGACTAGAGTCGGACAGGAGTCCAGAAAAGGCCGGTTCTGGATTCCGTCTTAAGATCCGACGGAATGACATTTCCATTTTTGAGATGACTTCTCATCAAGCCCCTACAAGTTGAAAACTGCTATCGGAGGAAAACAATCTTCTTCGTCTCAACATGACCTTGACCCGATTCCTCTATCAACTGCAGCCGAGAGAAGTAGATGCCACTCGGAAGTCCGTGCGCATTCCATAAAGAGCGGTGAGATCCGGCATTCAACGTGCCGTCAACGACCTTTGCGACTTCTCTGCCGAGGAGGTCAAAGATTCTCAGGCTCACATATCCGGGCCGATGGATCTGGAATTCAAAAGTAGTGGCGGGGTTAAACGGGTTCGGATAATTCTGCTGGAGCCTGAATTCGAGCGCGGCATTGGTGCCGGGTTCTTTCACGTCCGTCGGGTTGAGTATGGCATCCCACTTCACCTTTGCAGCATCAGCATTTTGCTGGATGTTGGCAAGCGAGCTGTCTCCGGCCACGAGAGCGAAGCCTACCCGTTGCGTGGCACCCGGGGCAATTTGGTAGGGCCCTGATGAAATGACATGGTGAATATCTGTTGGTCCGATGGAGGTAATGCCGAAGCCAGCACTGATCCAATCCCATTTTCCTGCTCGTGTGAGGTCGACAAAGTCCCTGTTCAGGGCTCGATAGCTTGCTGCTCCTTCAAGCGCCACTATGCCAAGATATTCTTTTTGCATTGCTGATCCCACTTCATAGGCATAGCCAAGACTTCTTGCGGCATCATATGAAGTGAAATTTGAATCGTACTCGCCAATATCCCAATCTAGAAAAATTGCTGCGAATAGGTTGCTAATGGCTTCCGTTGTTGTATTCTTAATCGCATATGAGAGGATCACGTACCTGTCGTGCCCCGGTTCGGAAAATGCATAGGAATCGAGATCAACCGACAATCCTATTGGCAATGGGGCGTTGGCGTCTGTAAAAGATGTATGACCATCTTGTTGTGAAACAGTACCTGGGGTCTTGAGTGTGAAGAAATCCTGTGAGTAAAGGTCTGCGTTCTGGCCGCCGGGGGTTTCGTTCCGAACCACGTCGACGAGCCTTGTTGCAGATGTGCCAATTAGAAGTCCGCCCTCAAAAAGGTGATTGATGCCATTAAAAATAAAGCCCATGCCCAGGGAGTTCGAAGGGAAGTCGAAGAACCCGATCCTCCCGTTATTCGTCAGCGAAACCTGGATGGCATTGATGTTATGCGTGGCATAGGTCGGGTTTACGAGGAATGAGAATCTCTGCAGATCCGTGAATGAGCTATCGGTGTATGTCAGTTGAAGGATTGCGTTGAAGCTCTGAGGGACGTTTTGATTGATGACCACTCGGAAAGTCTTCGAGACTCCATACATCGTTCCGAGAGAGGAGAGGGGAAATGCAGAGGTGAGGACGTTCACAAACCCGTTGACACTCGTCAATTGAACAGTTGCACCGGATGAGGTAGGCCTCAGGAAATTATAGAAATTGCATGTTACGTCGAGTGTCTCGGCAGGTTGCCCTTGACCATTGCCGTTGCCACCAAGCGAATCGGAAATCGAGAATGACAGCATGCGCACGGAGGGCAATGTGGAGTCCGTGATAGCCTTGAGGGCGTTAATCCGTCCATGGCCAAAATCTCCGGCGAAAGATGCAATCGGATCGCTTGTAACTCGGATTTGTTCTCCGGCCTGGACTGGGGAAAGTGTGGGGAATTTCCACCTCACAAGTCCGGCGAGTCCCGCAACCAGTGGACTTGCCATCGATGTGCCGCCAGCAGACGCGTACGTCGATAAAAACATAGTGCTGTAGATGTTCACGCCGGGGGAGCTGACATCCACTGTCTCACCAAAGTTAGAGAATGATGCTTTGTTGTCGAATTCGTCAGTAGCGCCGACAGAGAGAACATTTGCATATCCCGAGGGAGAGAAAAAAGCGCCGGAGTTGCCGTTTCCTGCCGCCGCAACCACGAGCGCCCCCTGTTGCGTAGCGATGTTAATGATATCCTGCTCAAACTGTGACCCTCCTCCTCCGCCCCAGCTGCAATTGATAATTTTTGCACCCATCGTAGCTGCATAAAGGATTCCGGTGTATCCTCTTAAAATGTACGGCCCTCCCGGGCGATTATCGTTGTCAGCGGAAACTTTCACAGGAAGAATCTTGCATCGGAACCCAATGGAAGCTATGCCGGTGGCATTGTTTGTGACAGCCGACGCAATGCCTGCAACGTGCGTCCCATGCCAGCCAATTGCCGTCGGCATGGGGGTATTGTCCTCCGACCAGTTTGCATAATCAGCGCCGACGAAATCCCAGCCGCGTACATCGTCGACCAAATCGTTGCCATCGTCATCAATCCCGTTACCCGGTATTTCTCCCGGGTTTGTCCAGATGTTAGCCGCCAGGTCAGGGTGATCCCACTGCACACCGGTGTCAACGATGCCGATGACAATGCTTGCATCGCCTTGTGAGTAATCCCACGC
>JACQPT010000229.1 GCA_016207415.1 Ignavibacteriales bacterium
GTTGAATCTGGATAAAAACGAATCACCACGTCTTCGTGTAACGAGTGCGACTTCGCTCAAAGCTTCGTCGAGCGAAAGCAGGATCGAGCGTGGACAGGGCCAGAATCGAACTGGCGACACACGGCTTTTCAGGCCGTTGCTCTACCGACTGAGCTACCTGTCCCAAAAATTTCGCGATCTAACGAGTGCCTGAAAAATCAAGTCGGGGAAATTTTGAGGATCCCGAAACTTTTTATGGGATCAAAATACAAAACTGCTTGAAATACCGACCAGAAAAAAATAGTGCGGAACAGCGTCCGCACTGTTAAATTCTACTGAAAAATCCGTGCAAAATCAAGCTTCCGGTTACTCCAACTCCCGCGCGTTCTTCTGTCCGATGTAACTGACAACCTCCTCCCCTCCGTCGACAGCCACAATCTGTCCTCCGATGAAGTCGCCATACTCATGCGTCATGAGAACAATTGCTTTCCCAATGTCTTCGGGTATCGTGAGACGCAAATGAGGATTCTTGGCCCGGGCAGTCGTGATAAGTTTTTCGGCAGCGGGAATCTTCCGCAGGGCTGGCGTGTCGGTTACTCCAGCCATGATCGCATTAGCCGTAATTCCAAACGCCCCGATTTCCATCATGAGTTGTCTAATGTGTGCCTCAAGGGCTGCCTTGGCGGCTGAGACTGCCCCGTAGTGAGGAATTTGGGTCCGCCCCCCGGAACTCGTCATGGCATAAATACGTGAGCCCTTGCGCAGGAGTTTTCTCGTGAATGCCCCCTGGGTCCAGTAGACGAGAGAGTTCGCCATGACATCCATGGTCATTTCCACCTGCTGCTGGGTCATCATCTCTTCTGGCTTCTCGGAGATATAGGGCTTGAGCGTGCCGAAGGCCAGCGAATGCATAAGCACCCGCACGAAGGCAGCCTTTTCCTTGTCGAGATCGCTTTTTAACAAATCCAAAACTTCATTCCGTTTTCCCGGGTCGGCAGCATTGACGTTGTGAAACTGCATCTTGACACCTGTTGCCGCAATCTCTTTCTTTATTTCCTCAACCTGTGGCATGGTAGCAGCGCGGTCAAAATGGACGCCGCAAATATTCATTCCGTGCTTTGCCAGCTGAATTGCCGTAGCCCCGCCGAATCCGCTCGATGACCCCAGGATTAACGCCCAGTCTGTAGATTTGAACCGAAGTTGGTCGTTCACGTCATGCCTCGTAGTTTGATCAAGCCCAAGTTAACAAGATTTAGAAGAAAATCAATGAAATGTCACTCGACAGTGACACTTTTCGCGAGGTTGCGGGGCTGGTCGACGTTACAGCCTCTCGCAACAGCGATATAGTACGCCAGGAGCTGGAGAGGAATGACGTTGATGATTGGTCCAAAGAATCCGTACGTCCGCGGGACTCTGATGACATGATCAGCCATCCTGGAAATTTCTGTATCGTCTTCATTTGCGATGGCGATGATTCTGCCCTTTCGCGCCTTGACCTCCTGAACGTTGCTGATGACTTTCTCGTAAATCGAATCTTTGGGCACCACGAACACCACCGGCATGTGCTCATCAATCAACGCGATCGGGCCGTGTTTCATTTCGGCCGCTGGATATCCCTCGGCGTGGATATACGAGATCTCTTTAAGCTTCAGGGCTCCTTCGAGAGCTACCGGAAAATTTGAGCCCCTGCCCAGGAAGAGAAAATTCCTCGCACCTTTGAATTCTTCGGCAATCGAGCGCACACTTTCCAAATTCTTTAATACGCTCGATACTTTGGCGGGGATACTGTCAAGTTCCTTTGCCAGCACTCTTCCGTCTTGGGTCGGCATGCCTTTTGCGCGGGCAATCATGAGCGTAATCAGAGCGAGTGTTGTTAATTGCGACGTAAACGCTTTTGTCGAAGCCACTCCTATTTCTGGACCTGCGTGCACGTACACTCCGCCCTGGGACTCGCGGGCAATTGTGCTGCCGACCACATTGACAATTCCCAGAACAGTCGCCCCTTTCGACTTCGCTTCGCGCATAGCCGCCAGAGTGTCGGCCGTCTCGCCGCTTTGGCTGATAAGAAAAACAACATCGTTCTTTGTGATGACTGGATTCCGGTAACGAAACTCCGACGCATATTCAACTTCTGTGCGAACCCTCGCAATGTGTTCGAGCAAATACTCGCCGACGAGTCCCGCATGCCATGAAGTTCCACAGCCGATGATAATGAACCGTTGCGCGTATACGAGCTTGTCCATGACGTGCTGCAGGCCGCCCAGCTTCACATCTCCTTCTTCTACCAGGAGCCTTCCCCGCATGGCGTTACGAATCGTCTCGGGCTGCTCGTTGATTTCTTTCATCATGAAATGTTCGTATCCGCCGCGTTCTATCTGCGACAGGTCAAACGTGACCTCTTCTACTTCCTTGTCGACCGAAATGTCAAAGATCGTCTTTGTTTGAAACCCCTTGGCTGTCACCTCGGCCACTTCGCCGTCATTCAGATACACGACCTGGCGCGTATGCTCGATGATCGCCGCCGCGTCGGCCGCAACAAAACTCTCGCCGTCGCCAACTCCGATAATGAGCGGACTGCCCATACGGGCCGCAATCATTTTGTCCGGTTCCATCGTCGACAAGACGACCAGACCGTACGTCCCCTGGACTTCCCGGAGGGCCGCGCTCACAGCAGTGAAAAGATTGCTGGACTTCGCGTATATTGCTTCTATCAAATGCGCCAGGACTTCGGTGTCCGTCGCGCTTTTGAAAATGTGCCCCTCCAGGATGAGTTTTGTCTTGATGGCAAGATAATTCTCGATGATCCCGTTATGGATAACGGCGATATTCCCTTTGCAATCAAGATGAGGATGAGCATTCACGTCGTTCGGCTCGCCGTGCGTTGCCCAGCGCGTATGCCCCATGCCCAGATGTACGACCGGAAGGCCGTCGGATTTTTCAATCTCCGCCTTAAGCTCGGCCACTTTACCCGTCCGCTTGCGAATCAGGATTTTACCCCCATGCGATAGCGCCACGCCTGCCGAATCATAGCCACGGTATTCGAGGCGCTTTAATCCCTCAAGCAGAATCGGTAGCGAATTTTTGGGGCCTATGTACCCAACGATGCCGCACATATCAAATGAGCCCGATGACTCCCAACATTCTGCCCGACCGCTCCTTATCCCGACGGTACGAATGAAATCGATCCGGGTTGCAGATCGTGCAATATGGACTGACTTCAATATTCTCCTCATTCATTCCTGCCTCGCGGAGTTGCGCTACGTTTGCCATCTTTAAATCAACAAAAGCCCTTCCTTCTCTTTTCACAACAAACTGATCTGAAATCCTTTTCGCCACGTCTTCGCCGACCTCGAAGCAACATGAGCCAGCCGAAGGTCCAACAAATGCCACGAGATCATGAGGGTCTGAGTTTAACTCCGTTTCCAAAGTGTGAAGCGTCGTACTGCTGATACCGTCTGCCGTTCCCCTCCAGCCTGCATGGATGGCAGCAACAATGCTTTTGCGCGTATCAAACGCAAAAATCGGGACGCAATCGGCGACGGTAATAGCGAGATAGACGTTTTTGCTGTTTGTTATCATTGCGTCACAGGATTCATTCGACCCCGGCGAATGCACCACAACTGCGTTTGCTGAATGGCACTGTTTTGCATAGGCAAGTCGAGATTGTTGAATACCCAGAGAACCGAAAAACAGCCCACGGTTGCGGCGTACGTTTTCCTCGCTCTCCCCGACGTGATAACTCAGGTTGAACCCATAAGGCGAACCGGAAACACCTCCTTGCCTGCCGCTGAGTGCAAACCTAATCTGTGGGAACATTGAGAGTTTTTCCGAGGACAAACACGAGATTTCCGCAACCTCATTCATAGGGGAGGACGATTTCAAATGTTGTTCCCTTGCCGACTTCACTAGTGAAGGAAATTGTTCCTCCCAGGTCCTGGATGGCTTTTTGGGAGATGGCAAGTCCCAGCCCCATGCCTCCGGTTTTCGTGGAAAAATTTGGTTCGAAGACTTTTTGCTGAATTTCCGGCGGTATGCCCGCGCCAGTGTCAGAAATCGTTACAACACATTGACGGCCGTTCAGGTGAGTCTCCACGGAAATCTTTCCTCCCTTCTTCATCGCCTGCACGCTGTTACGAAGAATGTTGATAAAAACCCGTCGCAGTTCGTCCCCGTCGGCAACAAGATGTACGGGAGTATCGGAAAATTTTGTGCGAAATTCAATTCCACGCATATCTCTGAACAGTGCGAGGCTTTCCTGCAGCAACGACTGCAATTCAAGGCGTTCAAACTTCCTCTCGGGCATTCTCGCGAAGTTGGAGAATTCCGCTGCTATGCGCGTCAGTGTGTCGATTTGCTCGATGATGGTCTTCGTCACTTCCTGCAGAATGGCTTCGCGGCTCCTCACCCTGTCTTTAAAGGCTTGCCGCAAGTGTTGGACCGAGAGTCTCATCGGCGTCAAAGGATTGCGGATTTCGTGCGCAACCTGCTTGGCCATTTCCTTCCACGCAGTCTCCCGCTCCGCCCGTTTCAATTCCTCTCGACTCCGCTTGAGTTCCTGAACCATCGTGTTGAATGTTTTGGTCAATTCCCCAATCTCGTCCGAAGACAACGGCTTGAGTTCGACATCGAGGTTGCCTTTTCCGACTTCGCCCGCGGCACTCGTGAGCTCTCGCAAAGGGCGCGACAATCGATTGGCAAGAACGATGCTCGTCAGGAGTATCAAGCCAAAGGCAAACGCATAACTCCCGAACACAAAAGCGTTCCGCTGCGCTAATTCTTCGTCAATCTCTTTTTGTCGATACAATGCCGGAATCGATAGGACACCCAGGAGCCGTTCGTGCATGTACAGTGGCTTGTATCCCACCGCATATTGTACCTGTCCGACCGATTCCGTTTCCAGATAAAAATTCTTCTGCTGAAGCACAACATTGGCAAAAACACTGCCGGGCAGTCGCGAATCCAGGATCGCTGACTGATAAAGCTCCGGTTTGCTACTCGATTGCAGTGATGACCAGCGGAAGACAGCAAAATCCACGCCGAGCTCTGGCGCAATCGCTTCGCAAAAATCATTGTTGACGCCTCTGTAAAAGTCCTCCTCGTCCATCACCAGGTTGAGAATCCTTTGCTCCACCAAATCCAAATCCGAAGAAAGGGTTTTTCGCACGCTTTCATCGGCCCTCTCTTCAGCAACTTGCTTGTTATAATAGCCTAACATCAACAGCGGAATCAAACCGAGGACACCGAAGGCGGAAACAAGCTTTTCTCGAAAGCCGATCGTGGGACGCTGATGAACGCGCATACGCATCCCAAACCAAAGAACTCCATATACCCCCAGAATGACAGCGTGCACAAGGAACACCTTGACAAGATTAAAGATGTGCCATCGGAGATCCAGGGATTGCAAACTTACAACGACTGCTCTCCGCTGAGGGCCATCCACGAAGGCATATACGTGCTCATATTCTTTAGGACCGATTCTTTCGTTACGCCAAAAGAACCGTCGTGCCGGCTCTGCAATGCCGCCATCGATCCAATCCGGAACCATCATTCCGCGATACCAGCCGTCAAGAGTGGTATACAACAGCCTCCCATGCTGAAATTCCGAAACCGCGATGTCTCGAATGCTGCTCTCAAAAGTCAAGCCGCCTTCCGCCCTAAGGATGTCGGAAGACTGCCCGTGGAAGATCGCCCGCTGGTTGGCTGAAAGCATCAGTGCCGCACTTCCAATGATTCTGCCGCTTTGATTCCGCATCGTGCTCCATATTCCGTAGGACTGCGCCGTACCTCCTACGACCAACCGGTCGCTTACGTGCACGACCTCCTCCTCGCCATCGAATAAGCGTATGAGGATTTCTCTTTGTTCGAACGTCGTCATCCCAACGGCAAACCGGCTCAGTTCCTGCCCGAGTTCGTCGTACAACACAAGTGCCGAATTATAGCCTTCGCGGCTCATCAAGGTCTGTGCCCAGAGTGAGAATGCGAGCGAGGTTTTTTTGTCTGCCATGGGTTCAAGAGACACCACCGGAAACTGATTCCACACCGTTCGAAGTCCTTCGACAAGGACATAGGAAAGCCAGCTGTCGACCGGCCGCAGAAGGTTTTCCGCATAAAGCTCGGCCTGCTGGCGTTCTTTATCATGGAGTTTGCTATCCAGCATCGGAGACGAAAGAACGAAGGAACCAATGATAAAGACGGGCACGACCCTCCATAACCATTGGCCTCTTCCAAATGAACGATGAAGAACGGTCTCAGCCCATTCGTAGATGGCGATGCCGATGGCAAATGTCAAAACAGGGAAATACAGCGGAAAATGTAACGGCGCATCAATCCAGACAAAAATCGCCAATACTATGACAAATACAACCGCCGCACTCATCCACCAGGGGAGATTGCCAGAGAAAGTCTTGACTAAAACGTTTTTGACAAGTCGCAGTACGACTTGAAGCTCGACAAGAAGTGAAATCGTCAAAAGGAACATGCACACATGCATTGCAACGACCGGCAGGTCAGGTACTATCACGGACGGATCATGATATTGCAATGTCGAATCGAACACGAACGTGCGGAAAGCCTCCGCAAACCCGCGAACACTCCAGAGGAAAAATAACAGGATTCCAAAAACACCTATAACCAAAAGAGGTTTCTTTCCAGCGGATTCTTCGCTGCGGGCAACTTCCCACTTCTCTTTGACAAGGAAATACCAGATCGCCGTGATATGAAACGCGAGAGCGAGTGTGGAAAGGAACACTTCGCCCATGGACGAGGTAAGGCCAAAATAGAAAGGAGAGGCATACAACGTAGCGTCAAATAACTCCCCGCCCACAACCGTTGACGGAAAAGCCAGTAGGCGCCAGCCAACACGCACACCCCAAATCAATGCAGACGCAAGAATCAACCGCCACCATAGTGAACCGGTTTTGCGTCCCAGCGTCCAGAGCACAATCCCCAGAAACACAAGCCCAACACTGAGAGCACCGTTGGTCCAGACGGCCCAGCGGAGGTCTGACTTTTGTGCGAGGGAGTTCAGGGTTTCGGGGAGGTAAAAAACGTAGCCGATCGTCCTGCCGTCAAATCCTCTCAGGAGGACGTACCTTGTTTCTTCGCGAATATGAACATGCGAAGTTCTGTTGAGCGCTATCCATATTTCCATGTTGAGTTCTGCAGAAAGCTCCTCGGCAAAGCTCACGCGATTAACAAACCTGTTTGAAAGAGGATACTGAAGCTCCAGCGGTCGGCTTGCGACAACATAGAAGTCTTTCCCGGCCGAGGCGACACCTGCCGACAAGAACGTGTGGAGGCCGCTCTGCAAAATCACAACGAAAGAGTCTCTCGGGCTGCGAGGGACGAAATTCTCATAAGTCGACGTGATGCTGCGCCCAGCCCACGCCACTATCGACCCTCTTGGGTCGACCACATCGAGCGTAAATTCCTCATCGGGGAGATGTCGCCGTAATTGTTCAAAAGCGTTGACGGCGGTCCGCTCGGCCTGCCCGCGGAGGCCATCAGGTACGTCCGAATGGCGCGCGATCTTCTCTGCGAGTTCGAGCAACTCATCCACCTTTTGACGGAACGCACGAGTAACCGCGAATTCGATTTCTTCCGTCGACTCCTCTTTGATATTCTCCCAGTCCGATTCGATGCGCTCCTTCTCCAAAAATGCGATGCCGAAAAACAGAACGGCCAGGGCCATACAAACGAAAAAGCCCCATTTGATGGGGCTGGGGAGATCTGCTTGAAAACTTGCCATGAACGATAAGGGCGGTCAGTAAACGTTAAATTGGGAAATAACCCATTTTGAGTCATGAAGCGCAAGTGAAACATAGACCTGGACGGATTCTCTGTTCCCCTTTAAAACGTAAACTAAACGCCCGGTGGCGTAAGGGTTCTCACCTTTTTCCTGAAACCGCGAAAAGATGAATGACACAGGTTTCAGAGCAAGAAAATAATTCTGCAGGACGGCTCTGGTTTGATTTGCTGAGAAGTAGCCGTCGTTTTGTCCCGCAATGTTCACGTGGACCTGCGGCCCAAGGTACCCGGAGAATGACGGCACAGAACCCGAGGAAACGCCCTTTTCCACGCTTTCGAAAATCTTTTTGACGCCCTGCTCTTGGACAATGGGAACCGGCTTTTTCCTATCCAGGAAAGAATTCGCCTGGCTCAACAACTCCACGTGCAAGAATGTGATTCCGGCAATCAGAAGTATCTTCATCTCATCAAAAAGTATCAGAAATCGTGTTGAAAATCAATAAACAGAAAAGCGACACTGTTTTGTCCGACCCATCCGACCGAACGTCGCCTTTCTTCACGGAACGTGAGTTATGACGGTAGCGTTTTCTCCGGACGCGTGAGGGTCCTCTCCCGCTTTCCCGAAGAATCTCTCTTCAGCTCGGGATTCCCCCGCGCCGTCTGGTACGCCCAGTCGAAAACGACTCGAGCATTCGTTACTTCTATCACCCGGATTTTCGCGTAATGATCGTCCACGGTCCACACAACATACGTATGACCCACAATTGCTTCCGCGGATTTCGAAGGAGCCCACCCTGCAACGGGCGCAATGGAGATTTCGTCGAGGTCCGTGGTATATCCCATATCCTGGATATCAGAGTCATTCCATACGTTAAGATAGTGCCGTCCGGAAAAGTTCTCGAAGAAAACGTCCGTAAACAAATCATCGTACGGCCTAACGGAGTAGGTGGAAAAATCGTAGCCGGCGAGACTCGGCGTGGTGCGATAATCGTACACAATCACCCCGTAGCCTTCCGGTCGAGGCGTGTCGTAAATAACATCCTTCGTCAAAGCGCTTTCATTGCCGTCGAAATCGTACGCCGAGAGTGCATAGTAGTAGGTAACGCCATTGTTGGCAGTGTTGTCAACAAAGATGATATCGGATGTGCTTGCCCGCAGCGTGTATGGGCCTTCATACCGGGCCGCACGCCAGACGTTGTACCCCTTGACATCGGATTCCGTGTTCGCCAACCACTGAATCTCGACAGCATTGTCCAGGGAGATTGTCCTCACGCCGCGTGGTGCAGCGGGCGGTGTCCTGTCTACCTCGACCGGCACGCAGCCGATCACGAGACCAACGGCCAAAATCAGGATAACGTTTTTCATAACAGTGTTCCTTCCATCATAACAGTGTTTCTTCTGTCATCGAGTATTCATCAAGTCAAGGAGCGTGCCACATTGATAAAGCAATTTGGCTGGAATTGACCAAAAGGAAAAAACTTGTGTCCATTGAGTAGGTCTTTCGTTCAGAATTCTGAACGTTACAAGGACGATGTTGCAAAAAACTTGCTGTTGTTATAAATGCCTACTGCTTTCCCTTTGAGTCGACGGCCCTGAAAAGGCGAGTTCTTGGATTTCGATCTAAAGGAGGCGGTATCCACTGTCCACTCGATCGACGGGTCAAGAAATGTCAAATTCGCTTTTTCTCCTTCTTGAATCCTGATTGGAGCCAGGGAGAGAATCCGCCTCGGGTTCGTAGAGAGTTTTTCAATGAGCTGAAACAAAGACAGGTATTTCGCGTCAACAAGCTCCGTGTATGCGAGGCCAATCGCCGTCTCCAATCCGACGATCCCGAATGGTGCGGCCGCATATTCGACTTCTTTTTCATCAATGGTGTGGGGTGCATGGTCTGTCGCAATAGCCACTATCGTTCCATCCCGCAATCCTTCCTTCATCGCCAATAAGTCATCCTTTGTTCGCAGCGGCGGGTTCATTTTCGTGTTTGTGTCAAATTCCGAGACCGCTTCATCGGTCAGCGTAAAATGGTGCGGCGTAACTTCGCACGTCACGTGCAAACCTTCCTTTTTCGCGGCGCGAACACATGCCAACGCTTCCTTTGTGCTGATATGTGCCACATGATAGCGCGCCGTGCGGATGAATTTCAACAAAGCAACATCACGCTGCACCATGATCTCCTCCGCAACTCCTGGAATTCCCGGCATACCCAAGCGCGTGGACACAAAGCCTTCATGCATGACGCCGCCTTGCGTCAATGTCTCCTCCTCAGCGTGCTGAATGACGGGACGCTTATACATAGACGAGTATTCAAACGCGCGGCGCATGATCTCCGCACTTGAAATCGGACTGCCGTCATCACTGAACCCCACCGCCCCCGCTCCGACGAGCTCTGCCATGGGGGCGAGCTCCTCGCCCTTCCTTCCCCTAGTCGCCGCTGCAATCGGATAGACGTCGACAATACCATCACATACCCGCCTGCCTCTTTCTATGACGTAGCGAACGACAGACTCATCATCAATCACCGGGTTCGTGTTGGGCATACAACAAACGGCCGTGAATCCACCTGCTGCAGCAGACGCACAACCCGTTTCAATGGTCTCCTTGTGTTCAAAACCGGGCTCGCGCAAATGCACATGCATGTCGATGAACCCGGGAGCGACAATCTTGCCTTTCAGGTCAAGATCCTGAGCCGATTTCTCCGAAGTAATCTGACCACCGAGCTTCTCAATCCGGCCGTCGCGGATCAGAATGTCCACTGTTTCATCTTTGCCCGAAACCGGGTCGATCAGTCTTCCGTGTTTGAGATGAATCGTCATATTTTTTCAGTTGGATGTTCCGAGGAGATAGAGAACAGCCATTCTCACGGCAACGCCGTTGGTCACCTGCTGAAGAATCACCGAGTGTTCGCTGTCCGCCAAGTCGGCCGATAGCTCAACGTCCCGATTGATAGGTCCCGGATGCATTATCGTGATTGGCTTTGATGCCTTTGACACCTTTTCTTTGGTCACGCCAAAATAGCGATGATACTCCCGCAGGGATGGGAACAACCCGCTTTCCTGGCGTTCGAGTTGAATGCGCAGAACGTTGATCACATCAACGTCCTGAACGACATCCTCAAGCCGGTGAAAAACTTTGACGCCAAGCTTCTCAATATCTCTGGGAATGAGCGTCGCCGGCCCACAGACAGAAACTTCTGCTCCCATTGTCGTCAGCCCATAGATATTGGAGCGTGCGACTCGGCTGTGCGTAATATCGCCGACGATGCACACTTTCAGGTTCTCTAGCCGTCCGTATTTGTCGCGCAGCGTAAACATATCCAGTAATCCTTGCGTCGGGTGCTCGTGCCCTCCATCGCCGGCGTTGATGACATTTGCATCAACGACGCGACTGAGGAAGTGCGATGCGCCGGGAGCCGGATGGCGGATGACGACCATGTCGATCTTCATCGCCTCAATATTGCGGGCCGTATCTTTTAGTGTTTCGCCTTTGCTAACGCTGCTGCCCGCAGTGGAAAAGGTAACAACATCTGCCGAAAGCCGGCGTTCGGCGAGTTCAAACGATATCCTTGTCCTCGTCGATGACTCAAAAAACAAATTGACAATAGTCTTGCCTTGCAGCGGTGGGACCTTTTTGATCGGACGCTCGAGAACCTCTTTGAACAATACCGCCGTATCGAGGATGGCGGAAATGTCCTCTTTGGACATGCCATCGAGACCCAGCAAATGCCGATTCTGGAGTTTCATCGCTTCAACTCCATTTCATCAGAGTCTGAAAGGAAAACTGCATCTTCGTCGTCAAGCTCCTTCATCAGAACGTTGATTGTCTGTTTCATAGAGGTGGGCACATTTTTCCCCACGAAGTCTGCTTTTATCGGAAGCTCGCGGTGGCCGCGGTCGATAAGCACCAGCAGCTGGATTTCAGCAGGCCGTCCCATGTCCATGAGGGCATTCAGCGCAGCCCTTATCGTGCGTCCCGTGAAGAGAACATCATCAATAAGCACGAGCGTTTTTCCTGTGATATCGAAAAGGATCTGCGTGCTCTGTAATTGCGGCTGATCCAACCTGCCGCGAAGATCGTCACGGTACAAGGTGATGTCGAGCGTTCCGACGGGGATTGGCCTTCGTTCGATTTCTTCGATTTTTGCAGCAATGCGGCGAGCGAGGAAATCTCCACGCGTACGGATGCCGACGACTGCAAGGTTTTCGGCTCCTTTTTCCTTTTCGACAATCTCGTGGGCCAGGCGATTGATGGCTCGCTGAAACCCTGTGGCATCAATGATTTTTGTTTTTTTCATCATTCTCGAGCGTCAATCCCTCATTATTCTTGATTCATAATCGATTCGGTTACTGACTCATTTGCAAACAAAAAAACCCCAGTCCGATAAGGAAAGGGGTTAAATGGATGACAAAACAGCAAAATGCAAAATGAAACAATCAAAAAGTTTTCTAATTCTTAATTTTGCATTTTGCATTGATTCCTTTCCTATCTCGCTGGATAGGACTTAAAGGAACAATCAAAGAACGTTTCGAATGAGGATTTCGGAGAGGATAGCGGAATGAGATATTCCCCTCGCGAATTCCGTATTCTCTCGTGGGCGCTGCTGGGGTCGAACCAGCGACCTTACGCGTGTGAGGCGTACGCTCTAGACCAACTGAGCTAAGCGCCCTTTTGGACCACGCAGGTGTGGACCGTGCGATCCAACCAACTGAGCTTCTCGCCCGAGTAAAACTGGAACTAATGTAGCCAAAAACCCGCCGAGAATCAAGACTCGACAGATGAATCCGTCGCCGTTTCTTCCTCGAAATGCTCTTTGATCTTCTGCGCAATTTTCGAGCCCACGATTTCCGAGAGTTGTTCTTCTGTCGCGAACTTTACTCCTTGGACAGATCCGAACGCTTCGAGTAACTCTGTCGCCCGTACTTTGCCAATCCCTTTGACGAGGTCAAGCTCCGTGCGGAGAATTCGTTTCGCGCGGACTTTTCGATGATATGCAATCGCAAACCGGTGTGCTTCGTCCCGTATCTGTTGAAGGAGTCGAAGACCGGATGATGTTCTCGGCAGGAGCATCGCTTCGGATTTTTCCGGGACAAAAACTTCTTCGAGCCTTTTCGCCAAACCGATAATGGGTGTCGTCTCTATTTTCAACTTCTTGATAACCTCCAGGGCACTGGAAAGCTGCCCTTTGCCCCCGTCCACCATAATCAAATCAGGCATGGGCTGATTTTCCTCCAACACTCGAACGTACCTACGTTCAACAACCTCTTGCATGCTGGCAAAATCATCCGGGCCCGATACAGTCCTTATTTTAAACTTGCGATACTCGCTCCTTCGAGGCTTCCCGTCAACAAACACGACCATCGAAGCGACGGAATCACTTCCCTGTATGTTCGAGATGTCGAAACACTCAATCCGCCTCGGAGCAGTTTTCATACGAAGGTCCCGCTGCAAAGACCTCACTGAATTTGGGATGTAATCTCCACGCTTAAGCCGCTGCACCTCGAGCTCATCGATCCAGAACTGCGCGTTGTTTTTCACCATGGCGACGAGTTTTACCTTTTCACCTGCTTTGGAGATTTCAATTGAAACATTTCCCTGTCGTCTCTTTTCCAGCCAGCTCTGGACAAGCTCTTTTTGCTCGACATCGGACGAGAGGACCAATTCCGGCGGAATGTCCTCCGAATCAAGGTAGAATCGCTCGACGAGGTTCTCCATCACCTCTCCTTCCTCTTTTCCCTCCACATTGGCAAGATAGAAGTGCTGGTTGCCGACCACCTTTCCGTCTCTCACTTTAAACATGACACCACATGCGTCGTCGTTCCGGGTGACAAGGCCCCAGATATCCCTGTCGACCTCCCTTGCAGCGACGATTTTCTGGCGCTCCGTGTAGACGGTGAGCGCACGTATTCTATCACGAGCACTGGCAGCATCTTCGAATTTCATCCCCTCAGACAAACGTCCCATTTCTTTCTGGAGTGAATCGACCAGAGAATCGGTTTTACCTTTCAGTACCTGAGACACTTGCGAAATCATAGCGGTGTAGTGTTCCCTGGTGATCAACGCTTCGCACGGCCCCTCACACTTTTTGATGTGATAGTCCAGGCAGAGTTTGAACTTCCCGGCCCTGATAGATTCATCGGTGAGCTCGTAATTACAGCTGCGAATCATGAAGATATCTCGGACGGTCTTCAGCGCAAAGCGCATGGTCTTCACATCTGTGTATGGACCAAAATACCGTCCTCCTGAAGCGACTTTCTTCCTCGTCACAAATACGCGCGGGAATGGTTCGTTCGTGATGACGATAAAGGGATAACTCTTGTCGTCTTTCAGTATGACATTATAACGAGGTTTAAATTTCTTGATGAGGTTGGCTTCAAGGATGAGGGCTTCCACTTCGTTGTCGGTGACAACAAGCTCGACGTCCGCGATTTTAGGGACCAGCGCATCGAGTTTCGGGTCAGGCGCGCGGGATTTCTGAAAATATTGCCGTACACGGGAACGCAAACTCTGCGCTTTGCCCACATAGATGACCTTCGACTCGGCGCTCTTGAATTGATAAACACCAGGTTTGTTCGGGAGGGAATCCAGCTTCTCTTCGAGGTCGAGGTCTTTTACAGAGAGAGTGACTTCTTTCGGCATCACTTGCACATTCATCGCTCCTGCTCACCTGCCGGTGGAAGGCGCGCGTTTTTGACTGATCTCAATGAGCACGCCGTTTGTCGAATGAGGATGGAGGAAAGCCACTATATAGTCGCCAGCCCCGTACCGTGGGGCCTCATCGACAAGTTCGAAGCCAATTTCTTTCAGACGCTTCATCTCTCGCTCAATATCATCCACCACAAAAGAGATATGATGCACCCCCGTCCCCCGCTTTTCGATGAATTTCGCAATGGAAGATTCAGGAGACGTCGCCTGCAACAGCTCGATGGCGGCACCGTTGAATTCAAACATCACGGTCTTGACTTTTTGATCCCGGACTTCTTCAAATCGTTGCGGTTGTGCATTGAACAACTTCGTAAACAGTTCCACGGCCGCTTCCAGGTCACTGACGGCAACACCAATATGAGCAATCTTTTCAAACACGCGTCCTCGACGTTGGCCTCAACGGAAGGAGCAGACGCCTTATTCCTGGAGCGTTCGCACAAAGAATTCCCGTCAACACCATGGAAGCGCCGAGCAGAACCTCCGTTTCGAGGCGCTCCTGAAGCACGAGAGAACCGATGACTATAGCAATCGGCGGAGTGACAAATGCGGTGAGGGAAAGAAGGACCGCCTGAACGTGTTTCACCAGCCAAAAATACGTAACGAATGTGACGACGGTGCCGAATGTGGCAAGATAGAGTAGCGAGCTGATGGCATGTGTTTCGAACTTTGCACTCGCGATATCTTCGGTTCCTGCGCTTGCAACCAGGAGCGTTACGGCGCCCAGGAGCATGGCCGAAAAGTTGAGCGTCACCGGACTATACGGTTTTCCCTTTTTCTTAAGCGTCACCAGAGCGTATGCCTGGAGAGCCGCTGCCGCAAGAATCGACCCCATGCCGACAAACGAACGCGGTCCCAGAATGTTCACTTCATTCGAGAAGATTACCACGATGCCGGCGAAACCTAGCACCATCCCTACCCCTTTGGCAAAGGTGATCCGTTCGTCCGCAAGCCTGGCGTGCGAAAATGAGGCCACCCAAAACGGATAAGTCGCAAAAAGAATCGAGGATAATGCCGTTGGAATGTTTTTTTGTCCAAGATAGATCAAGCTGTAAGGTACGCTGAAGTTGTTGAAGCTGATGACGAGACTCAGCAACCAGAATTCTTTTTTCCGCGGGAACCTTTCTTCCTGAAGCACCATGAGCAACAGCAGGATAGCGCTTGAGATAAAGAACCTGAGTGACGCGGCGAACAGCGGCGGTACTGTCGCTAGGCCTACCTTTATTGCGAGCCAGGTGGAACCCCAGATAAGACAAACAACTGCTAAACCGATAGATATCGCAGCGCGTCCCGGTGCAGCCGCGTTCAGAATGCCTCCCCGATGTTTTCAGTCCTCGAGTTTATTGATGACTAATCCTGATAAGAGTTTCGGATAAAAATACGTTGATTTCTGGGGCATCGTGAATCCTGCCTTCGCAACCTTGCGGACCTCCTGAATCTGAGTAGGGTTCATGAGAAATGCAAGCTGACCAATCCCTTTCCACACAGACTCAATACACTCGTCAACGGATTTCACATACTCCAGGTTCACTTTCTGCTCTTGCGCTTGTGTGCTGATGCCAAGCATCTCCTTCAAGATCAATGAGTGAAGGACGGTAACATCAAGGTCCTTGACCTCTGCCGGGAGATTCTCGCTGACAACATCGGCGGCAGTCAGCGTGGGCTTCAGGCTGAGCAAGTAAAACTGCGGATCTCCTTTCACCAGCACTCCATATGAGCGGGTGGAACTCGAATCCATCGCCGCCAGCAAGGCGTGCGGTTCTTTGAAAGCGCGCACAACAAAATTTTCTGAGACGCGCTGCATAAACTCGGCACCGTCAAATGAGCGCAGAGAATGGACGATCCTGTGCGTCGGCAAGACCACGAGTCCTTCGTCCTCGAGATTCGTCAGGAACATCATGACGTAGTTATAGAGCTCCTGACCTGAATGCTTTTGATTCTTCGACTGCAAAAAATTCCTGTATTCCAATGCCGTCTCGTATCGATGGTGGCCGTCTGCGATGAGGACTTGTTTATCCGCGAGCACTTTTTGAATCTCCTGTATCGCTCTCTTGTCGCTCAACCTCCAGAGTTTGTTCTGGACATCTTCAAACAAAAGGTCAATGTCGGGCGAGGCTCGCAGAATCTCGGATTGTAAACCTTCAATTCGTTTGTCCGGGTCGGAGTAGAGCGAAAACACCTGACTGAAATTCGTGTGTGTCGACTGGAGAAGTCGATACCGATCTTCACGAGGCTTCGCAAGCGTCTTTTCATGAGGCAGGACGACTCGTTTTTCAAATTCTTCGAGACGGCATAATGCAACGAAACCTCTTCGAGTTATCTCTTTTCCCACTCTGCCTTCAAAGGTTTGATGCAAAATATAGATGGAAGGCTTTTTGTCGCGCACGAGGATCCCCTTGTCTTGCCATTCCAAGAAATGCTTTGCTGCCGAGGCATATCTGTCTTGCTCTTTTCCGAGGATAAGCCGGACAACATTATAGGGGTTGCGGTGGTAGAGAGACGACTGTTGCTTCTCCGAAATAACATCGTACGGCGGGGCCACGACCTCCTGAATGGGGACTTTCTCCTGGTTATAGGTATACCCCCGAAACGGCCGAATCTCAGGCATGGCGTTCTCCCCCGTACCCGAGTCTTTTCAGCATCGCTTCGCTCTCCCGCCATTTTTCGCGGACTTTCACTCGCAGCTCCAGGAATACTGGCCGGTCAATGAACTGTTCGATCTCCGCGCGTGAAAGCTGTCCAATCTTTTTCAATGCCTCACCCTTGCTGCCAATGAGAATCCCCTTTTGTGATTCCCGTTCCACGATAATGTCCGCGCCGATGTATGTCTTCCCTATGCTTCGCTCCTTGTATTCCACGATTTCCACTGCGGTGGAATACGGGATCTCCTCTCTGTACTCCTCAAATATTTTTTCACGGATCAACTCACAGACAAAAAAACGCTCCGGATGCTCGCTCACGACATCCTGAGGATAGAGCGGCTCGTGCCTTGGAAGATACTGAACGACCGTTTTCAACAGTTCGTCGAGGTTTTCCCCTTTGAGAGCCGACACGGGAATGACCTCCCTGAAAACGCCCCTCGCTGCGAAGGACTCAATGACCGGAAGAATCTCGGGCCGGTGGAGGGAATCCATTTTATTAATGACCAGCAATAGCGGCGTGCTTGATGTTTTCCGACCAATAAGTTCTTCCACCTCATGGGGCAGCTCGCTTCCACGGGATGCCTCCGTCAGAACAAGAATGAGGTCTGCATCAGCCAGGGCGCTTTCGGCATGACCGATCATTTTCTCGTGCAACAGGTATTTGGGCCTGAGAAGTCCAGGTGTATCGAGAAAAATAATCTGAGCATCTTCCCGGTTAAGGATTCCAAGAATCCTCTGACGCGTTGTCTGCGGCTTCCTCGTGACGATTGAGAGTTTCTGTTGCAGGAGAGCGTTCATGAGCGTTGATTTGCCGACATTCGGCTCGCCAACGATTGCGACGTACCCCGTTCTGAAATCCCGGCTAAGTTCTTTGGTCATAAAAGCAAAAAAGTTCCGCGGACATCTCGGAACTCCCTGAATATGGTACAACGTCAGTGTTCTTCAGATAGCCTCTTCGCCAGATTCCTCGGTGCGAATGCGAATCACATCTTCGATGGGGGAGATAAAGATTTTCCCATCCCCCACTTCGCCCGTCTTTCCAACCTTCACGATTGTCGACACAATTCTTTCCACCATCGAATCCTTCGCAATAATTTCGAGTTTTATCTTGGGAAGAAAATCTATCTTATACTCCGAGCCTCGATACACCTCGGTGTGTCCTTTCTGACGGCCGTATCCTTTTACCTCGGTCAACGTCATCCCCCGGACACCCATTTCCGACAATGCTTCCCGAACATCGTCGAGCTTGAAAGGCCGTATGATCGCTTCAATCTTTTTCACACAGAGAAATCCATCAGACTATGATTCGCTGCCCACCCTCTTTGACCTCTGTGGGCAGGCAGACAATACTCCAACATTCCAACAATCCTGCTAGCTTAATCACGCTTAAGCACCATGGCAATTCTTATATTTCTTTCCGCTCCCGCAGGGGCAGGGCTCATTCCGGCCAATTTTCTCTGGAACGCGAATTTGCTGCACTTTCTGCTGCGGCGGGCCTTGTGCTGCACGCGCCGGCAACTGGGCTTGCCCCGCGCCAGCAGGGATGGGCTCACGATTTGCCATGAATCCGGACCCTTGCGCCGATTCATGCGTCATGACAATGTCTTCACGGCGCAAAGGCCTGCGTCCGCGTTGCACAGGGAGCTGCTCGGGCCTTTCAGGATACAATTTGAACACAAGGCCGATCACTTCATCCTCGATCAAATCCATCAGCTCCATGAACATCTTAAACGATTCGCTTTTGTATTCAAGGAGGGGGTCTTTCTGGCCGTATCCCCGGAGATGAATTCCTTCCTTCAAGTCGTCCATTTCGCGCAAGTGGTCGCGCCATTTTGAATCAATGACCTGCAGCATGACCATTTTTTCAAGAGTTCGCATCATGCCGGGGCTCAGCTGCTCTTCTTTGCGACGGTAAAAATTCTCAGCGCCCTTTACGATCTCGTGGCTCACACCCTCTTGTCCGAGTTTCTGGAACTGCTCGGCGCTGAGGTCGAGGTCGACAAGGAATTTCGACCGTACCTCAAGCTTCAGCCCCTCGAGATCGCCCTCAGGATAAAACCGCTGGACGAGCTTGTCGGCCATGTCCCGGACCATCTCGAAAATATCGTCGCGGAGCCTCTCTCCGAGTAAAGCATGACGCCGGCGGGAATAAATCACCTCCCGCTGTTGGTTCATGACATTGTCGTATTCCAGGAGACGTTTGCGAATCCCGAAGTTGTTTTCCTCGACCTTCCGTTGAGCCCGCTCAACAGACCTTGTGATCATCGGGTGCTGAATCACCTCTCCGTCTTCAAGCCCCATTCTCTCCATAATCCGTGCGATGCGCTCACTCCCAAAAAGTCGCATGAGGTCGTCCTCAAGGGAGAGGTAGAACAGAGACGAACCGGGATCGCCCTGGCGTCCTGACCGACCCCGGAGCTGGCGGTCGATGCGACGGGCTTCGTGCCGTTCCGTGCCCACAATGTGGAGTCCATCGAGTTCCCTGACGCCCGGACCCAGCTTGATGTCCGTTCCACGACCCGCCATGTTTGTCGATATCGTCACGGCACCCGGCAATCCCGCGTGAGCGACAATTTCGGCTTCACGCTGATGCTGTTTCGCATTCAGCACGTTATGGGGAATGCCTTTTCGCTTGAGCATTCTGCTGATCGTTTCCGAGACCTCCACGCTTGTCGTTCCCACCAACACCGGACGGTTGATCTTCCGCATTTCTTCGATCTCGTTCATCACGGCGTTGTATTTTTCCCGCTTCGTCTTATAGACCTGGTCATCGTGGTCGGTACGAACCATGGGTTTGTTCGTCGGAATAACAACAACGTCGAGTTTATAGATCTCAAAGAATTCGGCCGCTTCGGTCTCCGCCGTTCCTGTCATGCCGGCGAGTTTCTTGTACATCCGAAAGTAGTTCTGAAGCGTCACCGTCGCCAGCGTTTGCGTATCTCTCTCAACCTTCACGCCCTCCTTGGCTTCAATCGCCTGATGAAGTCCTTCAGAGTATCTCCTCCCCTGCAGCAGACGGCCGGTGAATTCATCCACAATCATGATCTTGCCGTCCTGGACGACGTACTCGACGTCTTTGTCGTACAGGCAGTAAGCTTTTAAGAGTTGGAGAATCGTGTGAATGCGGTCGTTGCGCTCGGCGAATAACTTATTGACCTCATCCTTCCGGCGCTGCTTTTCCTCAAGCGTGATGCTTCCGTTTCCTTCGATGATGCTAAATTCGGTTCCAATATCGGGGATGACAAACAGCTCTTTGTCATGACCCGGGTAAATCTGTGCGAGAAACTCTCTGCCCTTTTCCGTCAGGTCAATCACATGGGATTTCTCGTCAATCGAGAAATAAAGCTCGTCGTCAATCTCGTGCATGCGGGCAGAGTTGTCCCTCAGATATTCTTTTTCCGTCTGTTGAGAGAGAGACTTGTTCGCCGGCTCTGAAAAAAGCTTCAGGAGTTTATTGTTCTTTGGAAGCCCGCGTTGCGCCCGTAAAAGCAGAACTCCGGCCTCATCGGTTTTGCCTTGTCCCAACAAACTTTCAGCGTCTGAAACGATCTTGGCGACGAGAGATTGTTGACTCTTGTAAATTCGCTCGACATAAGGTTTCATCTCGTCAAACTTATGTTCTTCAGCCTCCACGGGACCGCTTATGATGAGAGGCGTTCGAGCTTCATCGATGAGCACCGAGTCCACTTCATCGACGATGGCATAGTTATGGCCGCGCTGAACCATTTCCTCGGCAGTGACCACCATGTTGTCCCTCAGGTAGTCAAAACCGAACTCGTTGTTCGTGCCGTAGGTGATGTCGGCCGCGTACTGCGCTCTTCGTTGCACTGCGTCCATGTGCTGGAGAATGCACCCCACCTTCAATCCGAGGAATTCATACACTTTCCCCATCCACTGGCTGTCGCGCAAGGCAAGGTAATCGTTCACGGTGACGATATGAACGCCCCGACCCGGCAGGGCATTCAGGTAGGTCGGCAATGTTGCCACGAGCGTTTTTCCCTCACCCGTAGCCATTTCGGCGATCTTTCCCTGATGAAGGGCGACACCCCCCATGAGCTGAACGTCGAACGGCACCATGTCCCACACTACCTTGTTTCCAGCGACATCCCACGATTGGCCGACGAGGCGCCGGCATGCCTCTTTGACAACCTCAAAGACCTCTGGCAAGATTTCATTCAACGTCTCTTCGATCTTCGCATCAAGCTTTTTGTTCAGCTCATCAACTTCAGCGTAGATTTTCTCTCGCTCATCGTAGGGCAATTCTTCGTTCAAGGATGCACGAAGCGAAGCAATTTCGGACTCGATTTCCCGAGTTTGCTCTTTGACGCGTGCCCGGAATTCATCGGTTTTCGCCCGCAGCTCATCATCGCTCAAACGGGCAATGGATTCGCTGTGCTGCAGGATCTCTTCAACGACGGGACGGAGAAGCTTGACATCTCGTTCGTGTTTTGAGCCAAAAAGTCTTCGGAAAAACTGGAGCATGGATAAGGTTTCGCTTGAAAATTGTCAGAAATTTGACGTGCAATATACCTTTTTTTTGAAGACCAATCAAGAAAACGTCTGATTCTGCCGTAGTCCATCATCATAGCCTGGAATTGTCACCTGCGTACTCCTTTACCACCGCAAACAAGCGAACAACAAAACACGAAGACTCTTTTCTCATTTGTTGTTGAATTTCAAATCAATTCAAGCAACATTTCTGTCATGAAAAGAATCGTACTTCCCTTGCTGTTTTTGCTAATGACCGGATGCGCAGGAGTTCAAACGCTTTCACCTCCCACCGACCCGCTCGATCGGCTGAAATACGAAATCGATCTTGTTCTTTCAGATTCCATCTTCATCCCGGCTCGTGCCAGCATGAAGGTTATCTCTCTGGAGACAGGTGAGGTCGTTTATGAGCGGGACAGCAAAATGCTTATGCGCCCGGCTTCAAACATGAAGCTGCTGACATCATCGGCTGCGCTGCAAATTCTCGGCAAAGACTTTATGTTCAAGACCTCCGTTTGTATCGATAGCCTCGTGATCGAGGGAGTTCTCTATGGCAATATCTATCTGAAAGGGTTTGGCAATCCAGACCTCAAGACTCAAGACCTGGATACTCTGTCGCGACGCATCAAGAGTCTCGGAATCAACACCATTACCGGCGATGTCGTCGGGGACGTGTCGTACTTTGACGATGAATATTGGGGAAATGGGTGGATGTGGGACGACGAACCGTATCCTGACGAGATGTTCATCTCACCCCTCTCTGTGAACGATAATTGCGTCCGAGTACGGGTGGAGCCGGGTTTCTTTGCCGGCGACTCAACGAGGGTAACAATCGATCCGCAGACAAATTATGTTCTGCTCGTGAATTTCGCCAGGACCGCCACAGACACTGTTCTTCAGCCGCTGAAGATCACAAGATTGTTCAAAGAACGGGCAAATATCATCGTTGTCGACGGTCAAATTCTCTCCGGTTCCCCGCCGCGAGAAGAGCAAATCAGTGTGTGGAAACCCGAGCTTTATGCCGCCGAGCTCTTTAAGGAATCGCTACAGAGAGCAGGGATACTTGTCCAGGGGCGATCCCGCATCAATGTTGCCGACTCTGTTGCCAGGGAAACGGCATTTCACCTCCGGCCGATGGATTCTATGGTCGTCAACCTCAACAAATTCAGCGACAACCTCGCGGCCGAGAATACACTCAAGACCATTGCTGCTGTCAAGCGCGGAACTCCGGGCACGGCGCGCAACGGTGTCCATGAAGTCAATGCGTTTCTTACACAATTCGGCATCGACACGACTGCCTATCTCATGGTGGACGGTTCCGGCGTCTCTCATTACAATCTTCTCACCACCGAAATGATTGTCCAACTCCTTGCGGGCATGTACCACCGTTACGACCTATTCCCGCTTTTCTTTGATTCTCTTCCCATAGCCGGTGTTGACGGCACTTTACGCGGGCGAATGAAAGCCTCCGCGGCAGAGGGAAATGTGCGCGCCAAGACAGGCACCATCAGCGGTGTGAGTTCTCTTTCCGGCTATGTTCGCACCCGCGACGGCGAAATGTTTGCATTCTCCATGATGATGCAAAATTTTATTCTACCAAGTCGCCATTTCCGCCAAACTCAGGATTCAATCGGCATACTGCTCTCACGTTTTTCGCGAAGCGGAAGCCCCGGCGTCGTCACTCCTTAATCCCCCGTGTTTGCTTCTCGGACCAGTTTTCTCTAAGTTGATGCGCCATGTGCGAAAAAAAATTCGCCGCCTTCCTCCTTCTTTGCTTCGTCGCCTGCGACCAGCGTCAACAACAACCCGTCCCTCAACAACAGATGAAATCCATCGACCCTCTCGTCAGCGTGCCGGTGTTTGACGGCCAGGAAGCATACCGCTTTTTGACGGCTCAGACAGATTTTGGTCCCAGAAACCCCGGCTCAGAGGGGTACAGAAGATGTCTGAGGTTTCTTCAGGACGAAATGGGAAAATATGCCGAGCGTGTCTTTCTGCAGGAGTTCAGCCATACAAATTTTAAGGGCGAACGACACAACTACGCAAACATCATTTCTCAGTTCAACCGTAATGCCGTTGTCCGCGTGATGCTTTCCGCCCACTGGGACACTCGCCCGTGGGCCGACAACGACGAAGACTCTGAGAATCACGATAAGCCAATCCTCGGCGCGAACGATGGTGCCAGCGGCGTCGCAGTTCTTCTGGAGTTAACCCGACAATTCAAGAAGAACCTGCCACCCGTCGGTGTGGATATTGTTCTTTTCGACGCAGAGGATATCGGGAGGCATGGCGACCAGAGGTCCTACGCCGTTGGTTCCCAGCATTTTGCGAAAAACCTACCGGCCGGACTCAATCCGCGGTTTGCCGTCAACTTGGATATGGTCGGCGACAAAATCCTCACAATCCCACGCGAACAAAACTCTGATAAATACGCACCGGCGATCATGAATCTGATCTATTCATCGGCGCAAGAGCTCGGCATTCCTGAATTCGTGAATGGAGTAGGCGAGGAGATCTTTGACGACCACATTCCATTGAACGAGGCCGGGATTCCTTCGGTGGACTTAATCGACTTCAACTACCCCGACAATTCAAACCGTTACTGGCACTCTCTCGAGGATACCCCGGACAAATGTTCGCCCCAGAGCCTTGAAGCCGTCGGAAGAGTGCTCATCCACATTCTTTACAAGAAACCAATCACATTTTAGATATGAACAACACCACAACTTCTTTCGGCCTTTACGAAACATTCCGCATCCTCATTCCCGGCTTCTACTTTTCAACGCTTGCCGTGGTTCTCGCGTGGGCTGTCTTTCCGGTGACAATTTCACATACCATTACAGGTTGGCAAATGACGATATTGTTTTTCTGCTTTGCGATCATCTCGGGCTTGACTATGTACGCCAAGGAGACGACAAAGCGCCGGAAGGCATTTCAGGAAAACCAGCCAAGCACCTATCTGCTCAACAAAGCCCGCACGATGGCAAAAATTCAACCGTTGGACGACTCGGACGCTCAGAGACTTTATTTCTACGTGCTCAACAACTTCATTCCGGCAGTTTTTCACGAAAAAATTTTCTTCTTCGGCACGGTTTACCATATCATGATCCTCGTGCGTCGAACATCCTTTTGGTTCGGACTGGCATCGACGGCGGGTGTTGCCGCCCGGCTCTCCATGGGCACAACCTTCGATGGGCAACAGGTTCTTCTGGTCTTTACGGTAGTCGTCTGGCTCATCTATTTGCTCAACGTCCGATACAACAAAGCGGACCGTAAGATGCAGGAAAATTACCGCGACCAGATTTTTTGGCTCGAGATGAACAACGACCTTGTCGAACAACTTCTCCGCAAACGCCGCACCGTCTGATTTCGGCTCGCATGAAAGCAAGAGCCTGGATTGAACTCGGCCTGCATCTTCCCTTTTCACACCACGATCTCCTCACCGGTCAGCTGGCGACGCTGGGGTTTTCGGGATTCCTTCAAGAAAATGCTTCACTCAAATGCTTTCTCCCGAAGGACAAATGGACAAACCGTCTTAAAGAACAATTGCAGAAAATCCTGAGCCACTTCAAGCGAGAATTCCCCCTCCTCGACGTCCGTTTTCAGCTCACAACTGTCAGGGAACAAAACTGGAATAGGGCCTGGAAAAATTCGATCAATTCTATCGGCGCGTCGGAGAAAATCGTCATTAAACCCTCATGGAGAAAAACGAGACGGCAGGACAGAGGAAAAATTGTCATTGAGATCGACCCCAAAATGTCATTCGGTACGGCCCATCATGAAACGACAAGACTCAGCCTGCGGTTACTGGAGGAACATCTTCAGCCTCGGGCCTCAGTGCTTGATTTTGGGTCGGGGACAGGAATTCTTGCGATTGCCGCTGTAAAACTCGGGGCACGGCATGCCATCGCCATTGACAACGACGGCTGGGCAACTTCAAACGCGACAGAGAATGTCCGAAGAAATGCTGTCCGGAGAAAAGTGCGCGTCCTCGAAGGGAGCACAAAGGACATCCCCCGCGGAATGTTTGAACTCATCGTGGCTAATATCGACCTGCCGACAATTCTTCAGTCGCTTCAATGGTTTGTCAAGCATTTGAAAACAGAGGGGATTTTGATCCTCTCAGGACTCTTGATAAGAGACCTGCCAACACTCCTCCCTCAGCTTTCTCACCGCGGACTTGTTCCTCTTGGGTTGATCGGCGAAAACGAGTGGGTCGCGCTTTCACTCGTGCGAAGCTCATGAGACTCACCTCGATCGACATCGGCACCAACACCATTCTGATGCTCGTGGCCGATATCGACACCGACGGCACGTTAACCGTCATTCGTGATGAACATGCCATCGCCCGGCTGGGAAAAGGCGTCGATGCGAATAAGATGATCCTGCCGGAAACCTTTGAGCGCGTCCTTGGCCTCCTTCAGAAGTACAAAAACATTTCGGAGGACTGTGGTTCGGAAAAAATCCTCGCTCGAGGAACCAGCGCGCTCCGGGATGCACAAAACCAATCGGAATTCAACGATTTTATCAGAAAGAAACTGAGTTTTGAAGTCTCCGTTCTTACGGGTGCGGAAGAAGCCGACTTGACCTATCTGGGGGCCATCTCTGATTTCCTGCAAGAAGGAGCAAAGAGGAATTTTGCAGTGCTGGACATTGGCGGAGGTAGCACGGAACTCATCGCCGGCCAGGACCTCGAAGTAAAATCGAGGCAGAGTCTCGATATTGGAAGCGTTCGACTTACTGAAAGATTCCTGAAAACCTCGCCACCATCGTCCCTCGGTGTAAGCCAGGCTCTCAGCCTCATCAGGTCCCAAGTAACTCAGTTTTCCCCGCTCTCGAGCACGGCCCGGCTCATCGGCGTGGCTGGAACACTCACTACGCTTGCAGCGATCGACCTCAAGCTCCCGTCGTTCGACCGCGAAAAAGTGCACGGCCATTTGCTCACGTTCGACGCCGTCCACACGATTTTCAATCAACTCAGGATCCGAACTCTCGAAGAGCTTCGTTCAATCCCGCAGATTGTTCCCGAAAGAGCCGACATCATTCTCGCGGGAATACTGATTCTCCTAGAGACGATGAAACAACTGAACGCCAACGAGATCGTGGTGAGCGACAGGGGCTTACGCTACGGGATTCTTTTGAGGGAATTTCAGGAAACAAAAACTAGGCAGTAACGGCAAGTTTCATCTTATTCACGACTTCGTGAAGAGCATCAACGGCATAATCGATGTCTTCCTCAGTCGTGGACCTGCCCATCGAAAAACGAACTGTTGCTTTTGCAGTGTCGTGATCTCGCCCCATCGCCAGAAGAACGTGCGAAGCCTGCATACTACCGGAAGAACACGCCGAACCGCTCGTGACAGCAACACCCCTGAGATCAAGTCCCACAATTAAAGCATCTCCATCCACGCGATTTCTTTTTGAATCAAATGAGACGTTGACAATGTGGGGGAGCGCCCACTGTTGGTGTCCGTTCATGATGAGACCCTCGAACTCGGAGAAAAGCCTCTTTCTCATGACATTTCTTTGCTGATGATATTTGGCCGTCATAACTTCACGTTCGTCCGCTGCGATTTGAACTGCCCTTGCGAAGCCGGCGGCCAGCGGCACGTTTTCTGTTCCTGCGCGTCGGTTGTTTTCCTGAGAGCCTCCCTGAATGATCGATTCAATCCGTATTCCTTTCCGGATGTAAATTGCGCCGATCCCTTTCGGACCGTACATCTTATGGGCCGATAGCGCAAGGATATCCACGCCCAATTCTTTGACGTCGACAGGAATCTTGCCGACCGTCTGAACACTGTCGGAATGACATACAACACCACGCGATTTCGCTATTTCTGCAATCTCCTTTATCGGCTCAATCGTCCCTACTTCGTTGTTCGCATGCATAACGGAGATCAAGCAGGTGTTCGGCTTCATTGCTTTCTCGACCCTCTGCGGATCGACAAGAGCATCGCTGTCAACGGGCAGGACGGTCACTTCAAACCCGTGTTCCCTCAGCCAGTCGGCGGTGTGGAGAACAGCGTGATGTTCAATGGCGGTGATAATGACATGATTCTTGCCAAACTTCTGAGATGCGAAGGAGACCCCCTTCAATGCGTGATTATCTGCTTCCGTGCCACCGCTGGTGAAGTACAACTCATCGTACTTCGCGCCGATGCTTTTTGCAATCTGTTCACGGCTTTCCTCGAGCAGAACCTTCGCCTCGCGGCCGTAAGAGTGAATGGACGAAGCGTTGCCGAAGTTTTCTGTCCATGCTCGTTGCATGGTCTGGAGCACCCGCTCATCCAGTGGTGTCGTTGCAGTATGGTCGAGATAGACCCTTCTCATGTCATGTGCAATATAGCATCAAGGGAGCAAATAAAAAAGCCGACGTTGACGCGCCGGCTTTTTTCACATCGGGTTGCATGTCTTCACCGAAACGGGGCGCCCATTCTTCCGCGGCCGCGTTCCTGTGCCATTTCCCGCATGAGCTGCATCAGTTGTCTGTTAAAATTCCTTTCAAACACGATGTACTCGGCTACCTGGCGTGTCGAAACGACACCTTTCAAATCTTGGAGAAATCTCGACCTCTCTGCGACGATTTGCGATTCCGTGTTCTGAAGCTCTTTAAAGACTTTCTCATACTCAGAATCAAGGCCGTCCGATTTTCTCAATGCGGCCAATTGATCGATCAGCCCATCCCTCCTTAATGTGATCTCTTTCATTGCTTCGTGATGCTTGTTATAGCGTGCAAAGAACCGAAGAGAGGTTTCTTCGTCGAGCTTCATGACCTCCATCATACGAATTTTTTTGAATTGCTCAACACGCTCTCGTGCAGGCCCTTGCATTGGCAACTCCTGACTCGTCGAAGCGGCAAAAACGAACGTGGCGAGGAACGTCCATAGCTTCAATCTTTTGGTCATAACGAGGACCTTTCTTCCAGCTTTTTGAGCAATGTCTCAATCTGCTCTTCATCAAGATTCTGGAGCAACTGTTGACTGGAGATTAACGAGGCATCGGTAAAATAAGACTGTAAGTCCATGGAAAGGGCATTCTGCAAAAAATGTCCCTTTGTCAAATGGTCGCTAACGACCGCTTGAGCGACCTCCTGAGTTTGGCTCGTTACCCACGGTGTGGAGGGAGAATCTTGCATCACCATATCAACGACGTCTTCAGGATTCATCCCCTCGACGAGAGGGCTTAAGGCCTTGTCTGTGCCGTTCGAAGCATTCAGCCCTCCGATGTTTACAAGCAACACAATGGCAACCGTTGCCGTCGCGAAGGGGAGGACCAGTTTGGAAAAGGCAGGGCTGTCAAACCACGGCATCGGCGCCTTCCCATCCAAATGTTCACGAAGTCGGGGAACGATCGAGGAAAAATATGAAGGAGAAGGGGCTTTGTCACGGAATTCTTTGACCTGCTCGAGTGCGTCGGAGACTTCTTTCAAGTCCAGCTGGCACTTTTGGCATTCGCGTACGTGGGCCTCGACCTGAAGTCTTGCCTCAGCATCCAACTTGCCGCTTACATAATCAACCAGATTCGCGCTAACGTGATCGGTGCGCACGGTTCAAGAATTCTCCTATCTTTCTTACCGCGTGAAAATAATTCGCTTTCAAGCCACCGACAGTCGTCTTCAGAACCTTGGCGATCTCTTCGTATGGCATTTCTTCGTAGTATCTCATAACAAAAACAGCCTTTTGTTTTTCCGGGAGCATGCCGACTGCTTCATCAATCAGGCTTCGTTGCTCCTGTTGCTCAAGTCGCTCTTCGGGACCTTCAGATGCTTCATCCCTCACATCGAACACCTCTTCAATCCGGAAAAAATCCCTCAATTTCTGGCGTCGCAGCGCGTTCAGGGACATGTTCACGGCGATTCTATACAGCCATGTGTAAACGCTCGAGTCGCTGCGAAAACTTTTTAGCCCATGATACGCTTTGAGAAAGACCTCTTGAACAACATCATCGGCGGCGTCATGGTCTGCCATGAACCTTCGCGCCACCCAATAGACTTTTTCCTGATACCGGAGAACTAACTCGTTGAAAGCAGCTTCCTTTCCGTTTTGAAAGTCCGCTACAAGCTCAAGGTCGCTGCGTGAACTCATTCAATCTAGGAATTGGACAACTTTTCGCATGAAAAGTTTAATGCGAGTCTCGCAACTTATTGAGTATCAACGACTTGTAAATCACCAGACTCCGAGGCTTGCTCCGATGCTGACATCGAGCTGCTTGTCTCGAGTGAGCGAAGGAAACATGTTGTCGCTGACGCTCCATCGCCTGAGTTTGAAGTCGACAAAAAGGTCGCGGACTGGTTGGTATCTCGCAGAGAGTCCAAAAGTGCGTTCTTCATGATAAGCGGGACCGTACAGAAACTCGAAAGCGATTGCCTGGTACTGGAATGCAACATCCTCCCGGTCACCTTTTCTGTAGACTTCTGAGAAGGCATTGAGCTTGAGCGCCCTCGAGAGAGAATAACCCAGCTCAAAACGAAGATTGTCCGCATTTTGGCCGATCCAATGGCCCAGGTCATAGCTATTGTTGGTGAAGTTTGCGGCGGTAAACCTGTGTGAGTAAACCCATGGGTTCACTCTCGAATACTCTGCAGCAAACTCGAAGTCATCAAGCAAAATGTCATACGCCTGAAAGCCAAGCGTGACCCCGACTTGTTTTCTCGATTTGTTGACGTCGAAGAAATCGTCCGTGTTGATTTCGTCGATGAACAACGAGAAATACATGTTGACATTCTGTATGACGTTCAAGTCCAGACTGCCGAAGACCTGGGTATTATCGGTATCTTTATTATACAGCTCGCCAGCCTTGAAGAACATGATCGGGATAAGGTACAGGAGGAGAGGGCCCCTATCGCTGTAGACAACGGATTCTCCAAGAGAAAGATCCACACCGTCCCACAGAGAAAACTCAAGTTGGTGAGCAGCCATGTATTTTGAACGATTGACAGGGCGATAGAAATTGGCGAGCGAGGATGAAAAAGTATAGTACGACCGGAGCGAATCCAGATCATCGGAATTGAGCTCAGCATGAAAGTAGACAAAATCGATGTTATCGCTGAGAGGAACACGCATTTTTAGCTGAGGATACGAGGGCGGCTTGTCGGAGAGAATGACGCGGCCGTTGCGTCCGTATCCCCAAATGTTCTTTGTCTTTTCAACAGAGAACTCAAAGCTTCCCACGTTAAAGGTCAACTGTGCATCGATGTTGTTATATTCAATGACATCGCCAATGTTTTTTTGGAGCACAACTCCCGGCTCCGGTGTATGACTCTTTGTCGCATTAAAACCTGTTCCCCTTTCGCGATAATCGACCCAGTTGAAATAAAACCCCACGTCCTCGAAAGCGTAGCCGTAAAGCTTCAGCCCTTGTCCGCGAGAACTCGATTTGTCTGGTCCTGTAAACCGTTGATTAAGAGTGTAGTCGAGGTCTAAATTTAAGATCCCACCGGTCAAGGGCTGAGAGAGTAAATGCCAGCGTATTTCACTCGGCTGCGAGTCGCCTCCTAACGAGGAGAGTTCGTAGTAAAACTCTTCCCTGAGGAATGAGAACTCAGCCCGCTCGACCGTCGTCATGGAATCAATGAATTGTTCAAGCAGGAGAAGTTTCTTTGCAATTTCCTTTCGAGAAAGCGGCAGGGCGGCATCCCGGTAGTCAGCCAGGAGTCGCTTCGCTTCCATTCGTTTCAAAAAAGGATACACCTCATGCGAGCCAGGAAGGTAAATCGACTGCGAGCGCAAGGGATGAGAAACGCTGAGGACCAGAAGAATTATAAGAAAAGCCTGATTTTTCATACGGAGAAAAATTGGAAAAATATGCCCTAGAAGCAAGAAGAATGACGGTGGGACGCGTGAGGATGCGGCCGACTACGATTTATTGACGCGCCACAAGTCGAGCGGTGAGTTGAGCTCCTCAACCTTAGGATAAATCTTCGCTGCGCGCCCTGTGAAAAGATAGCGGAGGTCGCTGTAGATGTGAAAGCATATTGTCGACAGGGCATGTTTTTGTATCCTGCGAGTGGAGACACGGGCTGTGGCAGTCGGCTTCACCATGCACTTTCCCAACGCGGAAATTCTTTTGGTGAGGTCAAGGTCCTCGACAATTCCAAAATCCTCTCTAAAGCCACCAACCCGCTCAAAAGCGTCCCTCTTATAAGCAACACACAGCCCCGGATAAAACGGCATGCCAAAAAAGTCGAACGCCCTGACCAACACATACGTGCCGCGATAAACGGCGCGCTGGAACCATCCGCCGTCTCCCGGAATTCCAACGCCCGTGACTCCAACCACTTTTTGTCCCCGAAATGCTGACTCCACTTCTTTGAGAAACTCCTTGTGGAGCACGACATCAGCGTCAGCGAAAACAAGAATGTCACCTCGGGCATGCTGCGCTCCAAAGTTGCGGCCATGGGCTATCCCTCTCTTGCCTGTTACAACGACCTTATCGGCGAGTGGTCGGGCGATTGCGGCCGTACCGTCCGAGGAAGTGGCATCGGAAACAATGATTTCGAATTCGTCTCTCGGGTAGTCTTGATCGTGAATGGATCTCAGACACTCTGAAATACAATCCTTTTCGTCATAGGTGGGAACAACGACCGAGAACTTCATTTATCTGATTTTCGCAAGTTTTTGAATGACTTCTTCCTTCTGTTCGCCAGCCACCATGATAATCTTGTAAAAATAGACGCCATTTGCCAGCTCATCGCCTTCACGGTCTCGACCGTCCCAGAGAACTCGATTAAAGCCGATCCGTAGATCCGACTGCGGGACGCGGATCTCTTGAATCAGCCTGCCAGCAACGGTATATACCTTGATTGTGATGTCTTCGGGCAGTCTCGAACCGGTGACATTGAACGTAAAATTCGTTTCCCTCGCAAAGGGATTCGGATAGTTAAAGACATTCAGCAACTTCGAATCCGTCTCAACTCTAAACCGAACCTGATGTGCAGAAGTATCTGCGAAATTACCCGACGCGTCCCTCACTTGTACGGAGAGCACATGCTCGCCTTTGGAGAAGGTCGGCCGAACAACCGCCACAGCCTTTTCCGGCCCGGGCCGGGATTCAAACAGGCTGTCGGGCAAGGATCCGAGCGACACCTTGCGCCCATCAAGCTCAATAGCGATATCCGACGGATTCGTCACCGGCAAAGGGCTGTTATCGAATACAGAGACCATGATCGTTGGGTTGGGCGAGACATAGTCGCCGTCGAAAACCTGTGAGCCGTCGAACGTCACTTCGAACGAAGGTCGAACGGAGTCTCTTTTCACAAATGCGCTGAACGAAAACACGTTGTTGTTTCTGTATAACTCGGATGCGCGTTGTAGTGGATCCAGATACAGAAAAAGATTATTCCGGCCGGGCATGTCTGTCGTCAGAAAGGTAATCCGGGTGGACGTCGATTGGCCGGGGAGGATCGGCGGAACATCTTTCCTCGACAGCTCGACTATTGCATTGTTTTGATTTGCGTTGAGAGTCAGGCTCACTGTGTCTGAATTGGAATACCCAATGTTGTAGACTGAAAGGTCTACATTGAGCGGATGACCTTCAAGGACAGAATCTTCCTCGACCTGAACTGTTTGATAATTGAAAGCTAACTCAGCCGGTGGAGTGAAATCGGCCCACCATTTTCGAAATGTTGGCGAGAATCCTGCAGAATCGCTCCTGAGGTTTGCCACGAACTGGGCCTTCTCCACATTGAGCAGTTTGGATCGTATAGAGTCAGGCGAAAGTTCAACCGACTTTATGGTATCCCGGGAACCATCTCTGAACGCCCTGATGACATCAAGCGAGATGTGAGTCAATCCCTGAGTTGTGTCCATCTCAAATCCGAATTCGTTCCATTGAACCGCCGGGCCTATGGGGTTTGTGGTCACTGACCCTGAGATGTTTGACGTGTGCAAAGTGTCGCTCAGCGTTACGGCCCCACTGCCGGCGACCTTAAGAGATTCCGGCACGGAGCCGACCGGCGCCCCTTTCCAACCGATGATCGCCCAGGAATACCGAAATCCAAGAGATCGTATCTTTGAACTTCCAATGGACTCCATCCCCCGATTCACTCGCTCGGTCTTATTGACAGCTCCTTCATCTGAAACCGCAACGAGTACTTTACGGCCATACGGTATGTTTTCCATGTGGCGAATTAAAGGCTCCGCTCTTAAAGTATCAGTGGGATTGCTATAGAGATCGAAAGACCCGAATGATTCAACCTCTCCTGTAAACTGATTGATGATGGCTACGTTGTATCCGCGGCCGGAAAACGTGGCTGATATGTTCTTGTTATCGACATAGAGGGTTGCTTCTCCCACATCGTTCGGACTTCTCGCCCCAAATCCAGCGGAAATAACCTCAACCGGAATGTGTCTTTCAAGAAGTTGAAGAACAGTCCCGTTATGAACTCCCACGAGTTTGTTTTGTTCAAACAGCAATTCTCTGTCCTGCACCCATCGAAAACGATTTGACTTGTCGGCAACAAAGTATCCATTCACCCATGATGTGGAATCCGACCCACCGTGCATCCGCGCGCGCCAAAAATATAATGTACTGTCCTTTAGAACGCCGGCTGGAACTTGCCAACGCGTCGTTACAACTTCAACGGGGACGTCAAATTGTTGCAGTTTGAGATCGCCGTTAAACTTGCTTGACGTGTCGATTTCAAACTGTGTTTGCCAGGTTGAGGTGTATGGGAGATTAGGATTTTGTACGACCAGCGTTACACTATCCGGATGGACGGACGATGACACGATCGGAGAAATGATCTGCAATTGCGTCGAACCCACAAAGAAGCTGAACTCTATGTTATTATTTGATTTTGTCACTTCATCGATACTCAGAGAGGCGTCGAGAGTTACTTGAAGTCGGTGGCTTCCTCCACGCAAAAGCGCAATGTTGCTGAAGGTAATCTCGGACGAGTGTCCAACAGGAGCAATTTTCTGGTCTATGCTCTGTGGAGGCTCATTTTCGAAGGTGTGCATCCAGCGAACGGTTATGGAATCCGTTCCCTTCAAACCAAAATTGAACACAGGAACAGAAATGACAACCTCTTGGTCGGCTTCCGTCGGCTGCGACGGTGTTATAACAACGCTGTCTTGCACCAAAGCATAGTCTGGCTTGAGGGCTACGGCCAACCGGGTTGCCGGATCGCCTAGCAATGTCATTTGCTGGAGAGCCTGTTGGACGATATTCAAGGCCGCCCCCGACTGATGCCAGAGATTGACCTTCGCTCGTAAAAGCAATGAGCCAATCTCTCTCACACTGTCCAATGCCATTTCTGCATAGAGTCTTGAAGCGATCGCCCGAAGGGGGCCTTCAAAACCAAAACCGCTGCTGCCCAAATATCCAATTGTGCCGCCATCTTCTCCGAACAACATTTTTTCTCCAAATGAATCGACCAGGGGCTCGCCGAACCGGGCGGTACTACAGCTGATATCGGAAATAAGATGGCGCCGATTGTGTCTGTTCCTCAATTGATCGGGGACCGTAATGCCGTTCCCCCACAAGTCTGTCCCTCCGTGGCCGTAAAAGCTTAGCCAGACTCCTCCTTCCTCGATGAGCCTTTTTGCCTCCTCCGATTGTTCTTCGCCAATTACTTGCGTCACAGTCTTGTAAAGCCTGCCGGGCGAGCCGGAAATGGGAGACGGAATGATGTACTGGTTGATCATTGATTCCCAAAATTGTTGAAATCGTGTCGTTTCCACGGAATCAAATCCAGATGCCATAAACAGGAATTGCTTATTCCAGTGTGTCAACGGCAAAGACTCGTACGTGATGAGTGCATTTACAAAAAGCTGGGCCTGAGATAAAGATTGAGCCGGAATTCTGCCAATTTGTTTGTCGGCTAGATATTTGGTCGTATCCGATTCAACAAACCATGCGTCCGAAATTGGATTTCCCAGAGAAGGAACAAGATTGCGCTTTCCTGTTTCCAAGTTATCCTTGTAATCCCAGTTCGCATCGCCGAGGAGAACGATGTAAGCGGGCTTTGGCGGTGTCCACAATGAGTCTAGTGTCTGCAAGAATCTTCTTATCGCAAAAGGGTCAAAAGATCCAAAACTGAATTCATCATAGATATCTTCACAATAGACTACTTTGGTTCTTCCGATCCCCTTTTGGGAGCGATACGCCGCAAGCGAGTTTGCTGCCTGAGAGAGCTCTTTGCTCGTTACAACAAGATAATCGGCGTCATTGGAGGATGAACGCAGGTTGATGAAATTCTTTTTCTCGATTCGTTGAACGGAGAGTTTTTTTGCATCCGTCAGTGCAAGGTATGATTTGCCGTTCTGGATTGTGTCCGAGAAGCTAATCGTAAAATTTCCTGCTGAGCCAGAAATACTATCCGAAAAAACTTTTTCGATACCGCTTTTCTCCTCAATCTTGTAAACGGTAATACTATCGCTATTGAAGCTTGAAAGCATGAACCGAGCAACCTGTCCGTGCGACCCTTCGGGCTTCTGGAGGAACAACGAATCCCGCGCTGCCGAAAGCTCTCGGAGGCTTTTGACTCCGACCCAGTCTATGAATACTTCGTTGATGCTTGCCCCTGTCGGATAGGAATAGAGCGAAATGCTGTTGGCACCTTCAACAAAAAGATTCGAAGCAACTGAGAATGCGAAGACCGTGTCCGAGTATCCCCGAAACTGAACTTCTCCAATCGGCGTTCCGTTGACCCGCACTTCAACCCTGTGATTCGGTGTTACCTGATTAACAACCGGACTATGGAGCTTTCCGCTAATAGTGTACGGCGGGTTTCCGACACGGTAGAAATTGTTTGCAATGAAACTTATTGCGGTGGCCTGATTTGCCAGCAGTCGACGCCAATACCATCCTTCCCCAGGATCCTTCGCGCTATTGTTGTTGGCGGGAAGAGGCCCGTTACCGTAGAAGTAGAAGCTGTCTCTCTCTGCCCTGAATGAACCTTCATAATGTGAAACCTCAGCTGTTGGATTGAGGGAGCGGACGTTGATCTGAGGTCGTCGACTTCCATTGCCATCGAAAGTCAGCCAGTAGAGGCTCGTGTCGCTAAACTCGTTAAGTGAATTCAGGCTGTCGTAGAGTCTTTGCCCCCAAAATTCGAAATATTCGCCCGAAGAGAATGTGCTGTCGGAATTGCCCGCAAAACGGAACGCGATCGACACGCCGCGGTAGAATAACTCCGCGTTCAAGGGGTTGGGGTTCAATGGGAGAACATTTGCAGCCTGGAGGTCTTCGAATGTCACTTTGTAAATCCCGTCGCGACCGATGGCCATTCTGATATATTCCTTTGAGGGGTCAAACCAATCACTCCTCGAATCGGCCCCGGTGGTTGAGTAACTCTGCAATGGTTGCAGACGCCATTGCGTGGCTTGGTCATAGTTGACCAAGAGAGATTGATATGTTTTTTCAAACGGCGGATCAGAAAATAACGACACCTCCTGATATCCGTGGAAATCAATCTTCAACTTGACCTTCTGGTATGTCCGCAACGTTCTTGAATTCCGATCGTATTTCAATGGGTCAACTCTAACCACGGCGACTTTTTGGTATCGCAATGCAAATATGTCAGTAACTTTTGCAAGAGCTGCCGGAGCGCGTAATCTCCTGTCATCTTCCATATACCTCAAGGTAACCGAATCTCCCTCAACCGACATTTCTGAAAACGCGATGGAGACATTCGATTTCTCAGAGAACTCAGCATCTAACACTGTGACACGAACATTACCAGATGGTGGAATCCCCAGGAGGAACGATTCTTGCGGTAGTGAACCTGATAATCCTGACTCATCGAAATAGAGAAACTCTTTTGAGGAGATCGCAACGTTGCGCGAATGATAAATCGACGGATAGAAGTCGATTATAAGCTCATTCGGTTTCTGAGAGAGGAGGATTGCTCTCCCTTGTGACAGGGCATTCAAAGCCGGAGACAAAACGAGGATTGAAACACACCAACATCTGACAATCATCATCGAAGGGAACGATAATAACTGCGGAATCCGTCAAAAACGCCGCTGAACATGATAAGCGCATTCTTGATTGGCAAGTTGAATAAGGCAGCTTGCTTCAGAGACCGCAGCAGACAGAATGGGACGACAAAAGGGAGGCAAGCTCGGTTGCGGTTCTTCAGGAAATAGACGATCTCGTTGTGATGGAAATCGCGGTAATATTGAGTCGGGTTGCTCTTTCGAGTTCCCAGGTTTCCATTTTCTTGAGGTTCATGGAAGACGGTGGATTTGTTCGTGAAGAGAATCTTCAGGCCTAAGCTCTTCAGCCTGGTGGAAAAATCCGGTTCTTCGAAAATCGAGGTCCCCTTGTAGAGTGAATCGAAATAGCCTACTTCTCGTTGAACCTCGCGTTTGACCGACATGTTCCCTCCGACAAGCGTCTCGACAAAACATGTGGTATCGGCCTGAAACCGGTCGATCACCTCACCATAAAACGCAACTTTGCAGATCTTCTGTGTCCGTATAGCGGATAGGCCCTGTTCCACCGTTCTGCACGAGACGCCCCCGACTCCCTCCTTTTTGTGAGCGTTCACATGAGTTTCGATGAGGTCGCTCTCCGGCACAATATCGTCATCACAAAATAGCAGAATATCGCCGGAAGCGGCTGAGATACCGGCATTTTTTGCGAGAGCTCTGCTTTTGACATTGAATTTCTTCCACTGAACGGGTTTAGCGCCGACCTTGTGGAGCATCGTGTTCGCGAATTCGACATCGCTCTGGTCGACAACAATGACCTCGAAGTGTTTGTAGCTTTGTTTTTTCAAACGCGCCAGGAAACGCGATAACAGGTGCGGCCGATTTGAAGTCGGAACGATAACTGAAACAAGAGGAGTTTTTGATATTGCACCTTTCCAGCTGTTGCTGCGCAACGATTCCTGAATAATCTTATTCCTTTGGATTCTCTTAGCAATACCATTTGAGAATCCGTTGAGTGAAACATTTTTCAACAAAGTTAAGAAGAGCAATTTAGTCCCTGAAACAAATGACAGGATCCGTCGCAGCCACACCGCCCGTCGCAAAGCATGACGACGGTACAGGCGGACGAGGTTCTTGTGAAACTCTTCAGCGTGGCGTAAAGGCGCTTGCCGAAAACTTGCACCGCCAATATGCGTAATGTGAACATCTGGGAAATGGCAGATACGGTAACTGGCTTTCAACATTCTGATTGGAAGGTCGACGTCCTCATCAAAAAAGGAAAATCCTTCGTCCATTCCGGCGACGGTCAGATAAGCATCTCTTCGTAGGAACATAAACGCGCCTTCCACGTAAGAAACGTCTTCCCATGTTCCGTTTCCTCTAAAAATGTGCTCGGTATCCCTCCACATTCCGCGGAGTCGTCTTGGAACTAATTCCAGAGATATGCCACGTAATACAGAAGTGCGTGTGAATCTGGTAACGTGTTTGCCACTCTCGTCCAACACTTTGCATCCCAGCAAGCCAATACGTGGATCTCTACGAATCTCCTGCAAGAGCCCCGTCAGACAATCCTTTCCGACCACCACATCGGCATTGGAGACAACAACGAAAGGCGTCTTCACATAGCTCACGCCAAGATTCATGGCATGTGCGTACCCTGTATTCTCATTTCCAATCACTCTAATACCCGGGAAGAGTCTACGAATGTGTTTTTCTGAACCATCTGTTGAGGCCTGGTCGATTACAACGATATTCTTTCTCGTGACCCCTTCCAGGAAAAATGAAGTAAGGCACCTTTGGAGGAGTTCGCGAGTATTCCAGTTAACAATTACTGCCCCTAGCTGCTGGAGCGGTAATTCATCCACCGGGTCGTATGTGTTCTTGCGTGCAAGCATACACTATTGAATTCTTATCATCGCACCCCACTGGAAAAGAAAGACCTGTGCTTCATCGTAAAAAGGTTTGTCGAGAATTTCAATTTCCATTTTCGTTGCCCGGCTGAGACGATTTGTGGCCAACACCGTTGCCGACACGATGTTATTTCGAATCTTTTCATGGATAGAAAACTCAAGTGGAGGGATCCACTCAATGAATTTGACCTCATAGAAATCAAGGTAAAGAAACTGCTCCGGATCCAAGGTTGCCGCAATGAAGCTCTTCTGAGTTTTCGGACCGTCATCAATTCCAATACCGGGGGAAATCGATTCGTATGTTGGCCCTATCACCTGAAGCCCGATTCTTACGTTCCTCATTGACCCAAAAGTACCATAGAAATAGTAATGCATGAGCTCCGGCAATGCCCACATAACGATAACTTGGTTAAAACGATGAGGATATGACAGGATGAATATTGGTTTTTCGGGGGATTCTGATTGCGAGACAATCTGATTTGCCAGTTTTTTTTCAACTTCGGACGCCTTCTTCCAATCGTTAATTCTTATGTTGGACATAAAAACATAGGAAAGCAATACAAACCCGTAGAGTGTATAAAGGAGGAATTTCCTCGACTTCGAGTTTTCAAGAGACTCCACAACAATTCGGATCAACGGAACCGATACCAGCAGCATTACTGCGATTGGAAGATACATGACTCTTTGTGGCAGGGCGCCATGGTAGGCGTTAAGCGAAATAGCGCCTGCCATCCCGAGAAGAAGGACGCCAGTATAAATCCACAAGTATAGTCTTGAGCTTTGCACTGCGGGCTTTAAGGTGTAGATTGATGCTGACACTAAGACAACGGCTGCTGCTATCCACAGCAGTGAGGAATTGCTGATGTAATAAACAGACGTCAGGGGGTCAAGAGGGGAAATGTAGAGGTAATAGCTTTTTGCCAAAAAAATAAGAATATCCGATATCGACCGCAAGGTCCAATCCACCCTCGCCTCGCCAAGAGGGACGAGAAAAATACGAAAAGCTCCATACGCGGCTGCGAGAACAAGCAAGTCCGTTATGCTCAGGAAACTTTTGGCGATATTGTCGCGCCACTGCACCGTTAAGTTGGCGTGTTGACGATGAACATTGATTTGAAACATTAGAAGGAATGAAATCAATGGCACAATCAGTGCGGTCTCTTTGGCGGCCAGAGCAGCAAGGAAAGAAAATCCCGTCGCGATCCTCAAGATGGTCTTTCGGCCGCCAGTCTGAAGCTGAAGGTGAGACGCTATTGTGATCAACGAAAAAAAACAGGCAATCAGATCAGACCGCCCCGATATCCATGCCACATGATGGACATTCGCGGGATGGAATGCGAAGAGAAGAACCCATCCAAATGCGAAGGCCGACGTTCGAAACTTGGATTGAGAATGAACTGCAAAGAGCCTTTTATAATACCGCAGAACAAAGAAGAGCACAACAGCATTAGCGGTGTGAAGTATGATATTGACAAGGTGAAAGGCCCACGGTTGCTCAGAAAAGGCAAGGTTGAAGAGATACGAAACTATAACGAGAGGTCTGTAGAAACTCGAGTAGGAGGCCCATTCACCGAGAAAATTGACGCCCTGTTCCTTTGCGCTCGCTAAAAGCCAATAGTCATCCGAAAGAAAACCGACGGATAATAATCGTGCATCAAACGCAAAGACCGAGGCTATGAGTATGGACGGAAAAAAGGAACGAGCGAGTCTGGTA
>JACQPT010000252.1 GCA_016207415.1 Ignavibacteriales bacterium
CACCAGGACCGCGATGACATTGATCTGCAGTGAATTGACTTCGACCATGATGTTATTCCTTTGTGGGTTTGTTTACTGCGATGAATTCTTAGATGCTCCCGTTTGTTTGGAGGGTCTCCTCCAGTTGTTTTCAACAAGACCTTTTTAATCAAGAACTGTCAAACGATACTGTTGCTGTTTGGGTGTGTCCGTGAGGCTCACCTTCTAACTTGCTCAATAAGGGCCGAAATCTCGTCGTTGAGACAAGAGAATCACTTGTCGGTCTGTTCGTCGGAAGACGAAATTATGCGCCGCAGCCGCTGTGAGTTTGACATTGTCTATGTATTGTGATAAATTGAACTGTGAACATTCTCTGGGATGAGGAGAAAAACGAGAAACTTAAACGTGAACGTGGAATCTCCTTTGAGGAGATAGCCATTATGATTCTGGAAAAGAAGTATGTTCGGGTTGTCAAACATCCTCGCCGGCGTGGCCAACGAATCTTTCTTGTCCCCATTGGAGGATACATTCACGCGGTCCCGTTTGTGTTCGACGATGAAAGAAATGTGATCCTGAAAACTGTCTTTCCAAGCCGAAAATTCAACAAGCAATATGGAGGTAAAAAGCAATGAAGGTGAAACTCGACAAGGAGGAACGAAGAATCGAACGGACTGCTGGATCCTATCGTCCTGTATCGAAGAAAGAACTTCGTGAGATCGAAGGCGTCCTTGATCGCATACGGAAAACCAAGAACGTGAACATTCGTATTTCCGAAATGGTCTTGGAAGAGCTGAAGAAACGTTCGCGGGAAGAAGGTATTCCTTATCAAACGTTGATTTCAAGTGTCCTCCACAAATTTGTTACAAATCGACTCGTGGATGAGAAGGCGATTCGCAAGTCCATGCAACTGCTTTCATCCGGTCGCTAGCCCTCCCAATATTGCCCCGGCCGACAACCCTTGCCGCGGCTATGGCGCATAACGTTTGCGGCAACCCGCCTGCGGCGGGCAGCGGTTTTTGGTGCTCAGAACGACGCGCACGGAGCCGCTATCAAAAGACCAATTTCTCGCGGCCGAGTGCGCATACCAACCCGCGGCAAAAACTGTTGAGCGAACACTACTATTTCTTTCCTTAGCTCTAACTGAGTCATATCAACAAAGGGAGCTACGTGGTTACGCCTGATATGCGCAGTTGCCCGCTATCTGAGCAAAATGAGTTTTTTTGTTTCGTGAAACACACCAGCTTGCAAACGATAGAAATAAACGCCGCTTGGTAAGCCTGTGGCATCCCATTGTCGAAAATGCAAGCCTTGTGGTAGTTCTTCTGAGATGATGGTTGTGATCTCTCTGCCGATCAAATCGAATAGCTTCAATGAAACGTGAGATCGCAATGCGATGTCGAAGGAAATAATTGTTGATGAGTTGAAGGGGTTGGGATAGTTCTGATTGAGGGCGAATTCGGATGGCACCTTCAAATGCATCGGGTTCCAAACACGTACCGAGGGGTCGTATTCTCGAGCGCCGATATCCGGGAGGGCGCCGACATAGTTTGTGACCAAGAGAGATGCAGGCAAGAAGAAAAGTGTATCGATCACGCTGAACGTGCCCCTGAACGATGGAATACTACGAGCACCGCGGTCGATCGCTGGCGACGTTGCTTGCAGTCGATATAATATCGTATCAGCAAACTCCGGGTCAGCATTCAGGGAATAGGTGTTACCAATGACAATGCCGGTTCCGGCCGTGTCGCTATTAATATACTGTCCCGAAAAGTACGCATTGCTGTCCACCCAGACCCTGTTGTCTTCGCGATTTCCAGTGGAGACATTCACGTTTATTGCTAACCCTCCATGTGCGTAGAAGATGTTATTATACACTGAGACGCTGTCAACGGTACCGTAGAGAGCCACGCCGCCGGACTGCACGAAGGTATTGTTGTAAACCGTTGCCTTGTTGTCATAGCCGACTTCTACGGCGTTCCGAAAACCGATGACAATGTTGTTCCGGATAATGGCATAATTGCCTTCGTACACCGAGAACCCCACTCTATTGGAATTCGAGGTCCCTGAAAACCGAAGTGTGTTTCCTTCATAAAGCAGAAAGCACCGGAGCGGTTGAATCGGCTCAAGAAATGCGTCTGCATAAATAATATTGTTTTTCAAGTGGAGTAAGCTGTATTGGTGCGATGACTCATAGGTAAGGTTCTCAAAAAGACTGTTTTCCACTTTCAATATAGAATGATTGGAAATCATGAATGCGTCTGGAAGAAATCGGCATGAACCGATCATAAGATATGAATACGAACACGAAGCGACGTTTGTGATGACTGACTGTGTCAACCGAAGCGAAGAGAATTGTTGACTCGCGACTCCTATGAAACGGCTTTGCTCGACGACCGCATTTGCATAGTTGACATCGAGATGGGAACCACTGGTAAATGAGCAGTACAATTGACGCAAGTTGTTCCTGAGGCTCGTATCGGCTTTTCCAAAAATAGAGATCGGAGTGCCAAGAAGAACGGAATCTTCTTGAGTTCCAACAGCACTCATTGTACCGCGAACAATAATTGAGGCGAAATTCGGGGTGACTAGTCGTATGCCGGGATTCAGCTGGAGGCTTTTTCGTGCCGGGACAAGGACGTGGACTTTCAATGTGTCCGGTATGTCGCCCGGACTGAGAGTGCCAAAAAGTATGTTTGTCGCCGTGAGCAGGAAGGAGCTTGAAGTCGATACGCTGTCCAGATATACTTCGGTGTAATCAAGAGTTGTATCGTGCCGGATCACATAGAGAGAACGGAAGTCCGTCGGGGGAAGATGTCGGTGAACTGCAAGGTGGAACACATTCTCCTGTGATCCCATAAGATCCTGAACTCGGAACAGAGAGGTATCGGCATAGAACCGCAGCCGGACGGCACCGTCTCTAAACCGGACCAAAGGGAGGGCACTAGGCGACAGTTGTATCGAGGTTCCCGCCACATAGTTTCTGCCTGATTCGGGAGGGGGAATGATAGGTTGCGTAAGCACCGTAGCCATGATGCTGTCGTTGTCACCTAATACCGCATTTACCGGCCATAATACTTTCGCAATCAATCGGCCCGCTCCATCAGTGATCGAAACAGAATCTGGTCCGCTGCCTATGAAAAATGTTTGACTTTGTCCCCGTATCGTTAACAAAGTGAAGACGATGAGAAAACCAATGGGCTTTGTCGGAAAATGTGCGTTCATGTCTGATTATTCGCTAAGACTTGGAAGGGCAATTGCGCATAACGTCTCGCACAACCACGCCGTGCCCGCCAACGTTTTGATTCCGATTCTCACTCATGCTGTTGGCGGGCATGGAGCGAGCATTCCTTGATTTACCAAACACTTGCTGTCGGTTGGGATTTCACGAACCGAACTGGTCTCGTATTCGTGACGGTGTCCTCTCAAGGTTCTTTCCTTTTGATTCTGAGCTGGAGCGAGCGTCGTGGTTGTGCGTGTTAGCTGCAGTGGACGCCCGCATGTACTTCACCTTGATCGTGACGAATTCCTTTCAAACTGCGAGACTCGCGTACTGCTCGCCGATTTGACTTTTCCTTTTCTCCCTACCACCGCGGGCGGACATTGCAGCTAACGTCGGGCAAAACAGCGCATTGAGCGAGTACTTTTTTCTCTTCCACAGCTTTGAAATCGCCCTATCAATGAACGAGCGTCGCTGTTTTGCCTGTTATGTGCAGTGCCGCCCACTCGATTCTATGATTTTTATGATAAAAGCGTGTACTGTACACTCTTCTTCAACAACATTCTAAGCCGATCTTTGTCTTCCAGTATGCGCTTGTGAAGCACAGCATACTCTTTCTTGACGTGTCCATTCGGAAAGTATTTGAGGTGCCATGCCTCCTTTTCCCGGAAAAGAGCCAGAAGCATTTCCGGCGGGAGACGGAGAGCGAAGCCGAATTTACCGCAGGAAGCAAATATGCGATCGTTTACATATCCCCCGACTGCTCCAAACACGTTTTTAAACTCGAGTCGATGTGTTGCTACAAGTTCAGGATATGCCTGGGCGATCAGAGCACGGATTGTTTCCTGATAGACGTTGTCCATGGCGAGTTAACATCCTGAATGTTGTTAAACAAATCGGTCTCGCGGCATTGCACATAACGTTTGCGGCAACAACGCCGTGCCGTTGCGAACTCAGAACGAGCGGCGAAGGGCGCTCAGAATGATTCATTGGCGTGCGCCCGGAGCCGCAATACCAAGTTGTGAGCAACGGCATGGAGCGAGCTCAACTGTATGATTCAATTGGTCTAACCAAGACATATTTAATGAGCGAGCGCCGTTGTTGCCGCTGTTAGGCGAAGTTGTTTTGCATGTTCGTTTACCTAAGCACCACGAATTTCTTGGTTTGAGTGAAGTCACCAGCAGACAGCCTATAGAAGTAGATTCCGCTTGGCAGACGGCTGGCATCGAATTCCACGGAGTGTGCACCTGCCTGTTGATTTGCAGCAACGATGGTTGCAACTGTTTGCCCTAGAAGATCATACACCTGCAAGGAAACGAATTGCGATGTCGGTATCACATAGGTGATGGTTGTTCTCGGATTAAACGGATTGGGAAAATTCTGGTGAAGGGAGTGCTGTAAGAGATAGGAGCTTTCAGACGCGACAACGCTGGTTTCGAAATCTTGACGATACCGGATGACGAAATAGTCCCAGCCAGTGAATGCAGCGGAATATCCGCCAACATAAACATAGCCGCTATCGGTTACAAAGATGAACTTTCCTATGTCGCTTGCTTCGGGACTTCTCGAATATGTTGTGTGCCAAATGAGAGTGCCGGAAGAATCGTACTTAACCGTGATACACTTACTGTTGGAATAACCCGACTGTGAATTCCCGGTCAAATAGATAGCATCGTTGTGATCAACTGCCAAGGTTAGACTGAAGTCTCTCAGAGTGTCGGGACTGTTGAAGTTGCGACGCCAGATCACGTTGCCGTCTTCATCGTACTTCATAACCGCGTAATCGAAGCAGCCAGTGTCGCAATCGTATCCGCCCACGATAATCTTGTTCTGACTGTCGATAGCCAAACCAGTTAAGATGAAGATTGAAGTGTCGGAATTCCGTGAGTTTCTATACCACAGGAGTTCTCCGTTCATGGAGTACTTGGCCGTGGTGCCATCCCCGTGAGTAATCAAAACGACGTTACCTTTCTTGTCGAGCTGAAGTGTCCTCACTGCCTCGGCCTGAAGGTAGTCTTTCCAGAGTAGGTTACCTTGAGTATCTGTGGCCATAACCGCAAATTCCACCGTAGGCACATCACCCCCGGACCAGTAGGAACGTGAGCCAGCGAGTATAAGTGTTTCGTCGCTTGCTATGAGAAAACTAGAAAGGTTATGAGACGTGCTATCATCCCCCAGGGTGGTGGAACGAATCAGAGTACCGAAAGGTTCGTATTTCAGAATCAGGAAGCTGTTGCCAATTGAGCCGCCTACGTAGATGTTACCGATCGAGTCCAGCCGGACCGTACTCGCGGTCGCACTATTGACAGTGTCCGGTGAAAAATGCTCTTGCCAGACTATGGAACCTGATGGAGAGTATTTGAAAAGAACAATCTCAGTTCTGCTGCTCGTGACGTAGCTTGTGCCTACGACAAAAATGTTTCCGGATTCATTGACTACCAGAGAGTTCCCTTCATCCCACGAATTGTGCACAGAATTGTAGCGAAGTATCAATACTTCTTGTCCGGAGGCCGAAATTCGTAAGGTCGCAATGTCTTGGCCCGATGCCTCTCCGCTACTTCTCCCAGTCATGTAGAAATTACCGTGCTGGTCGATGGTTGCGTCGGCGGGAAGATCGACTCCGTGTCCCGGGCCATCATAAATGTAAGTCCACTCCTTGATCGCTTTGAGTTGCGCCAAAGCGGAAGTGAAGGAAAGCGTTAGAAAGTAGATGAAAGTAATCCGGGTATTCATCGGAATCGACTCGATGCAAAACAATTTCGCCTAACGTCTCGCCGCACTACGCAGCCCCGCTTGACGCATTTACCAATAATTTCAGCCAACACGAGCTGCGGCAAGCGGGGCTGAGTGAGCACTTCTTTTTGGGCCAAATGTAGCTTTACAGCCGTCTTTTCGGAAAGCGAACGACGTAGTGCGGCGTGTTATGCGCCTGTGCACGGC
>JACQPT010000230.1 GCA_016207415.1 Ignavibacteriales bacterium
ACCTAGACCTGTCCCCTTGCCAACTTCTTTTGTCGTGAAGAAAGGCTCGAAGATTTTATTCTGGTCCGACTGCGATATGCCGATACCTTCATCCGAAACACTCACAACGACGTACGGCCCGGGGTTCGATTCAGTGTTCAACCTCGCAAATGATTCGTCAAGGATTGTGTTTTCAGCAGAAATCTTCAGAATACCTCCCTTTGGCATCGCATCCCGCGCGTTCACCACAAGATTGAGCAGGACCTGATGCAGCTGGGTCGTGTCACCCAAAATCTGCCAGAGCTCGCGTGGCACATCAGTCCTTAAATCCAAGGATTTTGGAAAAGTCTCTTTGGCAATCTGGAACACCTCGGCGATGACATGCCTGATTTGAATCTCGATGCGCTGACCGTCGATCCCGCGTGCAAAGGTCAGCACCTGCCGCACCATATCGGCCCCGCGCTTTGCGCTCGCCTCGACAGCGCCGAGAACCTTTCGGCCCAGGTCGTCGCCCAGCTTCTTTTTCAGCATCTCCACGGACATGAGAATCGGCGAGAGCACGTTGTTGAGGTCATGTGCGATGCCGCCGGCTAGAATCCCGATGCTTTCCATTCTCTGAGCCCGGAGAAACTGCACCTCGAGCATTTTCTTCTCAGTGATATCCGTGTTGACCATCAGTATGGACTTTGGCTTTCCTTCACCGTCGCGAACCAGCGTCCAGCGACTCGAGAGGATAATTTCACGGCCCTGTTTTGTTGTGCTTTTCAGTTCGCCGTTCCATTCTCCTTTTTTCAGGACTTCGAGGCATGCATGGTCAAACTCATTCTTCGATTCTTTGCTGAAAATGAGATTGCTGATGTTCTTTTCCAGGACCTCTTCCACCGGCCAGCCGTAGAGACGCTGGGCACTCTTGTTCCAATACAACACTTTGTTATCAATGTCGCAAACCATAATGGCATCCTGACCTTTATCAAGGAGAGCCGCCTGTTCGCGGATTTGCTCCTCGGCTTCTTTACGCGCCGTGATATCCACGATGACACCTTCGAGATATCCTTCTTTTGGAAAGAGCCGGCCGGAAAACGAAACCCACAACACTGAGCCATCGCTTCTTTTGAAGCGGGTTTCAAAATTGTCCACCCGCCCGTTTTGACGCAAGAGGCGAGTGATGCGCTCCGCATCCACCAGGTTGCTGATGGATGCCCGTGCCTCTCCAATGTCTCCAACGCCGAAAATGCGCAGCAAGGCCTGGTTTGCTTCCAGGAGCTTACCGTCATCGATGGAACTCCGGACAATGCCGACGAGAGAGTTCTCGAACAGGTTTTTATACTTCTGCTCGCTCTCGCGAACCTCCTCAAGCATTTTCTGCTGCGTCGCAATAAACCTGCGCTGATTGATGACAATGGTGGCGATAAAAGCAACCCCGAGCGTTACCAGAACGGTTGTTGCAACAAGTACGGCCCAGCCTAGGCCAGTGCCAAACGCCGGCATAAAAAGCCTCCTGCGTAAAAGAGATTGGCTAGAGTTTCCATTATGAACACCACGTTCCAAACCGCCCGCAATTCTTCAATCGATTCGTGTAGCAAAAGATTCGTCACGGTAAAAATAATTACGGTGCCTGTAAAATAGATCAAAGCACCAGAACTTATCCAAAAACTTGGCTGGCTGAACAACGATTCGACTTTCTCTTTGTTGACCTTGTACAGGCAATAGCCGGAGGCAATAATCAGAACAATAGCTTCTGTGGGTTTCGAAAAAGTATTAAACTCATCTATTTTTTCAACAAAAAATGCGAGCACCACCCAAAGAATCAAAAATACGGGGATTGTTAGCCGAAAGTACCTTCTTACAAACGTGTCATCCTGCCACGACGAGAATACAAACATGAAAAAACCAAACTCGATTGGCGTCTGAATATGGACGAGCCAAAGGTTGTTAATTCCGTGGGCTGCCAGGTACATCGTCCAGATATTTGAGACCAATGCAATAACTTGGTAAAACAAGAACAGCTTCAACGCTTCACCCAGTGGACGCCTCAACAGGACTGCACCAAGTATTGGAAGAAACCAGGAGACTCCATAAACTTGACCGAGGACTGGTAATGCTTGCCAATATTTTGCGATTTGATCCATACGTGCAAACTAAGTCAAATATCGCATTTATAACGAGAAAAAACAAAGTCCCGCCGTTTCGGAAAACGAACGGCGGGACTGGCCAACCGCAACGGGCAACTTTACAGAGCGGAATCCCCACCACAGAATGGTGGACACGGAAAGCCCCCATCACCAGTAATCCCTAGAAGGTCATTACCTTTTGAATCAGCGCCCACGAGCACAAACGTGGGTAATTCACCCTCCTCTGCATAGTAGAAGCGAATTCCCACACAACCATCCTGGGCAAGAATCTTCTTGTACAAATCGCGCGAAAAATATATTCCTTTTATTGCGTTGGAATCTTTCTCTTTGCGATGGTTACTCACATCATTTTTCGCCTCTGCGATCGTAATACCGTGATTCTCGAGTCCACTGAACATGTCGTTGTTTTTCCGAACAGGAATTAGGCGATCTCCCAAATCTGCATTGAGGATATTATCCTGTCCACAGAATGGTGGACACGGGAATCCACCATCACCAAGGACACCATAAATCATGTCGTTACCATTCTCGTCAATACCGACATGGACCAGCGTTGGCGAGCCGTCATCATAGGCTGCAAAGTAACTACGAATGCCGACACAACCATCCTGAGCGAGAATTCTTTCGAATATGTAGCGGCCAAAAAAGTTGCCTTTGACGGCTCCCCGTTCTTCCGATTCTCTGTACGTCCTGGTCAGAATGCTCGCTTCCACCAGGCTGATCATATGGTTCTCTTTGCCCGTGTATTTGTGTATGCGAACCTTCGCACGAACGGTCGGTTTTTCGGCAACGTCGTTCGTCAAAGCGTCGACTGTGATGTTTGTTGTTTCCATGGTAAAGCTCCTTATGAATATTAGTGATGAAATGATGTTGGTTTATTGGATTTTTGTCGCATCTAAAAACACACAACTACATGTTCTACGGCGGACCGCGTTTGCGGTGCTTGACTTTGCTTCTCATACAGCCTCCTGTGTTTGGTGAAAGTTGATGTGAACTATGGATAGCTTCATTGTCGCTGAAAAACAAAAACCCGGCTCACAAAAAAGGGACACTGACCTCATGTCATATGCCCCATTTCATTGAACCGGGTTGCTCGGTACTTCACTCGGCAGCCTCCCTCATGTTTCCTATGGCCGTTTACCGTGAATCCACGTTATTCCCCCAATGACAAACTTGTTAAAAGATAATGTTGGTTTTTCGTTGTCTGTATTCACAACAGGCCCCCTTTATCCCCCGGCCTGCCGAACAAACAAAAACCCCAGCCGCACGCTGAATGCTGAGACTGGGGTTGAATTTTTGACTCTTAAATCTTCTTTTCCTTCAGATGGCTGGTATCTTTGGGCCCTTTCCCTCCTGGTTCATGAAACAATTCGCCCTCGATCAAGGGTCGGTTGCCTCGTCCCACATCGCCCTGATGCCGACGAGCCTTTGAACAACACGGTTGCAACACACATTGATACATATACAAACTAGCCATTCGTGCGCGACGCTGCAAGAAAAAAGCCCTCCACTTTCGTAAGTAATTTGCGTACAACAGATTTGGGGTAAAGTACGTACAAAGCGACCATAAGTGACCTTACAGAAACGGTTTGCAACAACGCCCGGCTCCTTTATTTCGACGCACTGGTTTTTCTCCTGAGAACGAACACCGGACCGACAACCTTAAAAGGCGAGTATCGCTCGATGATTTTGCGCCGGAGTTTGGACAAACTCTGACTGGGATCCTCTTCTGCATGATGGATCGTCGGGCGGCTCACATTCAATTCTTTCGCCGCCTGTGTCTTGTTTTTACCTGATCGGATTCGATACCTCTTTGCCAATTTTGATAGCTTGGACTCTGTCACATAGCGTTTGTCTCTCATAGCGTCCCCGTGAAAATGTAGATTTCGGCTTTATCTGAGCCTATGGTAAGCAGTACTGCGGACTTTGTCAACGATGCGTGCCTAAAACGCGTACCAATTTACTTTAGGTGAATTGCGTACGTAATAAGAACGATTACAGTTAGCGAAGAAGGAGGATCAAAAAGATTTCTTACATCAAACAGCTCTCGGGGGATTTCGTGGCTTGGACTTTCTCCTCTTTGAGGAGTATGACCGACTTGCGCTCGTTTATTCTTTGGCGGGAAGTTTCTTGGAGGATTTTAGCGAATGGTCTTTCGGCAGTCGGTAACCAATTCGCTGGTTGGGCAATTCGACAACAACAGAATCGGGGGAGACTTTCTCCGCCTTCACGGTCGAGAAATCTTTTTCGGGAACAGGCGTGTCAAGATAAAGAATCAACCTCATGCCGTCATCCGTTGGTTGCACTAGAGTCTGCACTGCGGTTCGTTGCGAGAGCTTCTGTGCCTGACGAGAAGGCGGCAACGCGCCCGACGGCCTCTGGTCAAGCACGATGTTCTCCTGGGAAATCAAAGCACCCAGAGTGGTTGACTTTGGCTCTGCCTCTTCTTTCGTTCTTGTCATCGCGTGAACTTGAAATACCGGCTCTTTGCGCTTTGCATCGGCTGGTACTTCAGGAAGCACGATTCCTTCAATCCAGATTTCTCCCGGTGCATCGAAATCGGCCATCTGGCTTAATTCCTCCGCACGCGCTTCTCTTGCCGCCGGCTTTGACGCAACACCCGCACCTCTCTGGCTAGTCCGCGCGTGATCATCTGCGCGCGTTGAAATGTCCAGCTTCGGCTGTTTCTGCTGTGAAGCACCGGCCATTTTTCTTCCTTCAACATCCGTCACCATCCTCTTTTCGCGATCCTTGTCCGTTGCGCGAACCTCTTTCTTGTTGGCCACAGCACCTGATTGAGAATCATCCCGCTTCCCTTGTTCAGTCTTTGCCTCTCCCGTTTTCGTCGATTCTTGAGATTCCGTTTTTTCATCGACAAGAAGCCATCGGTTATAAATTCCCAACCCAACCAGCATGACGAGAACTGCCGCGGCGCTCGACACACGAACCCATGGAACATGGTGTGCTCGTTCAAGCTCTGCGCGAGTTCGCAGCTTCTCCTTGAGCCTCTTTCTGCCGAATGCGCGAACACCTTGAGCGAGTTCCGTCTCACGCTGGACAATATCCCGACAATTCCCGCATTCAGCCATGTGCGCCTCAAAGCTCCGGCGTTCCTCCGCTGGAATCATCTCTCGGACGTACCTTTCGACCAGGTCCGCGTCCTCCGCCCAGTGTTTGTGTGACATTCCTTGCATAACCTAATCAGCCCCAAGCCCTTTCATAAATTTTTCAAGCTGCTTTTTACATTGATATTTCTTCGATTTCACTGTATCAGCATTCGCAAACCCCATTTCAGACGCTATCTGTTCCATGGACAGCTCTTCCCAGTAGTACAAGAGCAGGAGTTTTCGACATTGTTCTCCCAGCTTTTCCATACAATTCTTCACCAGCTCCACACGTTCACGGTCGATGAGGCGGTCCAGCAAGGAGCGCTCTCCATCCCCGTAGTTGTCGCCGTCGATTTCGCCGGAACTTTCTCTGCGGGTCCTTGCAAGTTTCCTTGACCAGAGGTTCTTTACGGTTGCATAGATGAATGTACTCAGTTTTGCTGTCTGTTCATATCTCCCCGACCGCACGCGCTCCCACAGAATAATCAGCGCTTCCTGCAGCATATCCTCAGCATCATCCGGTGTGCCGCTGTTTTTGGCTACGTAGGAACTCACCATCTTACGGTTCTGCTGATAAAGCTTTACGAGTCCGTCTTCATTCCCGTTGCGAATCAATTCAAGGATGCGGTCATCACTGTAAAGGAGAGTAAGCGGCGATCTCATTTACCTTTCAATCATTAATGATATGAACGGCTAACAGGTAAATCTGCCAAAACAATCGGCAGACACGTCCGCCGGGACGGAGAGCCAAAATACTTATATTTTTCAATTACTTACAAGGAGGGTTCCATGAAAGCATTAATTCTCTTCGCGGCTGGTGCTGTCCTTTTCGTTTCTGTTCCACAACAAACCGGGGCTACAGACTTCCCGTGGGTGGGACGCGGGATCCAGCTCGAAGCAAGCCTCAACTGCCCGTACATTTCTCACAGGGGCGGCACCGTGTTTCTGCAGCTGTCCATATCCACCCCTGAAATCGGTACCTCAAAGCGTCGGCCAATGAATCTGGCGGTCGTTCTGGACCGCAGCGGGTCCATGGACGATGAGGCAAAAATAGAATATGCGCGGAAAACGCTCTTTTCCTTGATCGACCAACTCACCAGCGAGGACATCTTCTCCCTCGTTATCTATGACGATGTCATTGAAGTTCTTAAGAAAGCCGGTCGCGTGGGGAACAAAAAGGAGCTGAGAAGGCTCGTGCAACGGGTGCAGCCACGCGGGTCCACCAACCTCGGCGGCGGAATGGTTGAGGGCTTCCGACAGGCACAGAAATTCGCTAGCAAAGAATATGTCAACCGTGTGATACTGCTTTCCGACGGTCTTGCGAATACCGGCATCACGGACGATCGGGAACTCAATCGTATCGCCCGAAGATACCGCTCACAATCCATTTCCCTTACGACCATGGGCGTTGGCCTCGATTATAACGAAAATCTCATGATGGGACTTGCGGAGCACGGCGGCGGAAATTACTATTTTATCGAGAGTCCAAACGGACTTGCCTCAATCATGAGCAAGGAATTCAACCTTATGGCAAAGGTCGTGGCGCATAATGCCTTCATCGAGTTTACGCCGGGCAAGGGTGTTGAAGTGCGCGATGTCATCGGGTGCGAGTTCGGCAAAGAACGCTGGACGTTCACGATTCCGGTGGGCGACCTCTATTCCAACGACCGAAGGGAATTCACTGTCGAGCTTCTTGTTCCCCCCGGCTTTGAACCTCTTGTCGTTGCAAGCGGCATGCTTCGGTTCGGCACGGAATACGGATGGCTGCGAACCAGCCCCTCCTTCTCAACGACAATTCGTTACACGCGGGATGTCGTGGTCATCGAGAAGAATCGCGATATGGAAACTCAGGCAAAAGCCGACATTGCCGTGTCCACGAGGAAGGTGGAACGCGCGATGGAAGCCTTGGATGCAGGAAACAATGAAGAAGCTGCAAGGGAAATCGGTGAGGCCAGGCAAATCATTCTTTCTTCACCTGCGGCTGCTAGCGGTGCCGGGGCAGCCATTCTTGGCGAACAGGCAGGCAAGCTTCGCATGTACCAGAACTCCCTGAAAGATAGCCTTCATGACACGCGTCGTGCAAAAAAGGCCATCCAGTTCGACAATTACAAAACTCAGAAACACCAGCAATAAAACTCTCACAGGGCGACTATCACGGAGATCAATGACGCGTTTAGTCGCCCTTTTTAGTATCGTGCATGACAAGAAATACTTCTGATTGTCCATTGAAGGAAACAAGATTCTTTGAGGTGGAGACTCGGGCGAGCGCGATAAAGTAAAACGAGAGGCTTTCTTGGTTGGATCTAGTTGGTCAGTGTCAGCGTGATCGTTCGGTACTTTGTCTGAAGCTCCCCCACGCTTGCATCAGCGGCAAAGATGTATCTGATGGTTTGGTCTTGTTCGCTGCCTTTGTTTATCCCTGTCACGACATTGACAGGCGTCAATGCGTTCGAAATGTCGACCGGGCCGGAACTTGTTGACTTCGAGCTGTTCAGCCTTATCATCAGGCGTGTCCCCTCAGGCATGCGGTCATTGATGGACGCGACGATCTTCATGTTATCAAGGTTGGTCGTCACGCTGTATTTCGTGTTCTCGTCGCTCACCGACGACAAGTCACTTCCGGGAGTGGCGTCCCGCACAATCAGAGCTTCTGGGTTTCCGGTCACCGAAATCTTCGTGATGGGTTTTACTTCAACTGTCAGAACCTGACTCACAGAGCTTCCCTCCTGAGCTTCAACGACAATCACCGCAACCGCCAGAAAGAGAACTACAGAGAGGTTTTTCACGATCAGATGAACGTAAGAAAATGAAAGCTGTTCCTATAATCAAGAGCTTTTTGCATTCAACGATAATCTCCGATTGCGCAATTGGTGTGCCAGGCAATCGACGTGACCGCTGGAGTCGATGCATGGTAAGTCATTATGGAGTAATGGATTATAGGCAGACCCGTTGAACCTTGATGGCGTATGTTGAATCTTCGTTGAAGATTCTACAAAGAGGGGTTACGAGAGACTACTTTGGAAGGTTCGCCTTAAGCAGGACTTCTTCAGGTCGGTATCCTGGCCTTCACTAACGGGAGGAAATGGAGACAGTTGCAGTGTGTTTCTTTTTCTTGATATTCAGGCTCGCGCCTTGTGCCTCTTCCCGGTTTCTGAAGACACCGAGTCGAACTCCGATTCTTTTTCCGTTGTGGGAACGGAAGGATGTAACAGTAAATGAAGGTAATCCAGTCGACTTTGCGGTTTCACCTGCGACTTTTTTCGCTTTCGATTCGGTGAGCCAGGATGACACCTGAATGGTAAACGCCTTCATTGTCGGACTGAACATTACCAAAGGTGGATGGCTTTCTTGGGTGGCATTCGTCTGCATCGCCTGGCTGTCAGGCCCAGGGTTCAAATCCTTAACTTTGGACATCGACTGTTGGTATCTGATACACGCTTCTTCTGCCTGTCTTCTTGTGTTGAAAGTTCCCACTCTCAAACGATAACGCTGCCCCAGTTTGGGGTCATACGCTGACTCAACGTACGAAGTACCTCCTATGAGTTTCTCAGCATCCTTTGCGAGTTTGTCAGCTTTGCTTCTTGTAAGCCAGGAGGACAATTGAATCACGTATCCTTTTCTGGCAGGGCTGTAAAAAACCAAACAAGGTTCCGCAGAATCGGGAACTTGAGCGTTTGGCCGAACGACAGGTTTTTGTTCTTCGATAACAGTTCCTTCCTGGATGATGCGAATCTGCCTCCTCCTGGGAAGAATTCTAAATGACACCTCGTTCTTCTGTCCTGAGCGAACGTCAAGCTCGTACGAATCCTGGTCGAGCGCGTGATACTGAGGAATATCTCCGCCGACCACTTTCAACGTCCATTTGTCGGGACGCAAATCCGCAAAAGTAAAGCGCCCCTTGCTGTCTGTAAGCCGGCGAAGAGTTTCCTGGGGCCTCGAGAGCTCAACAAAAATCCCCGGGCGTCCGCCGAGCTCCACAATTTCGCTCGAAGTATCTGCGAAGCTTTCGTATTTCTGGCCAAACAATATCACCGTCCCGGAAACGCTGGAACTCCTGACCGCAGTGATTTCAATGTGTGAATGTTCTCCACCGCGGACGAGAATCTCCATTGGCATTCCCTGAAGTGTCACGCGATCCAATCCCATGCTCGCCCGGTCAACGTGAAGAAAAACCGCTCCTGGCGGGAGAGACGGAAACAGGAAACGTCCTTCACGGTCCGTAAGGGCTGCTGACGCGCCGGCATTGAGGAGAACTCCTTCAACACCGATTCCCGCTTCGTCAAGCACGCGGCCTGAGATTTGACCGCTCGTAGTTAATCTCTTGAGTGGAATTTCAAGCGGAATTGCGTACTCCAGATTGTATGCTGTCAGAGCCTGTTCAGTTGACGGAGTGATGGAACTTCTTCTGCCGCGGAAAGTCACTTTGTGCGCCGACGGAAAGATATGCTCGACCATGAGTTCGAGGAGCGAAAATGTCTGTCGGAAGGATGCCTCTGTTCGGCTCCCGTAAAAACTTGCCTGGAGTTGAGTGGCCGAGCCGAGAAACATCAAAACACTCAGGCTGCCGGAAATGCGTTCCTGAAGCTCGTCCGTTAGTATGTTCTGGTCTTTGGTGTATTGCAGGGAGGCGTTATAGCTCTGTGTTGCAATGGGCCGGAAACTCGTGTTGAGAGAATAACTCACTGACGGAAATGGTTTGTTGCGCAATTTGTCGTGTGTGGAACCAAAGTCCGCGTTCGCAAAGAGGCTCACATCGGTGAACGCGTAGCCCATCCGTGCCTGCAACATGTTCTCGCTTCTGCGGTACCTTGGCTGAGGAAGCAAATCCTCCTGGTTGTTCGTCCTGTAATAAAGAGAAAGAAAATTCGAGTATCCCATCCCAACCTGCAGGTAGCGATCTCTGGGGGCGTACACCAGGTTTGTGTCCTGGGCGAGGTTGCGGGTTTCATCGCGATAATATGCCTCAAGCCGGATGTTCTTGGATGCCTGGAGGGTGAAACCGGCCGATGTAAAGTTCAGATCCTTGTAGTAGCCTGGAAACGTCGCATCGGCTCGTACAAACCTGATATCGTAAGACGCCCAACGCTCATTTCCCGATAATCGAACCGAATAAGCGTTGCTCTTCGCCGTATCACTCGACCCCAGGCCATACTCGGCATCGACTTCGGCATTGAGAAAAGGCCTCCCGATGGTGCGAAAAGTAACCGTTTGATTATCCTTAGCATCTGTTTTTCTTAGAAAGTTAACGCCATTCCTTAATCCATCGAGAATCTCATAAGAGGCATACCCAGCCAGCTGTTTCTGTCGCGGCTCGATGAACCGCGTTTGATTGTAGTACCCCCCAAACTTCATTCCACCCATAGAGAGATTCGCCCCAGCACCCGTCCCATATCTACCGATTTCTGTCAACGGGGTGAGAGAGTAATTCCAATCGCCAGCGAATAACTCCACACCGCCGGTTCGATAACTCATTTTGTATTCATCGCGTTGGCCCAGCGCTGAGCGGGTTTGCGTCTCCGGGGTTCGCACAAGAAAATGAAACTGGTCAGACCGATCCTGACTGAGGCTCCCATAACCAGCGATTTCTACTTGACCGCCAACGACCTCGTTCTCGCCTACCGAGCGCAGTCGGAGGGAAAGTGGTAATTCAAGATAGCGGTCTTCAGTTTTGGCTATCTGAGGAACAACTTCCACGACGCTTGAAGCTCTGACGATTGTAGCTGTGTCCTGTTCAAAAGCAGCAAACAGCTCGACGGTATGCTGCACTTTGTCTATCAGTTTCTGGCCGGTAAACACTCTGACTTCCAGAGGACGAATTTCTCTAGGAGCAAGCACGACAGCAGGGGAATCGATCGCAACAGGAAAGTTCTCCGTGCTTCGTGTGATCAGCTTGATTCGACTGGTGGTGTTTCCTTTATTTGTCAGCAAAAAATGCGATGAGTATTGCTTGCCGGCCACAACAAATCGAGGTGCTTCGGTGTTTCTGAGTTCGAGTTGCAGGACTTCAAGTACCACAACCTCCGCCGATGCCTCTCCAGGACGGGCTTTTGAAGACTGATCGCTCACGACATAAGACACGCGGTAAGCCCCCGCTGGAGTTTCAGAGGGGGTTGAGAATGTCAGCAAGCGTACATCGGTTTGGCCGGGGGAAAGCGAAAACGGCAAGTCTCTGGCAATTGGTCGCCACCCTGTTGGGAGAATTAATTGCGATTCGCAGACTTTGCTTTCTTGAGAAGTGTTCGTCACCCTCATCCCGATTGCAAGTATCACGCCCGGACGGGTCTGGATGGCGGTTTTGTCCGCCGGTCGAACATCGACGGTCCGATTCTGTCTGGCAGCCGCTGAGGCGAAGATGTTCATGAGGACAATGCAGGCAAAAAAAATCCGGTCCCGCTGGATCGGATGATGTGCTCGACGGTGCATCATCTGGCGTCAGAATTTCAGCGTGTACTGGGCTCCAAAGACGTCATCGCCCCCGGCATCCAAAACAACGAGTGCCTTGTACGTGCCCGATGAAACGGAAGTGAAGTCGATACTCTGGCGAACAGAGGTACCGGGATAAATTCTGTATTGGACGCCGTGGAATTTGCCCTTCGAAACCCCTTTCTCGTCAAACAACTCAACGTACACCTCCGGTCGCATACCAATCTCGCCAACGTTTTCAATGTCTATTTGCAGCTTTCTCTTCCCGTCCGCGGATGTGACAATTTTCGGGGCGTCGATGAAGTTAAGCTTGCGAACACCGGTTCCCACGATATGCGTTGCAATCTGCACACCGTACCGGATTGTTTGCATGATACCCATTTGCGTCTTGTCTTTTGCCGACGCTGAGGATTCTGGAGAACCTTTTGGCACGCCCTCGATCATCAGCATGCTCCAATAGGTGCCGGTTAACTTTTTCCCCTTGTCCTCGGGAACTGTGACCGAATAATTGACTGCCAGTGCGCTCTGAGGAGGTACAGTTAAGAACGAAGGGCTAAAGGCAACCCACTTTGCATTTGAGCGAGGAGTACTCCCTGCCTCTGCGTAGTTGTTTGTGCCGCTGTGATGGAATGAATAGTCAGTCTGGTATACCTTCACTTCTTGCGGCTCGTTGGTGTCATTTTTGACAAGGATGACCCCGTCATACTTTTCTCCAGGACGCACCTCCCGGTCTTGACTCAATTCACCGATAACAGAAATCTGGGAACGGACAGATGGAGACAGGAGAATTGAAAGCGCGGCAACAAGAGCCATGTTTTTCATTGTGGGCCTATTGGGCTAGAATGGTGTAGGTGACTGTGTGTACATCATTTCCTTCTTCAAGGCTGTTGCCCTGAGAGAAAAGTGCCGAAGCCGTGTATTGGAGTGTGCATGTGGCGTTGAGGACACCGGTTCTGGGGATGTCGGTTATAAAATCCGCGGCGGGCATTCCATTTGTCAAAGTAACCCCCGGCGCCGCTACGCCTTTTGTGGGGCTGACTGCAACAACTTTCAAGGTGAAGCTCTGACCTGGGCAGTTCGTTCCAACAGTGATTTTGGCGACCACGCTCTGTCTCTTGTACGAGAGTGTAGTCGATGTATTAACTACTGGCAATGGTTCCGCACCCGGCGAGCCTGTTGTGATGGTCATTGTCTGATTGCCGCCGTTAACGGCAATCTCTTGGGCCTGGAGGGTTGACCATGGCAAGTGTGCGTATCCTAACGTCAAGAACGATACAAAGATAGCCAATCTTTTCATCATCTTTTGCCTATTGGGCTTGCACTGTAAACGTAATCGTGTGAGCGTCGCTACCCGTGCCTTGGGACGCCAATGCGATTCCTGTGTATTGAAGAGTGCAGCTCCCTGAGCTTTTGCCAACATTCAGCAACAAATCCTGCGGAGCCGAGCTGAGAGTAACTTCTGGTGCGGCAGTGCCCTGCGATGGCGATAGGGCAACAACTTTCAAAGTGAAAAATGGCGAGCCCAGAGACGTCTGAGCAGTGATTTTCTTTGTTCCTCCGTTGATCCCCCACAACAGTGTGCTGGATTGGTCTGTGGTTGTCATGGCATCCTGGCCGGCGATTGCATCGGAACCGGAAATCGTCAAGTTGATCGACCCAATATTTACTTGAATTCCTGTAATGTCCTGCACTTGAACGGTAATCGTATGAGAGGAGACCCCAAATTGACTCGCCGCCTCGCTCCAGACAAGGACTATCAAACAAAGGACACATTGGAAAGTAAGGAATGACTTCATGATGTGCGAAATATAGGATGAGGGACGTCCAGATTCAACTTCTAGCTGCTTGTGATAGTAAATGTTATGACATAAGCATCGGCCCCTGTGCCCTGTTTTTCGTTTGCAACGGCGGTAAAGCGGAGCTGACATTTGCCTGCCGACTTTCCGACACCCACAATGAGGTCTCGTGTTGCATCGTCGGAGAAACTCACTTCGGAGGTGGTCAAACCTGCCCCGGGAGAAAGGTCAACGGTTGAAACCTTCAGTGCGAACCTTGATGAAGCGTTGCTGCTCGCTACAGAAATCTTCTTGCTCGCACAGTTGCTTGTCCAGACGAGTGTTGTATTGGTGTTGACTTCAGGGCTTGGCATCCAGTCGCCAGGTTCGACGGAGTTAATCGTTAACGTCAGGTTTGTTCCGACGAGGTCAATCTTGTTAAGCTCGAGAACCTGGAGTGTCAAAACTTGTTTGGCAGATGAGGTTTGCCCGAAAAGCGCTGGAACAACCAATGTCACGCAGGCGAGGACTTTTTTGATTACCTTGGCTATGTTCTGCTGTTTCGGTCTCATAGCTGTACTCTGCTGATGATCGGAAGAAGACCGCAGCGAACCCGTCCCCTAGGTCCACCGCGGTCCTTCCGGGTACCGCGTTAGTTTGTGATCGTCATTGTTACAGTTTTGTTGGTCGATGACAACGTTCCGGCTGAAGCAAGCGCTGAGAACGTGTAGCCAATCGACTGCCCTGCATCCGCACCACGGCTGATGGCTGTGACAACATCCACTGCACTGCCAGATGTCGCATTCGAGATATCAACGCTACCTGCACTGGTACCTTGGGTGCTGGCAAGGTTGACCTGCAGCGTGTAGCCAGCTGCAAGAGCCACATCCAGGTATGCCGTCATCTTCACGGTGTTGCCAAAGTTCTGTGTGATGCTGTAGGTGGTCGAGTTGTCGCTGACCGAGGTCAAAGCATCCGTGCCGGCTGTTCCGGTCGTGACCGTCAACGCACCAGGGTTACCAGAGGTTGAAATCTTATAAACCGTGTTCACGGCTAGCGTAACGGTTTGGGTGGCTGATGCTTGGGCCGATGCATTTTGAGCAAGGGCAAGGCTGAGCGCCACGAGACTGACTGTGCATAGGAACTTTTTCATTTTGTTGCTCCTTTGATTGTATTTTTGTTGATGTTTCATCTTGATAATCCTACTGGAGAATAGTCAAGACGCGTGCCAGGCTATTTTTTAACGCTTTTTCTATATTTTCGAAGATTGCCTGCAGATTTGTGTCTCATAAATAGACTATTGTATCAAAATGATATTATATTAGAATTTTCAATGTGTTATATTAAATTTGGCTGATAAGCCGATAATCAGTATTAGAAATGACTCAATATGAGTCGTTTCCAACAAACTCTGAGAGGCTCATTGAGATGCAAAATCAAGGTTAACGCGCTTGGCACGGTGATTGACATCTTTCTTCATTATAGTTGTCTTCGGTTAACCGGACCAGTCGAGAATCGATCAATCTTTTTGAAAGGGAGTTATGCATTCAGGAACTCTACAAAAGACAATTGAAAGCTTAGACAAACTCAGAGAAAGGATCCTCTCCCGGCTATCACACGAGCTGAGAACCCCCGTCACTTCCATCGTGGGGTACGCGGAGGCCTTACTCACGGAACCCTCTATGAGATCCGAAACGCGTCAGGAATTCATTGAGATCATAAAGGAAGAGAGTGACCGATTATCCAGTCTCGTCGACGGTCTCCTGGAACTCTTCGCCCTTGAACGAGGAACCGTAGCGCTAAACCGTGCTGAGGCAGACGTCATCCCGGTCGTCGACCTAGCAATCAAATCTTTGTCATCCGACGCCGAAAAGAAATCCTTGACCGTAACGCCGTTCTACGATCAAACAAGCGTGTGGGCAATTTTTGATCGCGACCGCCTGTTCGAAGCTCTCTTGCATATTATCGACAATGCCATTAAGTTTTCTCCTCAAGGAGGACAAGTCATCGTCGGAGTCCGGGCCGACGCTTCATCAGTCGAGATCATGATCGGCGATAACGGGAAGGGAATTCCAGTTCGCGACAGTGAGTTAGTGCTTAGGGGTTTATACCGCGTTCAACGGGACGGCGAGGAGATTCGAGGAGCCGGGACAGGCCTTGCGATAGCCAAACATCTTATCGAATTACACGACGGTCAGATTAGCCTCGTCAGTAAAGAGAATGAGGGGTCGGTATTCACTTTGAGAATTCCCGTCCGGAGAAATTCGATGACGATGAGCGTATAAAGACGAAAGGGCAGACCATTGGCTGATAAGCTTGTATATATTGTCGACGATGAACAATCAGTAGCCAAGCTCCTGGAAATCTGGGTGACACAAAAGTGGGGCTACCGGGCACGTCTTTTTGAAAACGGCGAAGCTTGTTTGGAAGCTCTTGACGAAGGCGGAGATATTATTCTCCTTGACCTCAATTTGCCGGGGATTGGTGGAGAGGAAATGCTCAAAGAGATCAAGAGGCGTTTTCCGGACCTCCCCGTGATTGTTCTCTCAGCCCAGGCGAAGATCGATGTTGCCGTCAGGACACTCAAGGAAGGTGCTATAGACTATTTTAGCAAGCCGGTGGATTTCCCGCGACTTGAAATGGCGATGAAAAACGCTCTCCAACTCTCCGAGCTCTCGCGGGAAGTCCAGCGGTTGCGCGAAAGTATTGGCCAGAAGGTCCATTTCGAAAACATTGTTGCGCAAAGCGGCGAGATGCGCGATGTTTTTGGGCTGGTACATAAAGTCAAGGACAACGACATCCCCGTCCTGGTGTTGGGTGAAAGCGGCACCGGCAAAGAACTTGTCGCACGTGCGATCCATTATAACGGCAGAAGGAAAAACGGGCCCTTTGTCGTGGTGAATTGTGCTTCCATACCCCGGGACCTTCTGGAAAGCGAACTTTTCGGCCACGAAAAAGGCTCTTTCACAGGTGCTGTTCAGCGCAGAAT
>JACQPT010000231.1 GCA_016207415.1 Ignavibacteriales bacterium
ACATTTCGAGAGAGTCCGGCGGTTCGAAATCCTTCCGCAGACGCTCACGATCGAGGGTGGCGAGATTACTCCGACGCAGAAAGTAAAGCGAAAGGTGGTGGAGCAGAAATTTGCGCCTTTGATAGAAAAGATGTATGAAGTAGAGAAGAGTTAGATGAGAAACAGAGGTCAGAAGTCGGAAATCAGAAGTCAGAAGTCAGAGGTCAAGGGGTGGAAGTGAGAAGTCAAAAGTCGTCCGGCGCCTCACCTGTTATTGTCTTGGTATCCTGATTACCTTCCTTTGCACAATCCTATCCGGCACAACCCAGGCGTCCGGGTAGCCTTTCTCAATAAAAAGCGGAAGCCTTTGACTGGCGCTGTATCTTGTGGGAAAATCCCCCACCCGGACTTTATACACAGGAGGGTCGTACACAACATAGACCGAATCCTGGCCGAGTTTCATCGTGGCGGCCATGCGTGTTGAATTGGCCTCGTCGATGCTGGCTGACGCAAAGATTTGAATGCGAAAGCCTTGCGAGATCTCTTCCTCGACAGTCACACTGTCCTTGGGGATATTCAGCTCTTCCCTCTGAGTTTCCTCCTGGTGAACGTTCTGAACACTGGTTATTTCTTCGTCGTAATCTGAGGGGTTCAAAGTGGCTTCATAGTAGGAAAGCGGTGCTTTTTGTAGTTGGCCCGGCTGTTCGCTTTCCATGGCTTGCCTTGAGGGCGAACAAGCTGCAGCGAAAAAGGCAAGTATGATGATTCTCTTTTGCTTCATTGATGAGGAGGCGTGCATTCCCGCCGTAAGCAGATCACCCTTTAGCTGAAACGCCGATATGCAGATTACTTTGCGATATAATTCACCCAGCAAGCTGAGTAGTCTTTTGGGAATTTTTCCATAATTTCCCGCTGGAGCTGCGCTGCTTCTTTCCGCGTGTCGAACTTGCCGACACTCACTCTGTACAGCTTATCAACCGCCGCGTAGTTATTGAGTACAACATAGCTGGCGAAGCGTTCACGGGCGATTTTTTGCAGCCGGAGAGCGTTTTGTGCCCGTCCGAATGCGCCGATTTGTACGGTGTAAGCCGGGTTCTCCGGGCGCACGATCGGCCGAGGCGTGATCTTCGGCTTCCTCATTAAAGATGCTGTCACCGTGTCCTGCTTTGCTGTAAACCTGGCGCTCGCGCGGCTGCTTTTCTTAAGCTCTTCCGCTGCCTTCGTTTCTGCTTGTTTTTGAATCTGAGCTGTGTCAATACGAGTCACCGTCCTTTGTGGTTGCACGGCCTTGTCGCCTCCCGAGCCGGTTTCTTCAGAAGAAACACAGGAGGCAAGCCAAAGCGGTCCCGCAATAAGGACGAGTCCAACGGGTATGATGTTGTTCGGGGGAAAGGAACGCATCAGTAGGAAGCGGGAGTGGATTCCTTTTCTCCGGTTACGATCTTCACACTTGCGCTTGCGCCGATGCGGTCTGCACCGCTGGCGATGAGAGCGAGAGCCTGCTCCTGTGTGCGGACGCCGCCCGAAGCTTTGACGCCAAGCTTGGGGCCCACCACGCGTCTTATCAAAGCGATGTCTCCCACCGTCGCGCCACCCTTCGCAAAGCCGGTTGACGTTTTCACGAAATCCGCCCCGGCTTTTTTTGCGAGCACACACGCTTTCACTTTTTCCTCGTCCGTGAGCAACCCTGTTTCAACGATCACTTTTGTTAGGACGCCGTGGCGGTGTGCTGCAGAGACCACACCGGCAATGTCCTTTTGCACGTAGTCGTATTCGCCGGATTTCAGCATCCCGATGTTCAGCACCATATCGACTTCCCGAGCTCCGTCCTTGATTGCTTTCTCGGTTTCAAACACTTTCGTGTCGGAAGACGTAACGCCGAGAGGGAAGCCTATCACAGTACATACTTTGACGCTCGTGTCGCGAAGAAGATCCGCGCAGAGTTTTACATAAGATGGGTTGATGCAGACGCTGGCGAACCTGTACTGCTTCGCTTCGTCGCACAGTTCTTCTATTTGAGCTTTTGTCGCCTCGGGTTTAAGGAGCGTATGGTCGATCATGCCGGCGATGGAGGTATCAAACCCGCCACCTCGGACGCCGACTCCGGCGGTAATCCTATCCGCCCCGCTTCGCACAATGTTGCCCACACCCTCTTTATTATGGACGAGGCAAAGGTTGTCGGAACAGACGCCGTCCTTGCAGCAGGCGTGGGCGTTCGTTTCCTTCAGAACCTCGTCGATCAGTCGCAGGATCGTGGCTTTGTCAACGTTTATCGGTTGATGCGGCATTGGGCTTAATATAGAAGAATTTGGAAGAGGTTACAAGAGCAAAGACTCAGAAGAAAGCTAACGAAAGCGTTCATTTTACATTTTTGTCCTCAGGGAATAGAAGATCGAGGTCTGGTTTTCTTCAGAGATACCGACGGAGACGTTTTCGAAGAATCCGTAATCCGCGCGTGATTTGATTCTCGACGGTCTTCACACTGATGCCCAGATGCCTACTGATTTCTGCGTTCGACATTCCTTCCATTCTGCTAAGAAGAAAAATCTCTCTGCATTTTGTCGGCAGCTTCGTCCTCACTGCCTCTGACACCTTTTCTTCCAGGATATTCGATTGCAAAACCTCAGCGGGGCCGTCCTGCGTGGACTGTACAGAGGCAGGAATTTCAGCTTCAAGTTTTCTTCGGACGGCATGATATTTTGCGTGGTCTCGAACGAGGTTTCGGCTGATGCGGAAAAGCAGCGCCAGAAATGGGAGTTCTGGCCGAAGCGTCGCCCGATGGTTCCATACACGCAGGAATGTTTCCTGGATAATGTCATGCGATGTGTCGGCATCCTGTAGGCTATGAAGGACATAGCGGAATAGGGTGGGCTGATATTTTTCGAACAAAAGCCCGAACGCTTCACGGTCAGAGGAGCGGACGCGTAGGATGAGAGATGTGTCGGTTGCTTTCATTCGGTTGTGGTGTAAAAAGTGTGCCACGACTTTTCAGCCCTAGGCTGATGCGCGACTGGCGCAAAAGTCGTGGCACGGCGGCTACATTCATTGTTACAAAAATAGAAACAAACCCGTG
>JACQPT010000232.1 GCA_016207415.1 Ignavibacteriales bacterium
GGATACGAATGGCGACGGGAATGGTACCTCGCCGCAACAAGGAGACTGGAAGGCGATCCGTTTCCAGGCGACAAGCGACGATGGATTCTGCCTGCTTGATAGCTGTGTGGTGAAGTTCGGTGGAAGTAACTACGACGTTTCTTTAGGTGCGGTGACTTTTGTTGACGCCAGCGGAACCATTTCCAATATTCTCGTCAGTGATTCGTACAATTACGGCGTGCGCTGTGACGGGGGTTCCAATCCCCTGGTCACGGGAGTTGAATTAAGAAATTGCCGGCTCGACCCACTTGCCATGTCTCTGAAGTCGAACCCGATATTTACCGACATCACGTTTACGTCAAATGGCAGCAAAGGAATCCGCATCGTTGAAGGAACGCTTTCTTCGAATGCAACCCTCTCCAAGCGGGATGTCGCAGGAATTACGAACATCGCATATATTGTCGAGAACCTGATAATTAGTTCGAACGCTGTTCTGACGATCGATCCCGGCGTCATTATTAAGTTTCCCATTACGTTTGCTAACCAGGCCGGTATAACTGTTGATGGCGCGATGAAGGCTGGGGGAACCACAACGCAAAAAATTATTTTCACCTCCTTGAGAGATGATTCGAACGGCGGCGATACAAATAACGACGGCAACAATAGCACTCCTACACGCGGGGATTGGTGGACTATAGAATTTTATAACTCCGGCAGCGACTCTCTCAATTCGTTAAAGAACTGTGAGATTCGATATGGCGGCAGTGGCGGCTTCAATTATTATTTCTTTAACCCGAAAGGAGCCGGGGCGGTTCGTGTATTTGATGCGCAACTTCGGATCGACAGTTGCATTGTGCAGCAGTCTGCCAACTCTGGACTTGGAATTTACGGGAGCGCCTCTCCTATCGTCAGCAATGTGCAGATTTACAACATCTCGGACGCGCCTGTAATGATGAGTTTGTTCGCGAATCCGACGTTCACGAACATTTCGGCGCTCAACGTCGGCATTATGGCATTAGGAATTGTGCCGGAAACATACTCCGTGAGTGCGACGGTACCGAAGAGAGACTTTGCAGGGCTATCAAATATTACATACTTCTTTTATACTGGCTACTTCAGCGAGCGGCCAACCATTAATTCTGGAACCACCATCACGATTCCATCGGGAGTTGTCTTTAAAGCCAATGCTGGCTTTCTGGGAATCCTCGTGAACGGATCTCTCGTGGTTGAGGGGACATCCCCGCAAAAGGTTGTTTTCACGGATGTGAGAGATGACAGCTATGGAAATCCCGGCGATACAAACGGAGATGGTTCTTCAACTGATCCAGACATTTCACGAAACAACAGGGGGTGGATCGAATTGAGCGATGTGAGCGATGACAGCGTTTCGTCCATCAATCATGCTATATTCCTCTACAAGGAATACGGCATCGATTTGCTTCAGGCTTCTCCAAAAATCAGTAATTGCATTTTTGACAAGACCGATTGGGGAGTGCGCCTTAATGGAGTTTCGCAGCCGACGCTCGATAGCTGTACGTTCAACAATCTTACGTACGCCCCCATTCGCACCTCCCTGGTTTCATATCCACGATCATCCGAAGGGAATAACATCGCCGGAACAACGTATCGTGCAATTGGCGTCTTGGAAGAGACGCTCGTGCAAGATGTCACATTGCCGCGCAGGAGTTTTGCCGGCGTGAATAATATTCCGTACCTGTTCGGCGATTACACGATAGGAACGAGCGCAGTGCTCACAATTTCGCCCGGTGTTGTGATGAAATTTTTCTCCGACAAACGTATGATTATTCGCAAAGGTTTGATTGCCGAGGGCGGTTCAACACGCGATAGTTTGATCGTGTTCACGGACCTCAGGGATGATTTTTATGGTGGAGATACAAATGCTGATAGCACTGCGACTGCGCCAGATCCATCATCTTACGCAGGTATCCACTGGCTTGGGATTGATTTTGATGATGAATCCCTGGACCCACTGTGCCGATTGCGACATGCAGTTGTGCGGTTTGCCGGAACACCATGGACAAACCAGTACGGGGGCATCATTACCAATAACGCAAGCCCAACAATTACCTACTCACTCATTTCAAAAAATAGATTCGGGATCATCGCTAACGGTGCCTCGAATCCTGTCATCAACTATTGCGATATTTACGACAACAGTGAATTCGGAATCCAGAACGTAAACGAATCGTTTGTGATCGACGCGCGTTGGAATTGGTGGGGGAATAATTCTGGACCGATGCATTCGTCCAATGTCGGCGGAACAGGCAACAAAATCTCCGACGGCATCAACTACACTCCTTTTTTGACCAATGGCGCAACGAATCCTATCCTCGGCGATGTGAGTTTGAACGGAGCAGTTCAGGCATTTGACGCATCGTTGATCCTCAAGTACGTCGTCAACCCTACGGGTCCAGATTCACTCAATAGTATCCAACGGCAAGTTGCAGATGTGAGCGGCAACGGAGCGATCATGGCATACGACGCCTCACTCATCCTGCAATATGTTGTGGGCCTCATTCCGAGATTCCCTGCCGGCGCCACTCCAAGCGATCCTGATGCGACGGTGCTCCAACGCGTGTTAGCATTACACAAAACCTCCTCCGCAGTACTCAAGGTGGGAAGTGGAAGCGGGCGACATGGTGAACGCCTCTCTATTCCACTTGAAGTCGAGCAAATGACAGGCGTTGTTTCACTTCAAGCGGGATTAAACTTCGACTCGCGTTTGATGAAAATCGTTGATGTTGAAAGCGGAGGTGTAGCAAGCGGAAAGACATTTGTTTGGGCAAGGGACAATCAAAGCGGCGAATTGCGAATAGCGCTGGCGAGTTCATCCTTGCTCACTTCGGGAGGAACATTTGCTCGTATTATCTTCGAAATTGCGGATGATGCGCGTGGGAC
>JACQPT010000239.1 GCA_016207415.1 Ignavibacteriales bacterium
CCGCGAAAGAACGTATGACATTATTCATTATAAGATGATTATCGGCGTCGACTGGAAGAGCAAAACGATATCGGGTGAGTCAACGATCCGGTTCCGCCCACTGGGGACTGCTTCCACCATATCGCTCGACGGATATTGGCTCAAGGTCAGCAGCGTGCGCGAAAGTCCATCCGGAAAAGACCTAAAGTTTTCAATTTCCGAGTCGAGTGTTGACATTACATTAAGCCGCACACTTCAGCTCACGGACACGTCGACAATTTTAGTGAAATACACCGCCCAGCCCAACGCCGGGTTGTATTTCATCGACCCTCCCGCGGGCACCACATGGAAGCCGACGATCTTCACGTATGGCGAAGGAGGAATCCATGCAAACTGGCTGCCGGTCTACAACGAGCCCAACGACAAGTTTTCGACAGAAATGCTTGTGACAGTCGCAAAGCCCCTCACCGCCATATCAAACGGAAAGCTTTCCGAAACAAAAGACAACGCAGACGGCTCACGCACATTTCACTGGTCTCAGCAATTGCCGCACTCGAATTATCTTATCGCCTTGTTCGTCGGAGAGTATAATGCCGTGCCGCTCCGCCCCGCGTTCGGAACCATCCCGCTCACCGCGTGGATGCGGCCGGGAACTGAAGAAGATGGCCGGCTCACGTTTGAATCAACGCCGGACATGGTGGAGTTTTTCTCAAAACGATTTAGCTATCGATACCCGTGGGATAAATACGACCAGATTTCGGCGTACGATTACGCGATCGGAGCTATGGAGAATACGAGCATCACGGGTCATAACGACCGCGTACCCCGCGGCAAGAACCAAACCGACGGAATGAATCCGGATTTCACCTACTTTGCAACAAACTGGACGGCAGAATCTGTGACAGCCCACGAGCTCGCTCACCATTGGTTCGGCGATAATCTCACCTGCAAAAGCCTCAGTTACATATGGCTCAACGAAAGCTTTGCTTCCTATTGCATGATGCTCTGGGAGGAAGACCGTCACGGCAGGGAGTATCTGCAAAGTCAAGCCTGGATGGCCCTCCAAACGTATCTCAACTTCGTCAGGACGTCTCACATCATTCGGCCTCTCGAATACCATTATTTTGACTCACGCGAGCAGATTTACAACAACGAGACGACGTACATCAAAGGCGCAGTCGTTTTGCACATGCTTCGCTGGGTCATGGGAGACGAGGATTATTTCAATGCCCTCGGCTATTACATGAAAAAGCACGAATTCACGAACGTGGAAACCTCAGATCTCAGGGTTGCTATCGAGGAAGCAACAGGACAGAATCTCCAGTGGTTCTTCGACCAGTGGATTCACGGCGGCGGGCATCCGAGGTTTGAGGTGACTTACACGTATTTGCCGGACCGAAAAAAAATCGCCCTGAGCATCAATCAGGTTCAACCTCTTGTGCAGGGGCAAGGAATTTTTGAACTGCCCGTGGAAATTCGTATCGACGTCAAAGGGAAAATTGCGAAAAAGGAAATTTGGGTTCAGCGTGAAAACGATTATTTCCTTATCGACGTTGACGGCAAGCCGGACTTGGTGAGCTTTGACGGGCGGGGGGCGCTTGTGTGCGAACTTGTGTTCGAAAAAGACATTGAAGAGCTTATCTATCAGGTCCAGAACGACGAGCTCCCGGGACGGCTCTGGGCGCTCAGACAACTCGTTGCGTCCCATGCCTCCAACCCCCGAACGTTGACAGCGATCCAATCCGTACTGAACGGCGAGGCATTCTGGTTCCTGAAAGCTGAGGCTGTCTTTCAGCTGCAGAATATCCATTCCCCGTCGGCGGAACACATCGTCCTGGAACAGGCGCAATCCACAGAAGACCACATCCGCAAGGCGGCCGTGATTGCGCTCGGTTCATTTTTTTCAGAGGATTCCAAAAAAGCGTTGCGCCGAACGATGGAGTCAGACGCCAACGATGAAATTGCAGGGACCGCACTCGTCTCTTTGTCGAAGATCGACAAGTTCATCGCGGTCGATGAATTACAGGTATTTCTTCACAGAAAAACATGGTACGACGTTAACCGCATCGCCGCCCTCACGGCGATTCAAAACCTCGGGGATGAAAAGTTTCTGCCCATCGCCCGCGAGCACACGTCGTTCAAGTTTAATTACGAAATTCGCCTGCAAGCGGCCAAAGCGTGGTTCGCATGTGCGCCGGCCGACCCGAATCTTGTGAATGCCTTGCTGGAGTTTGCAGCGAATGATATTTTGCCTCTTTGTCGCGGAGCGTTCAGCTTGCTTGCAAAGATGAAATCGGAAAAGGCGCTTCCTGTTCTTGAAGAGGTTGTTCGACGCAATGGGGACAGTGACATCAGGAAATCGGCTATGGATGCAATAGACGAGATCAGGCGCGGTCTGTGAGACACATCTTTCAATGGAACGACGAATGACTCAGCCAAATCATCGTAAGAAGAATCACAGAATGCTGGTCTTCATGCTTTTGTTTGCTCCCGTCGAACTGTTGGGGCAACTGAACAATCCGGAAGCGTTGCTTTCTGCGCGGATAGATTCAGTTGCAAACGATATTGTGATTCAAAGGCAGGAAGTTCCCGGAGCCGTGATTCTTGTGGCAAAGGATGATAAAGTGATTCACCGCAAAGCATACGGATATGCGAGGTTGTACGATCAAATCCCGAATGGTCTGAAACGATTAGCGAATCCCGAGCCAATGGAGCCCGGTCACATGTTTGACCTGGCCTCGATGACGAAGATTCTCGGCGCCACGTTGAGCATAATGACATTGGTGGATCGCGGAGAGGTGATACTCGATGAGCCCTTGTATCACTATCTGCCGGAATTTCGCGGACCCTCGAAAGATAGCATCACCGTGCGTCATCTGCTCTCGCACGCAAGCGGCCTCTACCAGTGGCAGCCTCTTTATCTTTATACTTCAACAAGAGACCAGACTTTCAAGCAGATTTGTAATATGCCGCTGCAGTATCCAGTGGGCGAGGCCCGTCACTACAGCGACCTCGGTTTCATGCTCCTGGGCTACATCGCCGAAAAGAAGAGTGGAAAGAGTCTCGATCATTTTGCAAAGGAAAACATTTATATGCCATTGGGACTCAAGTCGACATCGTATACTCCGCTCCGGTTCGGGTATACAAAGTTTGCCTCGACGTCTCACGGAAATCCGTACGAATATAAGATGGTTGACGACACGACGTTCGGATATCATGTCATCGGAGAACCCGGAGCAGACATCTTCAAAGGATGGAGAAAGTACACACTGAGGGGTGAAACAAACGACGGCAACTCGTTTTACGCGAATGAAGGTATTGCGGGCCACGCCGGCTTATTCTCGACCGTCGACGATATCACTGTTCTGTTGAGCCTGATGTTGAACAAGGGTGAATACAGAGGGAAGAGGATTTTCAGGGCAGAAACTGTCGAGGAATTCATCCAAAGGAACAACTACGGGGCCGGACTTGGTTGGGCTCTCACGAACATTGCTGCGAGCGGCGGTTGTGCGCGACGGCAAGACTCGGAGTCTGCAAGAGGAAATGGCGAGGAAATAATTGCCGTCGGTCATGGGGGATTTACAGGCACTCAAGGAGATTTTATCCCATCACAGAACACGATTTGTATCATCCTCACGAATCGGCAGAATCTCGGCGTTCGAGAGGATGGACGCTACAACGAAATCGGGAATCTCCGTCGAGGAGTAACGGCCGCCCTGCTCGAATACTTCAAAAGCAAATAAAAGAAATTTCATAGGGCAACAATGACCAAGCTGGAACGGCTTCAGAAGAAAAAAAAGAAACTCGCCATCGGAATGATTTCCGGAACCTCCGCCGATGGCATCGACGCTGTACTCGTCACGATCAATGGCACGGGCGAATCAACCCGCATCAGACAACACTCTTTTGCAAGTTATCCCTATCCGAAAAAGTTTAAGGAGTGGTTGCTCGCCAGCTCTCAGCCCGGCAAGGGGACGGTCGACCAAATTTGTGAATTGAATATCCTCTCGGCCCTTTTTTTTGCCGATGCTGCCAAGAGACTTGCCAGGAAGTCCGGAGTTGCGCTTTCGGAAATCGAGCTCATTGGTTCTCACGGACAATCCATTCACCACATCCCGGATGAGAGGCAGAGGTTTGGAAAGAAAGTCAGGTCAACACTTCAGATAGGCGACCCATCGACGATAGCCAAACTTACAGGAGTCGTGACTGTGGGAGATTTCAGGACGGCGGATATGGCTGTCGGTGGTCAGGGCGCACCGCTTGTCCCGTTTCTCGATTATGTTCTCTTCCGGTCGAAAAAGAAAAGCAGGCTTTTGCTGAATCTCGGTGGAATAGCCAACATGACTGCCCTTCCGAAGAACTGTTCCATCGAAAAAGTGAGCGCTTTCGACACGGGGCCGGCGAATATGATTATCGATGGTCTGATGAAGAAGTTCTACGGTAGGCCGTTCGACAGAGGAGGCGAGGTCGCACAGACCGGAAGGGTCATCCCTGCGCTTATGAACTGGATGTCCCGATTAAAGTACTTTGAGCTTGAACCTCCAAAGTCCACGGGAAGAGAGCTCTTTAGCGCTGAGTATCTTCGAAGGCTCCTGCAACATTCAGGGCGGAACAGAAAGAACGATGTCATTGCAACAGTGACAGAATTCACTGCGTATTCGGTTCATGGTCAATATCAACGTTTTGTCCACAAGAGAAAGCCCGTTGACGAAGTGATCGCGAGCGGCGGAGGCGTGCACAACAAAACCATGATGCTGGCACTACGAAGATATTTCTCGCCAATTCCTGTTGTTCCGATAGAACACCTGGGCGTTTCTTCGGATGCGAAAGAGGCAATTCTTTTCGCAGTTCTTGCGAATCAAACAATCACTGAGCAACCCTCGAACGTTCCCGGAGCTACGGGTGCGCAGAAACCCGTCGTTCTTGGAAAAATCTGCCTTTGACGGTTCGACAGCCAGCGGAATAATTAAGAGAGAATGAAAAGAAGCACGTTTGCTTTCATATTTCTCCTTTTCCTCTCGCAGAGACATTTCGGTCAGACTGCCGACCAATTGGTTTTCCGTGCCGATTCGGCATACGAACAACGGAAATATGTCGAAAGCGCCAGGCTGTACGAAGAAGCTCTGCGGGCGGGCGTCAGGCGAACCGTAGTGCTTTACAACGCAGCGCGCAGCTTCGCGCTCGCTGGAAACAAGGACAAAGCGCTCCGCTACATCGACCAGGCCGTTGCAGGGGGATGGCGGAATGTTGAGCGAATGAAAGAGGATTCGGATTTTGTCAATCTTCGTGCCGACGCACGTTGGGCGGCAATATTCAAGAAAGCCCAGGCGGCAAAAGAATCGTACGACCATCTGGATGCTCTGGTGAATCAGTTGAATTATCTTGGCAACCTGGTGCTTCAGTATCGCATACGCTCGAAACAGGACGGCGGCGGGGGTGGGTCATTTGCAGGCTATGAATTGCCTTCCACGCTGACAACAACTCCTGATGGAACGTTCGAGGCAACCGTACTTTCAGGGAATTCTGTTGAACTCACGGCGACCTCCGTTCACGGCAGAGGCACTGTCTCGGTCAGGGTCAACGCTTCGGGCACCCTCGGCGGCTGGAAGTTCGGGGGAGAGTTGAAGAAACTCAGAGAAAAATAGAAGTAGCCCGTTACCACGACTTGATTTGACTTTCGTGCATTCGTCATTTAGATTTGTAGCCGCTCAGATGTCGATGTTGTCGTCCCCGTTGGAGTCCTTCTGCAGTACTAGGGATGTTATTCGCATGCCACTCTGCTATCCCTCATCGAAAGGAAAATCCTATGAAATTTCTCCTCGTTTTGAGTTTGTTGAGTCTCCTCCTTGGCGCACCAGGACATGTTGCCGCACAACAAGAGCTTGAATTCCACTTCGCGTACCGACCCTCTGCTTTTGAAGCTTTCAAGAAAAACATCGATCGCGTAACTATCGTGTCACCCGAACCCTTCATCGTTGATGCCTCTGGCGTCATCTTTGGAGAACTGGAACCAAAGCTGGTGAAGCTTGCGAAAGAACACAATGTGAAGATTATGCCGCAAGTGAAAAACATGAATCCTGCCAGGGGCCTCTTTGAGCGGGATTGGGTCAGGGAAATCGTACATAATAGAAGGGTCAAAGAACGAGTAATCAAGTCCATGCTCGAGATCTGCAAACGATACGGTTTGTACGGTATTCAAATCGATTTCGAAAATGTCCATGTTGACGACCGTGATGCGTTCAGTCTCTTTTGCCGCGATGCGGCTTCCGCACTAAAAAAGGAAGGATATAAAATCAGCATCTGTGCGGTCCACCGCGCGGAGGAATCTGCGGGACCCAACACGTACACCAAATGGATGATGGAGGAGTGGCGCGGTGGATATGACCTCAAGGCACTGGGAGAGGTTGCCGACTTCGTTAAGATCATGTCCTATGGCCAGCATACTCGTCGTACGACTCCCGGCCCATCTCAGGGGCTTCCCTGGTTGGAGGAGGTCCTCAAATATTTCCTTTCGTTTGTTCCACCCGAAAAGCTGAGCCTTGGAATCACCATGGGAGGCTCAAGGTACCACACAGTTGCCGACACGGCGCTGTATTATCAGAATGCCCGCTCATGGAGTAGCGGAGTTTCACTGAATGAGGCCGAGTCCCTGGTCGACCAGTACGGAGGGTCGCCCCTGCAATGGGATGACAGGCAAAAAGTTTTGTACGGATACTTTGAGCGCGGCGGGCTCTACGAATGGCTCATGATCGACAACGACCTCCGCAGCCTCGATGCAAAGCTGGAACTTGTCAAGAAGTATAAAGTGCGTGCGATCAATATGTGGGTATCGGGCAATGAAAACCCGGAATTGTGGGATCGGGTAAAGGCATTCACCTACAAATGACATTAATCAAGTTCGCTCTTCCGTCTATGACAAGAATCCGATCGTTGCTCGCTGGAGCGACTCTCCTTTGTACTCTTTCGTTCGCGCAGGTCAATGCGCCCGTCCCCATTCTTTGCTACCACGGGTTTGCCTCTGACACATCCGCTCTTCAAGGAAAGCTCACAGAGAAGTACGGTCGTTTTGACAAAATGCTGGAATTTCTCATTGATCATGGCTATCAAACAGTATTTCCGGAAGAACTCGAGGTAGAAGAGGTGGATATCAAAAAGCCAGTCATCCTCACATTCGATGACGGACGAAAAGAACAGCTCCGGGCGGCAGAGATGATGAACAAACGCGGCATGCGCGGGATTTTTTTTATTGTCCCTTCCAGGATATCCAGCGCCGGCCGCAGTGAATTCTTGACGAAAGAAGACCTTGCAATCTTGTGGGAGTTGGGACATCAAATAGGGGTTCACGGTTTTTCGCACCGCAGCATGGTCGAGTCTCCTGAGGAAACGGAAGCGGTCCGCACCCAGTCCCTTCCCGTTATTCAAGAGGCTATTCACATGCAGCGCGTTTTTCCGAGCTTTGCCTACCCCTTTGGACACTATGACACTTCGGTTGTGCAAGTCGTCTCCGAATTCTACCGATATCTTCATACAGTAAATCCGGGGTATTGGGATGGGCGCTCGAAACACATTCCTCGAACACTGATAACGAACGACAGGCCTGAAGAATTCTTTCAAGAGTATATACTGAAGAGCTCTGAATATCAGCCGTCCCTCTCTTCGCTTCTAAAGGACGGCTCGCAGGCAAATGTCGTTCCCTTTCGCGTTATTAAACCCGTTACTC
>JACQPT010000030.1 GCA_016207415.1 Ignavibacteriales bacterium
GCTTGGAAGGCTGTGACTCTACCAACTGAGTTACTCCCGCGCGTGGGCAGGGGAGGATTTGAACCTCCGAAGGCATAAGCCGTCAGATTTACAGTCTGATGCGTTTGACCGCTTCGCTACCTGCCCGACTCAATACAAGAGGCACGCCCGCAAGCCAGGACGGCCTTCCAAACAGTGGCAAAGTAACTCGCCGTTCTCGTGCTGAGCTGGCGACCAGACTTGAACTGGTGACCTGCTGATTACAAGTCAGCTGCTCTACCAACTGAGCTACGCCAGCGAATTCACCGCCCAGCGATGATAGTCTCCCCTCCGCGAATTCGTATTCTGCGAACGCCTCCGCGGCCCATAACGGTATCTGAACTTAAAGGGATTTAATGGGTGTGCACTAAAATGCAGCTTTAAATATAGCAATTTTTGACAAATAGTCAATGGGATTTGACCATCATCCTCATTGCTCCAGTTGTTTTCGCAATGCGAGAGCCGGCGCATACATCTCGTTCACTTTCAACGCAGTCTCTAACATCTTTATGGCCTCCCGCCGCCTTTCCTGGGCATTCAGCCATATTGCATTCTTCATCATCATGAAGCAGAAATACTGTCGAAAATCCTCTGAAACAGGCGTTTTGCGCGCAATGTTTCTCCATTTCTGATTGAAATCGGCGAATTCCATCCACTCACCGGGTCTCACAAGTCTCAGAAAGAGCCCTTCCGGAACCCTCTCGAATTGGAGGGGGAATTGCTTCTCCACCCTTCCGTCGAGGTATACCTCATGATCTTTCAAAGACTTCAACACGAGATCGTTGAGCAGATCTGCCCACGTCGCCTGGATGATGGCTTGATTGAAGGGAATTCCTCGTTCGAATTTTTCCAATTCTGCCACGAATGAATTGATTTTATCGCGCGACCTCTCGATGAGCCACGGGTGGTTTCTTTCAAGCTGAAGAAAATACCATGTTCGATTCTGGAGAAGAGCTTTGTCGATGATAATGACATCGGGACGGACCTTCCGGACTTTTTGAAAGTAGTACGAAGGTGAAACAAAATAGTCCCACAAAGAGGTGAACACGACGGAGTTGGGTTTTAGCCCGTTGAGACCATTCAGTGCTGTGTCCTCCACTAGGAAATTTTCAGATTCATCGACGTTCTTATAATTGCTCCAGATTTGAACGAAGGGGAGAACTATCAGGAACCCATACGGGAGCGCTGATCTCATTCCGGTGTTTGCACGTTCGACGATTGCATCGATTCCGTTAGCAACAAATATCGAGACGACCACGAACGCAAGGAGAAAATATGAGTCAATATCATGAATTTGATAATTGATGGAATACACAAGACAGGTGAAGAAGAGCAAGCTCAAAAAAATCGCCCTCCTCCAAGAAATGACGAATACCCTGAGGACCCCGAGAAGCATTATTGCAATAATGACATAGTGAAACTCGGAGGGAAAATGATTCACAAAATAGGCGAGTTGTTTTTTCGCAACCTCCCAGCCTTCAAACATCCAGACCTGATACTGTTTTCCAGAAACATGCCAAAAGAATCGCTCAAAAGTAACCGGATGACCCCAATCGAACAATAGACGGCTCCCTGATCGTATCGGCAAATAGAGGTACACGGAAAGACCCATCAGAAAAACAGGGATGAGCTTCAGAAGCCTGAGAACGGATTGTTTCCTCAATCCCAGGGTTGCGGCGTAGAGATACAAAAACGCTGGAGCAAGCAATATCGTTGTCATGTGATTTGCAAAACTCAATCCCACGACGTACGCGAACGCGAACAAGTACGGAGATATTGCATGAGGCCTGGTGATTTGGTCCACGACTCCCTTGACGAAAACTCCAGTCGTTATCAAGATCAGCAGCACATGGAGAGAATAGACCTCTATACTTGTCGACTGAGACCAGACAGTGGAGGAAAACGCAAAAACAAGGGATGCCGTGCCGGCAGAAATATACCGTTGAAGAGGTGTGCGGTTTTTTCTTTTTGATGGAAAGACCGCGTCCGTTTCTTGCAGAAGTACTACCGTGTGAAAAAATGCTCCGACGGAGAGGGCCGTGAGAATCGCAGCCAAAGTATTCAGCCTCACGATCTCTTCGGCCGCGACCGGAATCATCACTGCTAATCGGCCGCACAGCGTAAACAGCGGATACCCTGTCGGGTGTGCAACTCCCAACGTTGTGGCCACGGCGGCAAGTTCACCGGCGTCGGTGAAAGAAACGGTCGGACAAAGTGTGAAGAGATAAACAAAGAAAGAAACGATCGTCAACGCTCCGGACACAGCAGTCGAGGAACTGTATAGTTTTTTCACGCTAAAGATTTGAGCGTTTTCTGGAAAAGATTTCGGTTTTCCTTCCGGATCTTTCCCAGACGAATCTTGAGGTCCATGATCGACCTCTCCTCCATTGTCGCACTTATTGCTTTGAGCAAAATCCTTTCGCGGGGAAGCTCGAATGACGTTCCGGCGGAGTTCAATCGAATCATCATTTCCAAAGTGCGGAGATATATGTAATTGGATTGCATTGCGATCGTTTTTGAACGAGTGAGGATAGTTCTTTTCCGGATGAGTCGAAGGAGCTCAAAAGTGTTGGGCGACCGAATGCTCGCGGCTTTCCGCCCTGCATTCAGTTGGAGTGCCTGAACGAGGAATTCAATATCCGTGGATCCGCCTCTACCGAGTTTTAGTTCTTGCCTCTTTGGGTCCTTCATTCGTTCCCGTTCCATTTTTTTCCGCATTCGGATAATCTCTTTTGCCCAACCGGCGGGGAGTCTTCCCCAGAGATGCCGTTCAATGAGAGCGTTGAGGCGGCTGCCAACTTCCGGGTCTCCGGCCAGGACTCTCGCCTTAAGAAGCGATTGTTTTTCCCACAACGAGGCGCGCGTCATCAGATAGGAATCGTAATACTCGATCTCCGTTGCAAGAGGCGCGTTCCTACCTTCTGGGCGCAGCCGAAAGTCAATATCGTAGATACACGTCTCTGGCTTAGCAAAATACGCTATGAATTCTTTCAACGAATGCTCCAGCTCGGGCGTTGCTTTGGCACGATCGTACACACACATAAGGTCAATATCCGACCCGACGCTCATTTCACCCCCCCCCAGCCTCCCCAATGCGAGAATGCAAACACCGGCGAGGTCCAGATTCCTCTCAAGCCCTCGGACGATGGCCCGGTCAGCGAGCAAACTGAGATGTTTGGTGGTTTGCTCAACGGATGTGAGGCCTAGCAAAAATCGCAGGCAAACTTTGAATTCGTTAAAAATCCTGTACCTCATCGGATCGCTCTCCAACATAAACTCCCAGGCAAGCTCTTCCTTCAACATCTCATCTGGCCTCACGAGGAGGGATTCAAAAAGAAGAGGTTCCCTCATCAATGTCTGAATCATCCGGCTGCTTCTTGCAGAAAGCATGATAAGCAATTCGAGCAGTTTTGGATTCTGAAAAACTTGCGGAATGCTTCTCTGAACATGCGATTCAGAGCAAAGCGACGCGAGGTTTCTTGCACTCCAATCGGCAGCACCAAATTTGACCAACGCGTTGTATAGAGTTCTCAGAACTCGAGCTTCCTGAAACGGAGGTATTTCTTCGAAGAGATCTCTCATGGTTTTGCGGGATGCACGGTCGATAAACCTTACTCCTTCAAAGATGTGTGCTCCTGGTGTTCTTGTCTCATCACCGACCGACCGTTCTTCACCCCTCTGGAAAACCGAATCAAAGATTTCTCTCACATTCCTTCTTCTCGAGTCCAGAGTTTTCCTGAAATCCCCCGCACTGGTGAAACCGAGGCCTTTCGACAATGTTTCCGTTTCATCCAAAGACTCAGGTAGGGAGTGTGTTTGCTGGCCGTGCATCAGCTGCAAACGATGTTCGACGGTCCTCAAGAATTCGTAAGATTCAGTGAGAGTACTCTCTTCCTCCAGAGTCAAGATTTTTTCTGCCTTGAGTTGACTTAGCGCTTTCATCGTTGCTCGTGCTCTGACACTTGGAAGATTCCCCCCGTTCAACAGCTGAAGTGCCTGAACGACAAATTCAATATCCCGTATGCCTCCGCTCCCTAACTTAATGTTTACGTCTCCGGCTACTTTAGCCTCGATTCTTCTCTTCATTTCGCTTATTTCTTTCAGCGGGCTGACGAGATGGGTTTTCGGATACACGAACGGTTCAAGTTCCTTCAGCAACGCCTCTCCCACGGATTTGTTCCCCGCAACCGTCCGCGCTTTCAAAAGCATCTGTCTTTCCCAAAGCTCGCCCCGGGATTCATAGTACGATCGATAGGCCGAGACCGGCATTGTAATCGATCCGGCATTCGCGTCCGGTCGCAATCGAAGGTCCACTCTATATAAATGACCTTCATCGGTATGTTCAGACAGCCTCCGCACAACGAATTCCGAAAGCCTTGAACAGTATTCAAACATCGTCTTCGCCCGGTGGGCGGGATTCGGAAACTCCTCATCCTTGCCGTAAACAAACATGAGGTCAATATCCGAGCTAAAATTCAGTTCATTGCCGCCAAGTTTGCCGAGGCCGATAACGGCAATGGGATTCTCCGGAGAAAGACCCATACTTCGTTTCAGTTCTTCTTGCCCCAAGGAGAGGACGGTTTCGATTACAGCGTCGGCCAGAGAAGAGAGCTCGATCGTGATTGTCATGATATGGGCTTCGCGCAGGACATCGCGGGCCCCGATTCGCAGCATTTCTCTTCTCTGAAACCGCTTAAGGGCTCCCAGTTTTTTCTCCAACCTGTCAAACGGCTCAACTGATTTCCGCGCCTCAGCGTGAAAAGCCTCTAGAGTCTTTGTCGTTTTCAGGGCACCACTTGTCACAAGCCAAGAAAAGAGGCTCGGTGTACGCACAAGAATGTCGGAGAGATATTGTGATTGACCGAAGAGATTCAAGGCGATTTCGAGAAGGATTCTCTGGGATGAGAATTCTCTGAGCAGGGACACATTAAACGCAGACCCAAGAAATCGATGGAAGTTGTTAAGCGCGCGACGAGGGTCGGAGGTTTTCTTGAGCTCACCGCGAACGACCGGCATAAACTCTTGGGGAGCAATACCTGCCTCGGCGACAGTCAACTCAATCGACTTCATTATCGTTTCCTGTGAAACCGACTGAAATGAGGTGATGGGAGATTTCATCATCGAGGTTGAAAGAAAATACCGAAAAACAGATAAATAATGAACATCAGGAAGAAATGAACTGGGTTCGTGATCGGGCCGTTCGCTCTTCAGACCTCGAGATTCGCTCTTTACATAATCAAAATTCGCGATTCGAACCGCCTTGCTTATCAGCACGTGTTACTCTATATTTGTCGCGTTGCCCTCCGTCATCCGCGATCATTATCACCGGTGAAACATGGTTAAGTTGATTGCACTCTACAAAACGCCTGAGAATCCCGGCGAATTCGACCAACATTATGCTGATGTTCACACGCCCCTGGTCAAGAAATGGCCGGGACTGAGAAAACTCGAGGTGGCAAAGATCTACGGGGCTCCCATTGGCGAACCAAAGCACTCTCTCATCGCTGAAATGTATTTTGACGACCAGGATTCACTGCAAAAAGCTCTGGCATCGACCGAGGGGAAGGCTGCAGCACGGGACGTGATGCAGTTTGCCGCCAACCTCATTACGATGTTTTATGCAGAAGTGAAAGAAACATAGCCCCAACTTCATTCAAGACCCCTTTTTGCTGATGTCCAAATACGCCGGACTCTCCTCAAAAGAATTCGTTTTCAAGACCATCCTCTACCAGAAAAAGAACAGGGTCGCCACCGTCACGATCAACCGCCCCGAGGTGCACAATTGTCTCAACCTTGATACCCTTCGCGAACTCGGAGCGGCTTTCCAGGATGCGTCCTGGGACGACGAGATCGCTGTCGTTGTGGTGACCGGCGCGGGTGAAAAAGCTTTTTGCACTGGAGCTGATATTAAAGAATGGAAGCAGGATTTTCTCGGCCGGCCCAACGATTTCTATAAATGGATGGGCATCTTCATCGAAACATTCGAACGATTGAGAAATATCGGTAAACCCACAGTCGCCCGATTAAACGGCATGGTGGTTGGCGGCGGCAACGAGCTCCAGATTTCCTGCGACTTGGCAATTGCCGCTGATGATGTTTTTATCCGCCATGTTGGCACTGAGCGTGGGAGCGTCCCCGCCGCTGGAGCAACACAATGGCTGCCGTTGATTGTAGGTGAACGGCGCGCGAGAGAGATTCTTTTTCTTTGCGAGGAACTGCCGGTACGAAAAGCGTTTGAATGGGGATTGGTCAATGAAGTCGTCCCGCGAAAAAACCTTGATGAAGCTGTTCATCGGATGGCAGAGAAGCTGAAGAACAAACTGCCCGAATGCACGCGTTATACCAAGCAACAATTAAACTTCTGGCGGGATTTCTCCTGGAGCATGACTATCGGCCATGTGAGGGACTGGCTTACCGTGCATACTTCTGCACCCGAGATCGTTGAAGGCATCACAGCTTTTTCTGAAAAAAGGCAAGTCAACTACGAAAAACTGAGGAAAGATTTGTCGATACGCAGGAAGCAGGCCACGAAAAAGAAATAAGGAAGTCATTCAGAACCTTTCTGAGCTCCCATGAACTTCAAAAATATTCTTGTCACCAAAGAAACTGGATATGCAGTAATTCAGTTCAACAGACCTGATGTGCTCAACGCGATCAATATCAAGTTGATGCAAGAACTTGTCGAAGCGCTCGAGGCACTCGACAAGGACAACGACGTGCGATGTGTTATCATCACGGGCAACGAAAAAGCTTTTGCCGCCGGTGCGGACATAAAAGAGATGGCTGGGGCCTCGGCAATGGAAATGCTCATACGAGATCAGTTTGCCCGATGGGACAAAATCCGCAAATTCAAGAAACCCCTGATCGCAGCCGTTAGCGGGTTTGCCTTGGGTGGAGGATGTGAGCTGATGATGACATGTGATATTGTGATTGCCTCGGAAACCGCGAACATCGGTCAACCTGAAGTCAATATCGGCGTGATGCCGGGAGCGGGAGGCACGCAGAGGCTCACCCGTGCCGTCGGGAAGGTGAAAACGATGGAACTGGTATTGACGGGAAAGATTATCGGTGCCCAGGAAGCTCTTCGCTGGGGTCTGATTAACAAAGTCGTACCCGTTGAGTATTATCTAGAAGAAGCCAAAGATATTGCAAAAGAAATCGCCAGTAAACCGCCTCTCGCTGTCCGTCTGGCGAAAGAAGCCGTGCTGAAATCGTTCGATACGACGATCGAAAGTGGCCTCGAGTTCGAAAGGAAGAATTTCTATCTGCTGTTCGCAAGCGAGGATCAAAAAGAGGGAATGAGCGCGTTCACAGAAAAGAGAAAACCCGCGTGGAAAGGGAGATGAGTCACGGGAACGCCGGTGACGGTTCCTTCTCAACGCCTTTTCCGACGACCAACTACGACGATCAACGCTCACCGAATGAGCAACCATTTTGGCCTTTCAAGAAGAACTGAGCAATGAATTGATTGCGCGTGTGTGGATGGAGACAACAAACTCCCTGAGTAAGCCGCCAGACCTGATGCAACACGATGACGCACGGGACGAATCCGAAGCTGCCCTGGTGGGAGGCGGAAAGCTGCGACGCGTGTTGCGAAAATGGACAGAGGAGGAGATCCGGTTTCTCAAGAAGCATTACAAAAGAAATGGCAGAAAATTTGTGGCAGATTATCTTCGGCGCACGCAAACGAGTGTCGCGGGACAGGCGAGGCAACTCGGCGTGCTTGCTGAAGAACACCGTCCATGGACAGTCTTCGAGGACAGGTACATCAGGAAGAACTACGGAACGAAGAAATCACGATCGATTGCTCACACCTTGCGCCGTTCCGTTCACTCCGTGCGCGCGCGTGCAAGCAAGTTTAAATTGACGCGCGAGAAACCGAAGCCGTACTCACAAGAAGAGAGATCCCTCGTGCGCCGATTGTACGAGCAGGGTGTGTCAGCCACAAAGATAGCCAAGCAAGCGGGCTTCTCGGCAAGCGCCCTTCGTACACGGATTGGCCGATGGGGCTTCAAAAGCAGCCGGCCGTGGAAGAAACAGGAAGAACGGTTTTTGAAAAAACACTTTCACCGTATGACGTACGAAGAGCTGGCCAAAGCACTCGGTCGGACTGAAAGTGCTGTTACTCATTACGCAAATCGCCACGGCCTCAAGAAAGTGCTCCGTCAAGGGTCACCAGCCAACGCAAAGTAGTCGATGACGCCGCCCTTCAAACGAATTCTCAAAATTCTAAGCTTTATCATTGGAGCAATACTTGCCCTGCTCTTTTTGCTCGTCGGTTATGTGACCGTATCGTGGGATAATTCCGTCGACCGACGAGTACCGCAGATGAATGCGCCTACAGATTCGGCTTCCATGGCGCGGGGGCGATTTCTTTATGAAACAAGTGCGCAATGCTGGCAGTGTCATGGCGAAAACAGAAGTCCGGCTGGTCTTCCTTCTGGAGGGGCGGTTGAAGACTTAAGAGACTTGGGTCCAGGGTTCGGTGTGTGGTATATTCCCAACATCACTCCCGACAAAGAAACAGGGATAGGAACCTGGACTGACGGCGAGCTCGTTCGTCTTCTACGCGAAGGAATCAAAAAAGATGGGCGGCCCGCGTTCATTATGCCATCGGAAAGGTTCAACGGTCTGTCTGATGATGACGTTCTCTCGCTTGTCGCATACCTGAGAAGCCTTCCGGCCGTAAGAAACAGCGTTCCTCCACATGAGCCCTCCCTCGTTGCGAAAGCTCTGTTCAGTTTTGGTATCATGAAGGCTCAACCGGAAATCAAAGAAGTCGTCAAAGCGCCGCCCCGTGGTGTAACGGTTGAATGGGGAAAATATCTCACCGCGCACGCCTCTCTCTGCATGGATTGCCACTCAGCGGTCGATTTGAGCACGGGACAGTTTTACAAGGATAGCCTTTTGTCGGGCGGGAATTTCCCGTTTGGCAAAAAAGGTCCCGGTCAGCCTTACGATGCGCCGACATTCGCATTCGGAAGAAACATTACGCCGGATCCCGAAACCGGAATCGGATCTTGGACTGAAGCGCAGTTTCTCGACGCAGTTCGCATAGGCATTCGACCGGACGGTACTGTGCTCGTAGGCCATATGCCATACGCATATATTGGCTTGTGGCCGGATGACGACCTGAGAGCTGTGTTCCAATACCTAAAAAGCGTCCCCCCTGTTCGAAAATTAATCCCACCTGTGGAATTCGGCAAGATCTTTTCAGAGGGCCGGGGAATTGTGTTGGGAGCGGCTGTCTTCGACACCTATTGCAAATCATGCCATGGCGAAGCTGGCAAGGGAGCTCCGCCAACGAAACTTGTCCTCGCAGAGATAGCAAACACAATAGATGATGCGACACTGGAGAAGTTCATCGTTCAGGGTCAATCAAGCCTTCGCATGCCGGGTTTTGGTAAAACGCTCTCCAGAGATCAACTGAGCGATCTTGTTGCGTATATCAGAACCCTCAACAAGCAAAAGGTCATTTCGGCAAGATGAATCCCGCGAGTTTGCGAGATTCACGTGGCATCTGCAGGGTCTTTTGTGTAGATTGTGATGTACCTCTAACAGCTGAACCTGCGATGGGGAACATCAGCGTGATGTGTTCGCCTCCTTTTCTCCTCTCGGCCACAGCCGTACTCATGCTTCTTAAGCGATCGGACATCTCATGCCCTTCAAAACCTTAGGCCTTGCCGACGACCTCGTCAAAGGAATACTCGCAACAGGATACACTGCACCGACAGAAATACAATCCCGCGCAATACCGATAGCTCTCTCAGGAAAGGACATCATCGGGACAGCTCAGACAGGAACAGGGAAAACTGCAGCCTTCGTCCTTCCTATTCTCCACCGGCTAGACCAGCGAACAGAAGCCCAGAAACGAGAGCACCATATTCGGGCTCTTATTCTGACGCCAACGCGCGAGCTCGCACAACAAATCGAAGATTCGATCTCTACCTACGGGAGATTCCTCCATCCTCGCACGCTCGCCATTTACGGCGGCACGAATATGCACAATCAGCTCCGACATTTGCATCGGGGTGTCGATATCGTGATTGCTACACCGGGCCGTTTGCTGGACCATCTCCAAAGAAAAAGCCTGAATCTCTCAAAGATCGAAGTCCTGGTTCTTGACGAAGCGGACCGAATGTTCGATATGGGTTTCATTCAAGACGTCAGGAGAATCGTTTCGTACGTTCCCCGCGAACGACAGACGCTTATGTTCTCAGCAACAATTTCGAAGCCTGTCCGCGAGCTGATGTCGGCTATCCAGAAGCATCCGACGCTCATTGAAATTGGCGAGCAAAGGACTCCGATTCAATCCGTGAGCCAGCATTTCTTCTCAGCTCCCCAGGAAAGGAAACTCGAACTGTTGCTCCATATGCTCGATACACAAAAAATGGAATCAGTTCTTGTTTTCTCGCGAACAAAGCACGGAGCAGACAAGATTTCCCACAGGTTAGAGAGAAGGGGCATCAAATCGGTCGCCATTCACTCGAACCGGACACAAGCCCAGCGCCAGCGCGCTTTGGCGGGGTTCAAGCAGGGCAACTACAGAGTCCTCGTTGCGACGGACGTGGCAGCCCGCGGCATTGATGTCGATGGGATCTCTCATGTCGTGAATTATGACATCCCCTCATTTCCGGAAGACTACATTCATCGCATTGGCAGGACAGGACGGGCAGCTGCAACGGGAGATGCGATCACGTTTGTTGGGCGCGATGAACTGAAGCATCTCAAAAAACTCGAGCATTTCACGTCAAGAAGGTACAAACTGAAAAAATTCCCGGGATTCGACTACTCAAAAGTCGAGAAAGCACATCCTCCCTCACAAAGTACCCACCCCCATGTGCACGATCGCCCGGGACAACACCATCGAAGCGAACGCAGGCGCTTTGAACATCAAGGGCCATCGCGTCGCAGCGGCCAACCTCACGGACATCACGCGGGTGGGAAGCCGAGACAACAGCGTCCTCAGCAAACTCATGGATTTGCAAGCAGCTATCCCCGGCGTCAACACACCGAGGTCAAACCGACTCATGTAACGGCTCCTCCAAGGCAAAACCAAGACTGGCGTAAGCTGCTCGGTGAGTTTGTAGACAAATTTGCGGGTAAGAAAAAGAAATTCAAACGACCAAAGAACGACTAGCCCAACTCCCAGAGCCTTAAACAATCTGATTATGAGACTCAGGCTTCCCATCATTTTCAGTCTTATCGGAGTTTCTTCAGCCAGCACGTTTGCTCAAACGTGGAATCTGCTGCCTACGACTAACGATCCAACTCCGCGAAGAAACGCATCAGCAGTTTACGATCCCATGGCGAACCAAATGGTAGTCTTCGGCGGAGTCGATTCTACGGGCAACAAAAACGACCTCTGGGCGTTGAATCTCTCAACTATGTCCTGGCAGATGATAGCGCCCTCCACAAGCACCATCCCCCAATCGCGATTTTCCCACAATGCAATGATGGATTCGGCTTTGAACCGGATGCTTGTTTGGTCGGGACAGGGATCCGGACTCTATAATGATGTTTGGGCATTCAATTTTTCGGATTCCACCTGGATTCAACTGTGGGCGAACGGCAATGTCTCTGGCGCGCCGCTCACTAGATACGGAACTGCAGCAATTCTTGATCATTCAAAAAGAAGGCTCGTAAATTTCGCAGGTTTCACATCCGACAGTGGGCGTTACAAAGATACCTGGTACTTTCACGTGGACAGCTCGAAATGGAGTAATCAAACTTACGCAACGAACCCTGGGCTCCGTTGCTTGCACAGTGCAACTTTCGCTCCAGAAAATAGGAAGATGATCATTTATGGAGGGCAAAGGTCTGGACCGCTCGACGACATATGGTCTTTAGACCTCGATGCATTTCAGTGGACTGACCTGACACCTACCACGAAACCTTCAGGTCGATACTTTGCTTCCATTGTTTATGCCGGCAATGGTCAGGTGATCATGTACGGCGGACAAACGGCAGCCGGAACCTCGGAAGAGCTCTGGCAATTCTCTTTGAGCGACAATTCCTGGTTTCCTCTATTTCAAGGATCTCTCAAGCCGTCCGCGCGGCAGGGCCATACGGCAATCTACGTTCCGTCAACGAACAAAATGATTATCTTCGGAGGCACGAGCGGCAACCTACTCAACGACGCATGGGAACTTTCTTTGTCCACGACTGGCCTTATGCGTGAGACCGGCATTCCAGCGGATTTTTCGCTCGAACAGAATTTCCCCAACCCGTTCAACCCTGTTACGAGAATACAGTATCGCCTTCCTCAATCGGGTATCACGACCCTGAAAGTGTTCGACATTCTTGGCAAAGAAGTTGCCTCACTTGTTCAGCAGGAGCAAGAACGCGGCTTGCACGAAATGGTGTTCGACGCAGCCTTTTTGCCTTCGGGGATTTATCTTTATAGGTTGACGCAGGGGTATTTCATCGCAAGCAAAAGAATGGCTTTGGTGAAATAAGTAGATCCTTATGAAGCATCTCTTTTTTCGCTTTCTGTTCTCTCTTTGGTTCTTTTCATTCTCCAATGCCCAGACTAAGACATTCTTTTTTGCGTGGCTGAGCGACACCCACGTTGGCAGTACAACGGGAGCCGATGATTTGCGAGCTTCCGTGCGGGACATCAACTCGATGGATAGTGTGGCCTTCGTTTTACTTTCAGGGGATATTACGGAACTCGGCTGGAATGCCGAATTCGACACGGCAAAAGCCATTCTCGACAATCTGAAGAAACCATATTACATCGTGCCGGGGAATCATGATACCAAATGGTCGGAATCCGGATGCACAAGGTTCTCAGAAGTTTTTGGATCGGATCGATTTGTCTTTGAGTACGGCGGTTTCGTCTTCATCGGTTTGCATGAAGGACCTATCATGCGAATGGGAGACGGGCATTTCGCCCCCGAGGATTTGCGATGGATTGATTCTGTCTTCTCAAGCCTGCCCGACAAAGGCACGCCGTTATTTTTCGTGACTCACTACCCTCTCACCCCCCAACTCGACAATTGGTACGAAATGACCGATCGATTGAAAAAGCTTGACACAAAGGCTGCCTTGGTCGGTCACGGGCATACAAATAGAAAAATGGATTTTGAAGGGATCCCGGGTGTGATGGGCCGTTCAAACTTGCGCGCACGGAATCCTCTCGGCGGTTTCACCATTGCACGGGTTGACCGGGACTCCATATTTTTCTTCGAGAGAACCGTAGGCACTGAAACATTGCCTGCATGGCATGCGATCTCCCTCCGGAGCATCGATTTCAGCGCAGAAACGGCTTCTTATCCACGGCCTGATTACTCATTGAACAGCACGTATCCACATGTCAAGCCTCGATGGGTCGTTCCAACGGGGCTTACCATCGCCACAGCCCCGGTTATTTCGAATGATCGTGTCATCGTCGGCAACAGCAGCGGCATCGTGGGATGTTACTTGTTGGAAGATGGTACAATGCAATGGCATTTCAGGACTGGAGCGGCTGTGTATTCGACGCCCACTTTATCGGAGGACAAGGTCGTTTTCGGTTCATCCGACGGCTGGATTTATTGTCTTGAGGTTCTCACAGGAAAACTCGTTTGGAAATTTCAAACCTCTGCGCCTGTTGTTGCATGTCCGACGATTCATGAAAAAATCGTTTACATCGGAGGAAGCGATGGAAAATTCCGGGCCCTTCACCTTCGTGACGGATCATTGAAATGGGAATACTCCAGAATATCCGCCTTTGTTGAAACAAAGCCACTTGTTCATCAAGAAAAAGTGGTGTTTGGTGCTTGGGATACATATCTCTACGCGTTGAATCTCAAAGATGGCTCGCTTGCGTGGAAATGGTCGAACGGCAGTCCAACACTCAACCTGTCTCCCGCCGCATGTTGGCCTGTCGCTGTCGATAATCGGCTTTTTATTGTGGCGCCGGATCGTGTGATGACTGCTCTCGATGCAACGACCGGCAAAGAATTGTGGAGGAGCAAAAAGCATCAGGTTCGTGAAGCTCTCGGCATCTCTAATGATCGCAAAAGAATTTATGCAAAATGCATGAACGACACTCTTTTTGCTTTTTCGTCGTTCTCAAATGAGCAGGAGCTCGTGTGGGCCACTCATTGCGGATATGGGTACGATATCGATCCATCGATGCCCCAAGAGAAAGATGGCGTCGTGTTTTTCGGCCACAAGAATGGAACGGTCTTTGCACTCGACGCCCAAGATGGGACGGTCAAATGGGTACACAAAATCAGCAACACGATCGTGAATACTGTTGCACCGTTAGACGACCGACGCGTTGTGGTCACCGATTTTGACGGACAGATCGTTTTGTTGGAGAATCACTCACAGGAGTAACGATGCCTGACTTTTCTACGCTCCTCGTTTCCGCCAAGAACGACGTTGGGACGATTACCTTGAATCGGCCCGAAGTCTACAATGCTTTCAATGAACAGATGAAAAAGGATTTGAACGCCGCGCTGAGAGAGGCAGAAAAAGATTCTGGCGTCCGCTGTCTCATCATTCGCGGTGCTGGCGACAAAGCCTTCTGTTCCGGACAAGACCTGAAAGAGCATTCGGGCAGCGAAAGCCGCCGATCGTTGAAAGACTCTCTCGAGAAAAGCTACAATCCCATCATCCGAAAAATGCGCTCGATGGAAAAACCCATCATCGGCATGATCAATGGGGTCGCCGCAGGTGCTGGCATGAGCGTCGCACTGGCCTGCGATATGCGCATCATGGCTGACAC